>NZ_JAMPKA010000047.1:0-28503 GCF_039961855.1 Trichocoleus sp. Lan | reverse complement strand
CCGTCGCGCTTCCGCTGGTAGGCGACTGTCTCGTTCAGGGATAGCATTTCAACGTAAGGGCGAACCGATTGGTCAGCGTAGCTATCGCTTGGCTCATCCGTGGCAGCAGCATTGACAGGCGGGATAGTCTCCTCGTCCACGGGCACGGCTAAATCGTCATCCCCATCTATATTTGTCAGGATGCCATTGTCCTCTTCCCACTGCTCAATCTCTGTCAGGTCATCGTTGGGCGTCGGGTCTGGATCTGGCGCTGGGTCATCGCCGTCGCTGCTGTCGTTACCACCAAACAATCCCAAGACGGCGGACTTCAAGGTAGCGATCGCGTCCGGTGCCAGCTCCTGAAATTTGGTAACGGCATCCTGTAGCGACTGGATTGCTCCATCCGCAACGGTTTCGGCGTAGTTCAGTTGTTCGATGCGGGCGCGGCGAGTGGCGATGATTGCCTCAAAGTTGGTGATTTCAGATTTCAGAATTTCGATGTCGGATTGAAATAACATTGGATGTGTAACTCCTTCTAGGGGTTGTAATTTGGGGCAATCGCTTTCTTTGGACGGAGCGCGATTGCCCTTAAATTTTGGACACAAGGCTTTTGCTAGGTCACTTTACTTGGGGTTGGATTGTCAAGGTTCTGTGGGGCGGATGTTTGGGCGTTTCCCGGATCTATGTAATACATACTAGCAAGACAGCAAAACAAATGCAATACAGGTTTGTCTTACATCAGTTAGGCATATATCAGTAGCTCTAGAAACCGTGTCTTGCTGATACGTCTTGCAAACGCCGTGCAGCGCGATAAGATGACAGGTAAGACATCAATGCAAGACGCAAGACATGGAAACTAAATCAAAATCCTATCGGTTGCCAGTTGACCTCTTAGACCGCGTAGCGGCGCTAGCAGAAGCAGGGGATACTACGGAAACGAAAGTGATTGTCAACCTGCTGCAATACTCCCTAGCAGCAATGGAGAAGGGTGAGAATGTCTTGGAAGTAGCAGAGCAAGCAAGACAAAACGCAAAACATTCTCGTATTACAACGACTGATATTGATGGGCTAGAAGATTTAATTGAAAGGATGATTCGCGATCGCTTGGGGGAGTTAGTCGCCTGAGAATCGAGAACGAATCTCTCAGGCAACAAGGGACAACCGAAGCTGTAATCGAACGGAATGCCAAAATTCAGGATCTGGAGCAGCGCAATCAGGAGCTGCGGGTTAAGCTCACGGAGGTCAGGAAGAAATTAGTTGATACTGAGGCAGAGAAGGAAGATATCCAGCGTAGGCTAGACGCGGCTCGGCTCAAACTTTTCAACCTAGAATCTGAAACCCAAGCGGCTTCTGAAAGCGAGATTTCAAACCAAGAGGGGATCGTCTCTACGAATCCCGTACAGGTCGAGCTAACTGAGCCAGATGAAGTAATGGACAAGCCCCCCTGCCCAAACTGTGGGGAGGCAGTGAGGATTCGGAATAATGGCGTCCGCAAAAGCAAGGACGGCATCCCCATCTCCCAGCGCTGGCGCTGTAACAGTTGTGACAAGAGTTGGTCAGTTGCGATCTCGCCAGCCAATAACCAATAAAAAGCCCCGCTCGAAAACAGCAGGGGCTTTCCAATGACTCAGACGAGTGGGATTCTACTCCCTACGCTCCAATGCCGATCCACTGGTTCCCAGCGCAAAGCCAAGCATCAAAGCAGCTTTAATCTGTCCAGGCTGGATAAACAACGCGATACTCCCGATCAACGACGCCACGAATACACCCCAGCCTAGGCATTGGGCTGAACGATAGAGCGGGTTCCTTTCCCGTCTTGCGAGTCTCACTTCTGCTTCTAGTCTTAAGGTTTCGGCGTGGAAGTCTTCCAGCGATTTGAACTCTTTTCTCAGGTGTCCTTGCAGGGCAGCGCCCCTGAGCGCTCGTTTGGGTTTGGGTTGTGTCATGGCGATTGCCTTTATAAATTGTCTGTTGGTTGTCGATTTTTGCGATCGCGGATCACGAGCGTTACCGGATAGCGTGACCACTGTGACCCTTATATATCAAGGGCGTGACCAAAGTGACCGCACGTTACCGAATAGCTAATTTATGGTTTTTTGAGCTGATTCCTCACGTCTGGTTACGCGGTCACGTCTACGTTAAATTCGTCAGAATCATTTACGTTTACCAATTCCTCCGTGACCAGTTCCTCTATCAGTGCCCTAACCTCGTCCGAATCCCTGGTGAACTTTTGAAGTTGTTTGCACATTGACCGCGCTCGGTGAATCTTTACCCACCCTTTGCCAGCGAACCAACTTTTCAGAACTTCTTTGGCTTGAGTATTGTCGCGAGTTATTCCTGCCGCGATGGGTTCTTCCGCTTGTGCCGGAGTGTCAATGTCAAACTCAAGACTCAAGATTCGATTCAGGTATTCGGGGGTATATCCTTCCAATTTCATCCGTACCGATTGACCGGGTTTGTAGTGTCGCAAGTCCGGAAGTAAAGCTACCCTGGCAGGCTCCAGGGTGGTGAAGATGATTGGGCGCTGGTTGTCCCTAGATATCGGTTTAAGTTCCTTAAACGTTGCCAGTAGCGCCGACCGCTCATCTTCTTCAGCAACCATATCTTTATTGCCAATCATGTTGGACAACACCCCGTAAGATTCGTTAATGCTGCCAAACTCATCTACTGAGTAGTTTCCCAACCCAACGAGGTTAAAGTTCTTGCGGCTATTACGGTCTGCTTTCATCCCAATGGCAGCTAAATTAAAACTCTGCAAATCAACCAGTAAACAAACGTTTAGCTCGCGTCCGTTGTAGATGATGTCTGCCAGCTTGGTTAAGTATTTGGAGCTTTTAACGGGTTCCTCGTTCCTTAATTCCTCTAGGGATTGGTTGATACTGAGCCAATCCGCGAGAATCAGACGCACTGGTTGCAAGTCAGTTCTAGCGCTTTCAGGCAACCGGCGGCGTTTGTCGTAAATGCTGTGAATATGGTCAATCCCTCTCAATGCGGCTGATGGGTCAAGCGCATCAAATAAAATTACTCGTCCTTTTTTATCCAACCCACAGAACGAATCATTCTTCTGCGCGATCGCCCAAACTTCTGCCTCTGGGTAACGCTCTTGAAATTTGGTGAGGAGATATGTTTCTGTGATTGATTTACCTGCGCCGGTGCCGCCCACAATCAAGCTTGAGCGACGAGAACCTACTAGCCCATCTAAAATCGCCATTCCAATCGCTTCAGAATCTTTATTCAAGAGTCCACCGGGTGAATCTTCTGAGGATTGAGGTTGAGGAGAATCAGTGATTGGCTGCTGAGCAGGTATATCCTGAGCCATTGGCGCTTGACCCTCTTCCAGAACTTCTGCTTCCAGCGACTCTTGATAGGGTGCCAATGCAGTATAGGATTGCTCAGCTGCTTGAATCATCACTTGTTGGTTAAAAACTTCCAGCTCTGCTTGTGCTTGTACCTTGAGTTTTTGTAGGTTAACTCCCTCCCAAATAGTTTGGTATTTCTGATGCTTGGATTCCTGGCACGAGAGACTTCGCGCTAAACTCATCGACACTCCAAAACCTGCAACAGCAAGGAACGCGCCGCCTAGTTTCCAACCTCCAACACCAGGGGTTCGTCGCACGTTGACGGCAATATTGGGGGGCTGCATCCAGTCAGGTCTAGAAGCCTCTATACAACCGTTGGCGACTGGTTGACAGTAGTGAAGTTTGCCGTCAAAGTTTCCTTGTGTCCCAACAGCGGAACCAACTAGACCCAATCCCAAAGCAGACAACATCATTAATTTGGGATTCATCGCCCTGTCCTCCTGAGAATTATTGATAAGGCGATCGCGAACAATGCCAGTCCAATTCCAATCCAAACAAGCGGGTTCACCATTGCAATCAGACTGGTAATTGCATCCCAGAATCCGGCAACGGTCGAAGCCGCGATCGCTAATCCGATAACTGCGCCTTCCCGCTTGTCCCCTCTTACCGCGAGGGCAATGTAACCAGATGCGATCGCGAGTAGCATCCCGTAGGCAATCAACATCCCTGGAATCAATCTGGAAAGCAGCGCCAATGCTAAGCCGCCGCTGAAATACAACCCGAATTCTGATAAATTCCCGGTCGCTTTATAAAAGCGAATTTGATTCGTTTCGGGGGTTTCTTCCTGAAAAAAATCAGCCTCGTGGTGAGGCTGACGATTGTTGAAATTAAGCATCAGCTTCACCACGAGTTATTTGCCTGAAAACCAATCACCAACACCTTGCCAGAATCCTTTCTTCTGGGAGGAACGGGAGCCATTAGTGATTAAATCCTTGCGCTCCTCCCTCTCTTTCCTTATCTGTTCAGCAATCGCTTCTCGCCGCTCCATTTGAGGAATCTTTTCTTGAATGCGACGTGCGCCGCTTTGGTGCCGACGTGCCACAATTTGCAGCGCTGTCTGGAAATCCATTCGCTCCAAGGTTAATGCGCTGCGTCCCTCTGCATCTAACAGCCGGATTCCATTCTGGGCTTTCTCTCCCATCAGCCGAACGTGCTGCTGGTAGCCCTTTCCGGCGAGGAATACATTGAGAATCTGTTGGTCAATTTTCTTGGCGGCAGAGGCAGCATCCTTTTGGACTTCTGCAACAAATTGTTCGTAAGCAACTTGTCCTTCAATTAAGGTTTTGAAGTGTTTTTCGAGGATGGGTAACACTTCAATCAGTCGCTCCATCGCAGCGGCTCGGTCTGCATATTCTGCAAGCTGCTGGTCAGTCATGTTCGGGAGTTGTTCGAGGTCAATGTCAAAATAGTTTTTGGTCAAACCGACAAGGTTTTTATCTAGCGCGTGTACCTTGTGGATGCCAGATTTTTTCCCTTGATATTTGACAATCGCGGTGCTTTTATTTGATGCAAATTCCATGAGTTAATTCCTTGGTAGTGAAGTGCGATCGCGAAGCGCTGACAAGTCAGTTCGCCCTCTTGTTTGGAAGGCGAACTGACTTGATTGTTTATCGACTTAAGCCCAGCGCTCTTTCCATACCGCGCTGTTCAGCTTGAAGCTGTTGAATTTGCTGCTCTTGTTGCTGAATGATTAAATCCTTGTTGTCCGGTTGGGATGGCTTCATCCAGAAGAACAGCCCTAACCCGCCGAGAACTAGAGTTAAACAAGTTGCTTCTTTCATCTGTGATTCCTCTGCGTGTGCATCCTTTTTGTGATTCGTTAGAAGGGCATTCTGGCGCTGCCTGGATGAAAGCCAGGAGTCAAGAGAATCCCTCCGATTGCAAGCGTGATCGCGTATTTCATGATTCTTCAAGCCAAAACTGCCGCGAAATGCCCTAGGACTTGAGCGACAGACATCAAACCTGCTTCTTCGTCGGTGAGGGTTGTATACCTATCGCCTCCCTCACAAAAAGAGTTAGGTGTTGCGAAGCTTTCTTGGTTGGGATAGCAGTCCAGGCAGAAATCAAACTGATTGCCACCGGGCATCCAATCAGCCCAAAACATATCGCCCGATTCCCAATAGAGCGACCATGCGAAATCACATTCGCTACTCGGTTGTGGTGCCCCTGTTTGTGGAATCCAGTGCATCGTGAAGTTAATACCTGAATCCCATCCCGATTCCTGCTTTGGCTGAAATTCAAACGCCAAGTAAAACTCAAAGTTTGGATAACTTTTCCGCGATCGCCCCAACCATTCAGATAGTTGTTCTCGCCCGAAGATGAGTAGCGCCAAGTCACCTTCAATTTCAAGCGAATGACAAGCGATCCAGTTTAGTACGCGAAAGCGTTGTTCTGGATTCAAATAACCCTGCTGCTGGCACCGAATCAAATCTTGGTCTTCTGGTGTCAGAGCATCGACGTGAGTACCAATCCTGTACAGCAAGTCATCTGAGGGCTTTTGGTTGTAGCGGCGGACGCGCTCTTTAACATAGCCCCAGTTCACGCAGTCGGGTAAGTTTCTTTGCCCCCTCGCTGGATGATTGGTAAGACTATTGCTGATGCGCTGTGCCACTGCCCGAACTTCTGGGTCTGCAATGCCATCGATAATTGGCTGTGGATCGAGGTTCTTGTGGAAGGCGTCGGCTAATTCAAGGGCTGCCTTTAGATCAACCCCGTGCGCGATGTACTGCCCATCGGGGAATCCCACTTCAAAAGAATCTGTCATGATTGAAATTGCTCCATTACTTTGGTTATGTGAGCCAGTGCCAGCGGCGTGAAGCCTGGAAACTTGAACCGCTGGATACTGACAAAAATTTTTAGTTTTGGTCGATCGAGGTAGCAGGATTTTCGGAAGATTGCACGACACCCTTCGGTCGTAGGGTCTTCAAAATGGTCACGACATGGGACTGGATTTCATCTAAGCGATCGAGAAGATCGGATTGTGAATTCTTCTCCCACGTCTCGGCACTACTTTGAAGAAGTTCTAGCTGAGTAACAATCGTCTCCAGAAAATTTGGAAGCTGAGCTTCGGGCACGGGTAGGCTCAGGTCGTTTTCAGGTGCAAGGCTTTGGGATGGGGAATCATTTGCCTCACGATCTTCGACAAGGTACATCCAGCCGTTGCATTGAAAATGTTTCAGATCCGGATTCAGGAGAACTCCGACAACTAACCGCCTGCTAACGTATGGAGTATGACCGATTGAGTCGTCAAATCTAACTAAAACCTCACTACCAAGCGGATATTTGGGTTGCGGAAAATTGCTTGCGTATTGCATCTTTCAAACTTGATTAGGTTGTTTTGATTGATGCAATCCTGATGATCAATCATGTTATGCGGGATTTATGCCGCATCTTCTGCATACAGCTCACCCAGCTCAGCATCAAAATCAAAGCTATCTGGCTCTTGAGGTTTCAATGCTGGTGAGGAGCTTTGTTGGGGAAGCGAAACGACTTTGCTGCCGCTGCTGGGAACTAAGCCCATTACCCAACTAAAAAGTTTTGCGAATGGGACTTGCTTCGCCATCTGACTAGCAACTCTGTGTTCGTACAAAAGCCGATTTGTCAATGTAGTTAGGTCTGGCCCTGTAACCAGTTCAACTGGCTTACCCAGTACCCGCTCAGATTGGGACTTGAGATACTGCTCAATGTCGGGTTCAACTCGAACTCTGGTATTTTCTGCCATCGTTTATTTCCCTCTCGCTAACCGCCCTTCTGCCATCCGTTGCAACCCGATGGCGTTAGCCCAGCAACCCTGTGGAACGGCGGTAATACCTTGAGTGGCAAGCATCTTTACAACCCCAGGAAGCTCAACACCTCCACCCCATGCCACAAGGCTTGATGCTGCATCCCGCCATTCGGCTACTTCTTTGAAGGCGAGACGCAGACGATCGGTTAACCACGCCTTGAGATGACGGGCGTAAATGCTGCGGAAGTTGAAGTTACGGGTGCCATATTGGAAACTTCCAAATTCAATTCCCTGCCGAATTGTCTCGACATTGCCTGCCTTCCCAGAACCCAAGAACTGAATGAGTTCGCTATCAGATGCGATCGCATCTAGAAGGTCAATACATCCACCAACCTCTAAAACTTGACGATGGATGATTGCACCACCTGGAGCGAAAACAGTTGGGATAACTGTAGAAGTCCCGAAGTCAAATGCAATAGCGTGAGCCGTTCTATCAATTAATGGTTCGGGTTTCGATGAAACACAATAACCATAGGAACCTGCGCCTTCAGGAGCGACCAAACTCACCTTGAGATTTACCAGCGAGTGCGGCGTATTTTTGCCATTGAAACTAATAACGTGAGTTCCTGATGTTTTCTTCATCAATGGGGCCTGAAACACTTGCTTGTTGTGAATGGACAGCACTAAATGCAAGTTCCACTCTGGGCGGAAAGGCAAGGTAGCCAGCCCTCCTAGCAAGGTATGTAGGGCATATTCAACTTTTAGCGCTGGGTTGTCACTCAACTTAATGTGAGTAGTTGGTGCTTTCCATGCAGCTAGCGTTCCGGTTAAGAATTCTCGCCCAATTAAGTCTTCTCTGTCACCTGAGTGGTAGAAGAAATGCCCACCTTCTTTTGAAGTAAGAACATCGTGCAATTCTTCTTTAATTTCCAGGACTTTTGAGGGAGTGCGAACTTTCATTTGCTGACTGCCACTACCGAAGACCAGTTTTACTAATCCTGCCCCGTTATCGACTCCGACAGCGATTGCTGGGGTACTCCGGGTCAGGTCAGCCTGCGTTGGCTGCGTCATTACCATTGCTCAATTCCTCCAAATCTTTAAGGTTAAATCCGTCTATCCCGCTTGCTGTCTGCGGTTGAGATGATTTGTGACAAGAAAACTTTGTCGCCCAATCTCACCTGATTTTTGTTGTGCGGTGAGTGTTTTGGGCGTTTTTGGTCTATGTTTGCTACGATAGCACAAAGGCACAAAAGCAAAATAGCAATAAAGCACTTTTTACAAAAAGATTTTTAGCAATGGGAAGATATAGAAGGAATATATGAGCTTGAATTTGTGCCAGAAACGGAGAAGGAAGTATTTATTCGAGGGCGAGTCCCCGAAGCAGTCCGAGCGCGTTTTAAGGCAACCTGTGCCTTGCAGGGTCGTGACATGGGTGATGTTCTGCGGGAATTGGTGGAGCAGTGGCTAATAGATAACGAAGCCCCTACACCTACCAAAAAAAAATAAAACTTCCTCCCCCGCCAAAGGTAAGGAGTGACGATGGAAGGCAATCGAATCTACCAAGAAATCAGCTGCCTCTGCCATGATGCCGGGGTTCCTGCTGTACTTGCAGCCGTGCAGCGCTACTGCCAAAACCGCGCTGGCTGGCAGCATTCAGAGGGCGAACCATTCGAGCATTGGCTTGAGGTCGTGGAAGTAATCGCGCAGATTCTGGAAGGTTGGGATGGAAATGACGAGGAGCGATCACGCGCTTCAGGGACTAGCGACTAGAGTATCCGCATCGCATTTACATAGGAGAGATCACACTTTATGACAACGCAAGGAAAGCTTGAGCTAACCATAAAGATTTCGGAGTTCCCAGCTGACGTGAAGACAGTTGAGAACGGCTGGAAGTCTTTCGAGATTGACTGCGATGGGCAGATTGTCAGCGTAACTGTAAAGCCCAAAGTCTTTAAGAAGTTAGAACAGGCACAAACTGATTACCCGATGTGGGTTGCTGCGATCGCAGGAAAGATGGGCGAACCCACAGATCGAGGCTTTGTTCTGAACGAGCCAGCCATTCAGGTTTTTGAGAAGAAGCCAAAGGAACCGAAAGAAACACCAGTGGCTTAGGACTCAAGCCGCGATCACACACTTTTGCGAAGCAGCTAATGCTGTCAGCATTGATGCAATCGCTTTTTGTCTGCCTGGAAAAAAGCTTGCGATCCTCAACGACCTGATAAAAGCAACGTATAGCAGCGTTTGCTGGATCGGCTGTTCAAGACAATGAAAACAATGACGCGATCACGCCTCCATTATCCTCTGCTCTTTACTAGGCAAGTACGTTTCTTTCCGATTCGATAAATTTACTTACTTGGCTCCAAACCGTTAACAAAGTCTTTTCCCGTAAATTGCTTTTCTTTAGTAATCACTTTTAAATTTTCCTAAAGAAGCCGCTCATTACAATGAGACTTGCATTTATTTCTGAGGCAATAACCTTTTGTTAACGCTTTGAGATAACAAGCGCAAAAAAACTCATTTACTTTTCAAAAAACCTAAAATTTTTACCCAGCAAGATTTTCATGAATCAATAGGCTATTAAAATTTATCTTTTTAAATAGGCCAGGAATTTAACTCGTTTACTTTGTAAATAAAAAGCGGTTTAGCTTAAACCGCAAAACTAACGTCCACTTTCAGAATTTAACAAGATACGTTAAAATTGGTTAACAACGTTAACAAGCGCATTATGGAAAAAACAACTGTTGGCGTAAGATTGCCGAATGATTATTTAAAAAAAATTGATGCGATCGCAAAGAAGCTCAGCAGAACTCGCTCTCAAGTTCTATTGGAAGCGGTAGAACTTTATTTAGGGGAAACGTCATCTCCGAAAATTGAAAACGAGCTAGAACACCTCAAAGTAAGGCTAGAAGCTGTCGAAAAAAAGTTAAACAGTTTAATTGCTCCGGCAAGTCGTTCCAAAGGAAAGTAATGTACATTCGTACAAAAGTACAATACAAAATTACAATTAGCTACCCATCAAAACAAGAAAACTTTTTTGTAACTGGTTGGGAACATTTTTTAGATATTCCAAATCATGGGGGGCAGCAAAAAGTTTTTGTAACTATGAGTTACTACTAGTAACACTTAGTTACAGCCAAAAATACAACGAGTTTCAATGGCGCAGACTAGACGGGGCAAAGGGTTTGAGGATTGCAAAAAGTGTTATACTCCCTCTTGTAAATAAGGTAGGGCGGAATAATATGGTAGGCATAGTAGGCAACTTTTTAAAAAATTTGGGCTAGAATACCCGTAGCACAATTGCGTCACTACTGTGTTATAGATTGAACTACTGAATGCATCCCGGATAGGCTCACTATGGAACGAAATGAAATCCAGCTAAGCCAGCGAGTAACCCCGTCTCTCGCCAAAAAATTGAAGTCGGTAGCGAAAAGGAAAAGGATTAAACGCTCTGAATTAATCCGCGAAGCACTTTTAACCTACATATCTACTATTGAGAAACCCAATAAGCAGGCAAAACGAAAAACCCTATCAGCTTGATGCTGGTAGGGATTTGTAATTATTACTTCATAAGGAAATCGCTATTTAACACTATGCTCAATTCTCTGACTGCACGGCACAAACGGCGCGTCACTGCTAAAGCTGAGGCAGGATAAAGCCCAAGCTACTCAAAACAAGGGTACTGTGGAGCTTTTCAGCAAAGGCTCACATCAAAAGATTTCTTCATAAGAAAAATCTGGCGACTCTTTGCAAATCCTAAAGTGAAAACGCTAACACTACGCTAACTGCTTCCCCAGAAGGCTCATTGAGTCACCAGACCAAACAAATCTTAATTTCACTGTAACAGCGTTTTCACTCCCAGGACAAAAGCAAAAGAGCCGCCTCAACTTCACTAAGGGCAGCTCCAATGAAAAATATTAGTATCAATCTTACCCCGGAAACAGAGGGGAAGTCCAGATTTTCGGCTACTTCAGCGCAATCGTCGTTTACGCCTCGCTTAAATTTGAGCCAGGGTACGATTGAAAAACCATCGCCACACGCAACAACCGAAGGAACGCGGCACCAAGACAGCGCTAAGGCATCACAGCAACAACTTCAGGAAGCACTCGCAGAGCAACGCCTCACAGATTGCTTGGAGCATCTAGAGAACTTAAATTTTCTCGGTGAAGAAACGCAGCTTTTCTGCCTGAATCTTGCACAGGATTTACAGAGGGGGTGCGGGGTATGACTGCATCACCTCTGTTAAAATCAACCCCGACTCAGCGCCAACCTAGCACCAAAGCGGCAACCGTAAAACTTTCCAGCCGTATCAGAAATATATCAACGCCTCCTCTGTTAGGGCTGCTTGAGAAAACAAATCCTTGCTGGTTTTGTGGTTGTTGTGAAAGCATAATCGTTCCGGCGATCGCGCCAACTCTCCAAGCCAGCGTGCGCTGCATTAATTGCGATTGTTTAGGCGTGGCTGGAGGGAGGAATGACTAAGTTTGTCCCTACCAAACGCACTAGCCCTTGCTCCATTTGTGGCGATACCTCCGGAGATTGTCGCCAGGTTGATACTTTGGCTTTATGCCATAGCTACATCGACAGTGATGCTGGTGTCACCGGATGGAAGCGCATCAAATCCACCAAGGATGCAGTTTGGGGCGTTTATGCGCCAGATAACGGTACAAGCGGCAAGAGCTGGCAGGATATTGCTGAGGAATACAACCGCCGCCGTCAGCGCGAACAGGAGAAAGAACTTTCAAAACTCAATGAATCACTTCCGATTGACGAGCGCAGCGCTGAAAATCGGAAACTGCTGTTGCATTTGTCCTTAGCAGATGACCACTATCAAAATTTACGCGCTCGCGGTTTAGACGACGCTCAGATTAAAAGTGGACTGTTCCGTTCTGCCGTACCCAATCAACCGCTGCAAAATATCTCGTCGCGACTCGCTGGTGTCAGTTGGGATGGAAATCATTTGTTTGTCTCGGCTAGAGGAATTTTAATTCCCGCTTGGGACACCCAAGGACGAATTCTGGGAATGCAGATTCGTCTGGATGGTGCCACCAAAAGTAAATATCGCTGGCTTAAATCAAAATTTTCCTCTCATCTACCGACCGGAGAAATACCCATCAGCTGCTGTCGCCCGTTGCAGGGAGCGAAGCGCAACAGCATTGGAATGGGTGAAGGACTGCTCAAACCTTGCATCGCTGCCCAGCATTTAAATCAGGTTTTCTTGGGTGCCGCTGGCGGATGCTTTGCTAGCAGTCCTAAACAGTTGAAAGCTAATCTCGATCAACTTTCAACCGAACTGGGGACAAAAACAATTGACCTTTACCCAGACGGTGGAGCAGTCCTAAATAAGTCGGTTCTGCGCCAATATGAGCGCACTATCGAGCTTGTTACCGAATGGGGATACGAAGTCCGGATCGCCTGGTGGGGACAAATTCAAAAATGTCAGCCGGACATAGATGAACTAACTAATCTTGACGCAATCGCCTACCTGACGCCAAAAGAATTTTTTGAGCTGGCAGAGAAAGAACAATTCTGGCAGAAGGTTTTCGATGCCCAGAAAAAACTCAACACTTTAACCTACCCAATTAACATCCTGCTAGATTGCGAATACCTACCTATCGATACTTTAATTCAGCAGCTCCCAAGCCAGGGAATTATTGCACTTAAAGCACGGAAGGGCAGTGGCAAATCAACCTTGATTGAGAGCTTAATCGCCCAATACAAGGTTCAAAACCGTCCAGTGGTATCTATTACCCCTCGCATCGCCCTTGGTCGGGAACAGGCTTCCAAGTGGGACATCACTTGGATTGATGAATCAGGTGTGGCTGGTAACTATACGCTTACCAATCAGATGCGACAGCACGAAGAAACATTGGCATTGTGCTGGGATTCACTCTGGAAGATTCTACCTAAAAATTTAAGTCATGCCGTTGTCATAATCGACGAATCAGAACTGGGATTCTCTCACGTTGCGACTTCATCAACTTGCAAAGAAAAACGCCCATTTATCCTTGATACTTTTTCCAAAAAAATTCAGGAAGTTTTGGGCAGCGAAGGACTGGTAATTTTGAGTGATGCTGACCTAACTGATGTTTCGGTTGATTATGTCAAAAAACTTGCTCCTGATGCGCCTGTCTTCACCGTAGTCAACGTTCATAAGGGCAAACCTTGGGATGTTGAATTCTACACGGGTAAGCATGGCGATGTAGAAGATTTGATTTTTCAGAATCTAGAACACGGTATAAAAACAACGGTGGCAACTGATAGCCAGCTTGAAGCAGAAGCTTTGGAACAAGCGGCATTGAAGTGGAAGCCAGACGCCAAAATTATTCGGATAGACCGAAAAACTACGCAGGAAGCTTGGGGACGGGATTTTGTTAAGGACGCCAACCAAAGCATTGAAACTCTGCAACCAGATTTACTAATTTATACACCGTCAATGGGCGTTGGAGTATCGATTACTATTGAATATTTTGAGGAAGTTTTTGGTTTATTTTTCGGTTCTTTAGAACCGTCCCAATGTCGGCAGATGTTAGCAAGAGTCAGACAACCTGTGCCCCGTCTTGTTTGGGCTAAGGATGCTAGCCACGACATTTCAGGTTACAAATCGTTTCTGCCTGAAGTAGTTAAGCGGCAGTTAATGAAGTTCCACTCCGAAACCTCGATAAATATTTTTGACCTAGCCAAGAATATTGCTGGAGAGGGAGCTGAAGACGGAGAAATTCTGGAAGCATTAAATCGGCTGTGGAACCCAGAAACCAAAACCTGGGATAACCCGCATATTGACCTCTATGCCAAATTAAAAGCCCGCCGTAATTTTGGCTTGTCTCAGCTAGCAGTTCAACTTAAGCAAGAACTAGAAGAAGAAGGACACGTCCTATGTTGCTTTGAAGGTAATCCTACACGGTTTGGAGATGCGATCGCTGGTGCCAAGGACGAACTCAAGGATGAGGAATCTATCGCTAAGTCAGAAGCTGAGGATATTTCCTTGGAAGAAGCTCAAGCCATTATGAGTAATTCTAACTCCACAGAAGAAGACAGACACAAGGCAGATAAGGCATTCCTGAAAAACGAACTTCCAGGCGTTGATTTGACACCACAATTTATCCGCAAGGCAGTCATTGAAAACAGACGGCGCTGGCTAAACTTTGTAAAACTTTATTGGATGCTAGTGAACGAGGACAAGACGCAAGAATTGGATCGGCGAGAATGGCGGCACAAGCTTAAGCAATTCTCGCAAGGTATCGCCTTCATTGCAGATGTCCGTACTTATAGCGCCCAAGTTAAAACACTCAAAGATGTAGGACTGCTTAGTTTAATTGACCCAGAGCGAGACTACACCGCAGCCGATGCAGATATTCAAGAGTTCTTGCAACGTGCTTACTTCATGCGACATCGACTTTACACGGCGCTTAACGTTACGGTCACTGCCAAGACCGACGCTATAGATTTGATTAACCGACTGCTGAAGAAGGTAGGACTCAGGTTGGTCTGCGATCGCAAGTCTGGCAACACCAGGTATTACCGACTTGACCAAGAGCAGTTGTTAGATCCGGACAGAATTTCAGTCCTTGACGCTTTGAGTAGGAAATACGCTGAGATCCACAACCAGCAAGTATCTGAGCTTGGACATGACGCGCCCATTTGTTTAAATAAAAAGGCTGTCATGTCCAACTTGGATTTGAAAAGAGAAGTCAAGCGAGGCGTGGAGACTGAATTGCACTCTCAATCGCTCGTGGGGCGCGCGCTGCGGACTATCAGGGGATTCGAGAAGGGAGCGACCGATTGGGTAGTCACTCAGTCTGGGAATTTCCTGAAAACGGCTCGTGGCTGGCATATATCGCTTTCGGAGATTGGGAACTGGTACGAACTGGAGGAAGTGATCAGTCGTTGAAAAGAGCGTTGAAGGACGGTCGCGTGATTGGCGATTGCAGTCGATTGGGTGAGGCACAATCACTTGATGACCCCAAGCGCTCCAACAGAAGCAGAAGACGACTTAAATCTCTTGTAACCCTTAGCTATCCCAGAAATTAATTTTAGGAATTGGAACCTTCTGATAAATTCATCAGAGGGTTCTTGCAACCCTTAGCTGTCTCAGGAATCAATTTCAGACAAATGGGCACGGAGGGCGATAAGTCGGAATACACCTTGCAACCCTTAGCTGTCTCAGGAATCAATTTCAGACGAAAATTGGGGGCATGGCAACAGAACTTCGCAACCTTGCAACCCTTAGCTGTCTTAGGAATCAATTTCAGATATACCCAGATATCAGAGCTGTCTATACTGTGCGCCTTGCAACCCTTAGCTGTCTCAGGAATTAATTTCAGAAAAATCAATCCCGTATCGTTAAATTTCCACAGCGGTTCTTGCAACCCTTAACTGTCTCAGGAATCAATTTCAGACTCAGCAAGTCGCGATGCACGCGATCGCGAGAATGGGAACTTGCAACCCTTAGTCTGTCTCAGGAATCAATTTCAGACGATGCCGCAATTTTGTGGCGACTTGAAGGATACCTTGCAACCCTTAGTCTGTCTCAGGAATCAATTTCAGAGTATCGCCTACCGTCACCAATCAAGGTGCGATGCAACCTTGCAACCCTTAGTCTGTCTCAGGAATCAATTTCAGATTGCACAGATGATGCGTCATGCCTTTGATATTAAGCTTGCAACCCTTAGTCTGTCTCAGGAATCAATTTCAGACCCAGTCCCCCACAGGTCAAGCGATAACTGAATAGCAGATTCCGATTGCGCGGATTTAGTCCTTGCGCGGATTTTAGATTCAGCCTTTTTCCTTGTTGGTGGTTCGCGATTATTGCCAACCTCGGACGGAGTAAGAGTTTTTGACTTAGCGCGAATCTTCTGACTCGTGATAGGCTTACGCTTTCCTTTGCGAGAGCTAGTTTTGGGTTGTTCTTCGGCGATGTTGCTTGAAAACACCTCCACATCCGCGCACTGAGTTATTCCTGAATCAGCTTCTATTGCCCCAGTATTGAGGGTTGAGGGTTGGCTACTGGTGTTACCAATCCCAGATGTAGCAGGGAGAGATTCTTCGCAGTCCCCTGGACCAGCACTTACCTGCATCAGACCTAATTTTTTAGAATAGATCCCAATTCCCGCCTTGCGTTGGGATGTACGGACAGTTCTAGGGGCGTGCAAATCAGAGCCATCCTCGTCCTTGCGATCGCTTACGCGATGCCCTTTGGCTGTTTCCTCCGCAGGTTCAAAACTGCTAGCGGGTCTGCTCCCACTAGCAGGCCGACCAATCGGCGTCCCCACACGCCCTGGTTTACCAGAGCGGATTTTCCGTCCTGCTGGGGCAGTCCGTGGGTTCTTTCGCTTTCGCGCTGCTGGCGAAAGGCGAAGTATGTAATTGCGTCCCGGCACTAAATTACCCGGTTCGCCGATATCCCGTTCAAGGCAGGTATTCAAGAAGTTAACTGCCCCTACTTGGTCTCTGTCTCCTCTCCATCCGCATCCCCCTTTATTGGGTCGGCAGTGGTAGCGGCGACCCCTCGGTTTATTGAGGGTGCCACATTGGGGACATTTCTGAGAGGTGAATCGCTCGCTGGCTTTCTTAACCTCGATACCACCAGCTTCAACGAGCTTATCCGCCAAATATTTTGTTTGCGTAGGCCACTCCCACAGGCTGTTGCGCTTCACCTGCTTCATCCGGCGCTTGCCCTTTTTTCTACCCTTGGGAATGTTGTCAAGTTCGCCAACGTAGAGGGTGCCAATTTTGTTTTCAACCGCCCAGTCTACAGCTGCTCTAGTGACGCAATGGTTGGCATAGTCCAACGCCCGACGCGACCGTGCAGAGAGTTTGCGAGATGCTTTGAGTATCTTAAATTGCCGACGAGAGCGCTTCCTAAGAGGAACTTCTGGTTGTTTCTGCCCAATCGCTTCCAAGTTTCGCCCTTGACCGTCTCTGCCGTCCCGTCGCCTTTGAGCAACTAGGCTCCGAACGTATTTCTCTCCAGACCCCGGCTTGATGCGGTTCTTCTCTAGCGCTTTGTCTTGCTCATCCTTGCTGAGGTACTGACGAGCCTGCCCCCGCAAAGTGCGACTGCGTAAACGCCCAATCTCTCTTAGGCGGCGATCGCGGACTCGTTTAACCGCGCAGATATTATTACCAGAAATCGTAGCCGTTTCGCCCTTCTGGTTAGCAATGACAATGGCTCGCTTCTGCCCAAAATCGATTGCACCAATTCCCGTTAGTTCGGGGTTCTTTTCAACATTGTTTTCATGGGTCAGATGCAGCCAGTATTCACCATTTAAGGAGCGGGTAATTTTCGCATCTTGAAACTGTTGACCCTTTAATTTTTTCAATGCTGGGAAGACAATAGTAATTCCTTGATGTCGTTTGTTCTTTGACACGGAACCGAGTCTGAGACCTTCTCCCTCCCAGCGAATTTCATCCTTATTGAAGGCAACAGGAACGTAATTCCGCTGTTTATAAGGCGGTTTGGCATTTGGATCGCCGCGCCTGAGATTACTCAAAAAACTTTTGAAGTTTCCGTCAAAGTTACGTGTAATAACCCCGACTGTTTTAGCACTGAGTGTTACTGTATGAGGTTTTCCATCATATTCGACACTCAGGCTATACTCAGCTTTTGGCTTCTGTTGAGTCGTAGTTTCCACGACTTCTGTTAAGCCTTTGCGCTTTCCTTTGGAGACTATGTGGTTAGTAGTGGTGCGAGGCCAGAGACAACTTTTACCAGAGTAAAGGGCTTGAAGAATTTCCCATGCGAGTCCTTTATCCCAATATTGTCCAGCAGTCTCTCCGTGCGACTTGATGAGTGGTTTAGCCTTATTGAGTTCCCCTTTTTTAGGTTTTCGGGTGACCATACAAGGGACAATCGCGTGCTTAACACCCTTACCGTCTCGTGGAGCATCAATCCATTTTTTACTTTCGCTATCCCAAGTTTGAAGAGTACAGGTATCACCTTGAGCAGGAACTACCTCACACGCCAGACCTTTGTGTTCTCTAATATATCGAGCGTGAGTAACCAAAATATTGGTTAAATCTCGTGCTGCCCAGGACATTAGCACCAGTTGTTTTTTTAGTGCCTTGCTTGGAGTGAACTTCAGTTTGAGTGCGCGGATAGTCATGATGATCCCGATCGCCTCTACTGGGAAAAACGCTCAATAGGATGATGCGTGTGTCCTGAATCATAAAAATTTTGAAAGGCTACCGTAAATCGCAAACCCACTAGAGTTGAATGTGAAGCTAAGCCGATGGGGTAGGGAGATTACAGAAGCGGTTGAATCGTCAATTCAGTGCGATCGCGCTTGCCAGCGATCGCGAAGTAATCATCAATTGCCAACAAATACCATCACTAGGCATCAACGACCAGCGATAAATCTCTGATTTGAAGTTCACCAACGATTACCAACAATGAATTCACCCTCTATTTAGCTGAGGTGATTGCACAACGATCGGTGACTCAGAATTAACAGCAAGATAAATGCCGTCGCCGATTAATCAACAAAACTGCACTTTTGTTGAAATGCCAGTTTGCATGGAAGAATAAGCCCCCTTTCTTCCCCGTCTCGTCCGCTATGAATGAAATAATTCTTTCCCGCGTCTCATCTGACGAAAAGTTAATCCAGATATGGTTGCACAATCGCCCATCCGGAACGCAGCAAGGCTACTGCCGAGATGTAGAAGCTATGTTCGAGTTCATCGGTAAACCGCTCTTACAAATTGCCCTGGAAGACTTGCAAAGTTACTCGACTCATCTGGTGGAACGGGGGCTAAAAGAATCCACCCAGCGCCGGAAGCTTAATTCGATTAAAAGTTTGTTCAGTTTCGGTGTGAAGCTGAACTACATTCGCTTTAATGTTGCTGCTGCTTTGCGAATACCCAAGGGGAATTCAATTCTTGCGGGTCGGATTATACGAGAGCGTGAAGTTTTTAAACTAATCGACTGCCACCAACTTCAGCCACGCGATCGCGCCCTGCTTAAATTGATCTATTCAACTGGCGTGAGAATTTCTGAAGCACTGAACTTGGTGTGGAACGATTTTAGCGAAACAGCAGACGGTGGCGCACAAGCCAAAATTACAGGTAAAGGTCACAAGATGAGAGTTGTCTTGGTGCCGCTACGAGTATGGCTGGAACTTGAAGCGATACGGCAGGGAGCCGATGGAACTACGCCAGTTTTTATGAGTTGTCGCGGTCGAAGGTTGGAAAGAACAGCGGCGCACAAAATTATCAAGAAAGCGTTGGAAGAAGCTGGACTAGATCCAAAAATATCAATGCATTGGCTTCGCCACGCTCACGCACAACACGCTTTGACCAAAGGCGCACCGCTACATTTGGTTAGAGACAGTTTGGGGCATTCCAATATTTCGGTAACGAATATTTATCTGGAGTCTAATCCATCAGATGGGAGTAGCAAGTATCTGGATTTTTGAGTTGATTAGCCCCAGTGTCTGCATTTAAAAAAGTAGGCGCGATCGCAATTTAAGGATTGTACCCGTTGTACGCCGCATGAATTAGCCTTAGTTATGGCTGTTTTGGATAACTACCTCTCGGAGATGACGTCTCAAATTCATGTCGATAATTGGTAAGTTATCAATTTCCCTTAAAAGCAAATTTCTTGGTACTGCTGATTGCGCTCGATAGCGATACACCTCAGTCAAAAGACCATAAATACCGACCGTAGACAGAGCTTGAGCAACTAATCCCGTAACTCCAAGAGCTGCTATTCCACCAAGCATCCCTGCGGGGCCACCAAGGAAAGCTAGAGCTGTTGTAATTGCAGCGGCACCCGTAAAGCCTGTAGTAGCCATCGTAATGACGAGAATTACACCGGGTAATCCCAGAGCAGCAACTGTTCTGACAACTTCATCCATTTTTACTTTATCCCAAGATGTTTTTTCTTTAGTTTCGTAGCACAACTCGCTTTCTAGCCGTCATCTTCTGCGCTGTTTGCGATCGCGAAAAGGAGCGCTTCGCTGATTCGACGATGTTGCTACTTCCCTCGCTTTCTTTAGGAGATAGTGCGCGTGAAGAGATGCTAAGAGCCGCAAAAAATTACAGATGATCGGCATCTCCTCGGCACAAGAAAATAATGCCGAAGAAGCTGCTGCTTAACAGATTGTTTCTCCGATGCAATAGTCAACCCAGGCATTTTCAACCAGGGTTTTTATTTAGTGTCTAGCGGCAAGCGTAACTTAAGGCAGAGCCAGCCGCACTTCCGCGCGGAACCGCCACCAATGGTGCGGCATCTCCATCTTCAGTTCTTCCGATTTCCTCTCCTGTTTGATCGAAAACAACAACCATTCGTTGACGTTGTAAACGAGCAGTACAGTTGGCAGAGGAGAAAATTATCATTTCTTTCCAACCTTCGGGAGATGGGGAAGAATAGGATATGCGGGAAGTGTACCAAGCAAGGGTCGATTTCCCTCTGACGCGCTTCACAACCGAAGTCTTATCCACGTACAGTTGACTGTTTTCGGCTTTTCCCACAAGCTCCCAAACTGGAGCCGCGATCGCGGGAAGGGTGACTAGAACTGTTGCGATCGCGGGAAGTAAGAATTTCTTCATGAAATCCAATTTTGTTGAATGGCTTGTATATTTCTAGTCTTCCCATGCGAATGGAGAAATCTCTAGAGAAGCCCAAAAAACCATCCAATGCTCAATCTAATCCTTTATTTCCCCGCCTTTGGCTGAAGAGTTGAGGGTGTGCAAACTGGGAATTAATCCGCGATCGCACTCTAAGCTCCTGATAACACACTTTGAATGGAGTTACTGCCTGTATTCCCTAGATTAGTCTCGCCGCTGATTTCGGAAACGCAAGAAGGAAAAAACGTTGGCCCTTGGAAACAAGAAAACATGGGTGCGACTTACCGCGCGATCGCAGAAAAACTTGGTATTTCTGAGGGGTAGGTACCCTTGGAGCAAGCTCAACTCGCGATCGCGCCTTACTGCACTATTACCTCTTCTCGCATTTAACTCTATTGCCCAGAGGATTGGGAGTTAGAACTTTGAAATCCTAGGTAGATTTTTATAACCACGCCAGTAGCATCATCGTCTCTAGCTGATTAATCACTTTAAGTAAAAAGTTCCAATGGCTAATCTTGTCCCCTCTTTCCAAGCTATTTCAGCTAGTTTATCAAGAAAATCAAACGTTGGCTTAGAGGCATAAAATGGTTTTACTCCCAAATCTTCAACCTTATACTTCTTATCAAGCTGTATATTTTCCGGTAAAGTTTTAATTCCTAAATCTTCAATTCCAACATTTTTAATCCAAAACTCTTCGCAGAAGATTGGTGGATTATCGTATAACGCTGCATATAGTTTATTGTTTTTATTAAAAAACTTAATTTCATGAACGTAAGCCATTTGCGTTATTCTCCAATAATTCAAGCTTTATTCAAACTACGGGCAATGTTTTATTTGGTCTCTTGATTGGTAATTTCCATCTGGTTGCGAGAAACTGCGCTAACACGTCTGGATCTTTGTCTTAATTTTCGCGTCAAGGGACGCTTCTTGGGATTGTTCAACCCAAACCCATGCAGAACCCGCGATCGCAAGCTACTCCCCGCTGATTGCTGAAAAGAAATTACTGAATGCAAGAAGGAAAGAACGTTGGGTCTTGGAACTAAGAAAACTTGGTATTTCTGAGGGGTAGGCACCCTTGGATCAAGCTCAACTCGCGATCGCTTCTCACTGCACTGTTACCTTTTTTCGCATCCAACCCCGTCACTGTCGCGGTCGAAGCCGTGCGGATCGGGTGGCAGAACCTTAAAATTCCGATAGGAGATATCTGGGCAATTCAAATCCGGTGGGCCGGGGGGAATACATACGCCTGGATAAGCTGGACTACAGTTTTGTTGGGCAGATGGGGCTGGCTTGGGCTTGGGGCTAGAAGATGGTTGATTGCTGGCTGATTGTCCTTTCCTAAAATCCCACGGCATGACTGGCTTGGGCTGATTCCAGAATCCCAGTTTCTTCTGCTTGGCTTGAGCCTCAGATTGAAGGTACTGATTCTTTGTGGATGCACAGCCGCTTAGATATTGCCGGTAGACAACTGCCTGCCCCTGCTTGACCATCTGGAGGTTCACTGACTGATTCGCCACGTACAACTCAGCGACAGTCCGGCCATAGCGGTCGCGCTCAATTTCTCTAACCTGCACAGCTTTACCAGGGGGGAGAAGTTGCTTGAGTTTCGCCGCTGATTGCTGCCCCCAAGGGCGCTGTCCTGTTTCGGGGGCATCAATGCAGCCTAAGCGAACAGTAGTAACTTTCCCTTGGACCTTGACTCGAAGCGTATCACCATCGCCAGTGCTAACTACTGTTGCTGTAGTTTGGGCAGTGGCGGGGATTCCGGTTAAGGCTAGAACTAAGGCAGCGGCAGTTGCGAGTTTGTTCATCACACCTTCTCATCTGGGACAGTCCTAGTGTTCCCAGAAACTTAGAGGCGATTGCGTTTATTTAAGGGAGCGTCCTGATTTCTATCTACCGTGGAAGTTGACTGTAAATACTTAGTGATTGGCGATATGGCTGATGTGTGGCTGCTAAAGTTTGGGGTCAATGCTGATAATAAATTGGTTAATATTGTTGATGTTCCTAGCGGTAAAAGTGATTTAATCTGCCCTTATTGTGGAGTCAAATTAGTCGCGAAGAAGGGTCAAGTCAAAGAACACCATTTCGCTCATACTGGGCAAACCTGTCGTTCCGTGACGGTTAAGCGAGAGTTCCCTACCCTTCCTCTGTATGACAACTTTAATATCGAGCTATCAGGTCAGGCGCTGCAACTGCTAAAACTCCTGTGGAAATCATGCGGTCAGAATGGCTGGAGCATCCCCTTCTCTGTTGACCTCAAGCCATTAATCAAAGCCAAACTATTACAGAAAAATCCCTATCAAAATCCTCCTGGATACGAGTTTACGCAGCTAGGGATGATTCCAGTTGGAGCGCTGCCTTTAAAAGAGTTCAATCAAGTCCAAGAGCCGCTTCTCCTCAAGAAATTAGCTGATATAGAACGGCAGGTTGAACTTGCTAAGGTTCTTAAATCCCTGAACCTGAAAGAACGTTCAATTGATTTATGGGTTTACCGAACTCAGCTCAGAAGAATCCTGGAGCATCGCTTGTATTATTTAAAAGTAAAAACTGATAGTGAAACCCTATATAAAATTGGTGTAACTAAGCGAACAATTGAAGAACGAATGGTAGAAATTCGGCGGGATTTACGCTGTCATTACAAAACTGTGGAGCTTAAGGTACTGGGTACTTGGGAACACAGGGGCAACGTTGAACTATATTTCAAGCATCGTTACCAGCCATTTAATTATCGACTAGGCAGCTTAACTGAATATTACAAATTTGGGACTGAGGCGAACGCAGTATTGAACGATTTAGAACAGATGAATCTCAAATGTCTTAGTCAAATCGAATCAGATATTTTGGCGGAGGATGATAAGCTAGTACCGGCTACGAGCCAAAGCCATTACCTGTGAAAATTACTCTTTTCAAAGACAATCATGCTTCCCGAAACCAGACCACTTTACATTACATCTCTAATGTCAACTTTGGGTTTTATTTTTGTTAATATATAGGTGTAAACAACCGCTTAAAATGCATAAAGTTACGCCAAGAAATATTCAAGCTTAAAAACACAATTGAGCAATTGGAAGACGCAATTAGTATTATTAAAAATCCTCCTAAATGGCAGCCGCAGCCCGGAGAAAACGAGATATTAGATGTTCTTAAGAAAGAGTTCGCAAGCACTACTGAGGCGGCAGAGCGCCAACGCAAGTTAGACGCCACAGAGAAAGCGTTGCAATCTGCCAAAACGGAACTGGCGACAAAAGAGAAGGAACTTAGCGATTTAGAAGCATCCTGTGCTGCGATCGCTCAAGAGATGGAAGCAGCCGCGGCGCAAGTAGTAGAAATTCAAGACGAGTACCATTTAGCAATTAAAAACTACAAGCAACTAGCGGGAGAAAAGTTGGTGGTGTGGCGTCAGCTTCACCCCGAATCTGTACTATGTCGCGATACCTCGGAACATTGGGAAGCTCCCACCTTTGTCTTTGAGGGGGGAGTAGGGAAGGTTCTGCCGCTGCGACACTTGGAACCAGTCGAGAGAAGCCAAATCTTGGCAATGCTGGCGGGTTCGTAGTAGCGATCGCGCTGGCAGCATCAGTTAAAGTTGAGGCGTCCCATTCAACCTATCAAGATGCGCCTATCTATTGTCGTCGCCACTGCACTCCTAATCTCCTTGCAAGGGCTTCAGCGTGATATCAATTAAGGCTTTGTGAATTTTAGTTACGAATGCATAGAAATATTGGTGTCTTATCTGAGTAATCGACAGAAGTGACAAGTTTTACAACCATGAAAATTACTGACATTGAAGATAATTCACTGTTTTCTGAATTAACTGTTGAAGAAACCGCTGATATCACAGGAGGTGGTTTTAGCCCGCAAGGTTTATGGACAGCAGGTTTAACCGGCACTGGCGCAGCCTTGGGAGGAATTGGAGGGACAAAAGTGGCAGGACCAGTAGGAGGGGGTATTGGAGGAGCATTAGGAGCTGAGCTTGGAAAACAAGCTTCACAAAGTTCTACAGCTAGTGGAGCAATTATTGGAAGTATTGTTGGCGGTCCAGTGGGGACTGTTGTTGGTGGCTTGATTGGCGCACTATGGTAACAGACTATATTCACTGGTAGCGATCGCATTTCCCCGGCGAAGAAAGCCGCGTTTTCCCGTCACCCCTGCCCCTCTCAGGATTGCCTTGGAGGGGCTTCTAGTCATCTCGGCGTGGGATTTTGTCCGTAACTGCTTCCCGCAACAACTGGTCGTATAACTCCGCCGCTGCCACAATATTGCCTTGGCACAGCATCAGGGTAGCTTGCGTAAGCGCGATATTTAGCTCGGTGTGGCTGTAGGTACACTCTTCAGACATGAGACTTCTTAACCAGGAAGATACAAGCTGCTGCTGTCGTTGGGGCGTGCGTGCAGATATCTGGAAGTAGTCGCTACACTTTCATGCCCTAACGTCTGCTGTACTAAATGAATTGGCGCTCCTCGGTCGAGACTATGCGAAGCGTGAGCGTGACGCAACCAATGGGGCGATACCTTTTCCTTGATGCCTGCCCTTTTCGCCGCTGCCAGGACGATGCGATTAATTTGGGAACGATGCAGGTGATTCCCTTGCGAATCGCCCTCCCTGGATGGAAAAACTGGGTCGTCGTTTCCCGCGTTACCTCTTAAATTAATTAACTCAACCCAGACGCCCGCAGACAGCAGAATTGTTCTAGTCTTCCCTCGTTTGCCGAATGCCGTAACTTGTCCGCTATCACCGCGAACTTTTAGATCCTTCCAGGTCAGGGCGCAAAGTTCACTGACCCGCAACCCAGCAGAATACAGCAGCCGCAGGATTGCCCGGTTTCGGGGATGGGTTTCCAAAGCAATTAACGTCTGCACTTCCAATTCAGTGAGTATCCGCTCGTTCAGGCAGTCCTTGGCAGCGGGTTGTTTGACCGGCATTCCAACATTCAGGGGTAATAATCCGATCTTATGCCCGAATGTCAGCAAAGATTTAATCGCCGCGATCGCCGTCCTCTGACTGTTGGGGGACAAGCCAACCAAGGTTAACTTCCACCCCTGGATGTCCGCTAGCGTCACTAGGTGCAGGGGACGGTTAACGTGTGCCAGGAACTGACGGGCATATCGGCGGTAAGCGTCTTGAGTATGCGGCGAACGACCGTCCACCCACATCTCAATCAAGCGATCATGGGCATCAGATGGGGTGACTTCCGCGCTGGTTTGAGTCGTAATTTGGGCCATATTAAGTTCTACATTAACCTTGTTATGTTGCACTGGCAGAGAAAATTCAACCCAGACCCTGAGGACTGGGTGACGATGAGAAGAGCGGGCGCTCGCTAGACTCGATACTTGTAATCGGTAAAACTTGCTTTCGCCTCTTCGTAGGCTTTATTGAGTGCGGTTATCCGAGCAAGAGCGATGGGACTGCTGTTAACATCCGTATGCCAAACCTTGGCGGCTGCCCGGTACGCGCTTTTGACTTCTTCTAGAGTGGCACCAGGCGATACCTGTAAAACGTCCCACCATGCCCCCACAAAAGGTGGAGCCAAGATGGATTCAATCAGAATCCAGTCGCAGCCGTAGCAGACTCGGTAAATTCCTTCTAAAGTATCCTGTCCTAACTGGGCAAGAACTGTTTGATGCCAATTTCTAAAGGCGTCACGACAACGCTGTTTCATGTTGGGGTCGTAGCTGCTAAGTGCGCCTTTGCTCAGAAATGTATTAAAGCCGAGATATATTTCCCCTCCATTCGGCTTGGGATCGTAGAAGGGATCTTTCCCTTCTGCCAAACACTCAAGCACTCGCCGCGTATCCGCTGAGGGTTCTGGCAGTTCTAGAAGCTGAGTCAGTTCGTTGGCAATTTCTCGTGATTCTGGGTTCTGCCGCCACTGCCAGTAATTCACGTTAGGTTTGCCCAGTTGTTCGGTGTAGTTTTTATGCCAATATTCCCGCCGATTCACTGGCGGATGAACCCCTACCTCTAAAGCTTTTAAAATTCCCCATTGCTTTTGTCTAAAAGCATCGATAATCTTCTCCTTCAACCCAGAGCCAAAATAATTAGATGTCAATGCCCATTGCACAGCTTCTAGGGGTATAGCAGCAGTAGTCGGTTGATCTAGATAGATTAAGCGGTATTCGCATAACTTCTTAACGGATTTCTCATTGTCGTCAGGAAATGCCAGCGTCCAACTATTGTCAACTTGCCGCAGACATTCATTCACTCGATCCGCTAAGTCATTAAAGCGTTCTAAGTTTTCGCGCCAGCATTTTTCCCACTGTTGTTTGCCATCTTGGTTCCACCAGTCGGCATTACTGATGCTGCACTCTGTCACAAAATTGGGTTTGCGTCCGTCAATATCCAGCAGTTCAGGAATTAAAGAAGCCGGAATCTGCCAATACTGGGAATCATCTGTTACGGGATTATTTGGCTGTCTGGCTTGATGAAATTTTTCGATGAGTTCAATGACTTTCGGCTTCACTGGGTCTGGCACCCGCATCACGGAGGTAGTGTAATCCTCTTTTCTCGTCCTGCCGCCAGTAGGTTTATTCATTGTGGTTAAAACCTATACTTCGTCTGCATTGTACCCGTTACAGGTTTATTGGAGGTTTTTACAGCACTTTAAGAGAGAATCTGATTGGATTCTCTCTTAAAGTGCTGTGAGCATAGGCTGGGCAATCGATGCTACCCAGCCTTTTCTTAAGCGCAATTCTTAATCGCTGTCCTGTCCGGTGAGGCGAGTAACCTTGTTAGGCAATGGCTCCACTTCGACTTTTGACACTGGCTTAAATGTGATTAGCCGTTCGTAAACGTTCTGCCCATCTTCACTTTTGCCAACGCAGCGGCTGAACCAGACGGCTTCCCCAAATTTGTTGGAGGGCGATCTCCGGGTGAACTGCTGACCGTGCCAGTTGACGACAGCAGCGCCGTATTGATCGGAGCGTTCAACCGTGGCACTAATCGAAGCCCAATCAAATTTGGTGAAAGATTCCAATGGACGCTGATAGTTGGGCGCAACTGTGTTAGCGGGTGCCATACGTTCTACGGCATCAGCGAGGCGGGAGACTTGACGAGTGAGTTCCTGATTTTGCTTGTAAAAGGCTCGGAGCGCTTCGATGATGGTTTTTTCAAACGGAGTTAGGTCTTGGCTCATAGGAGGATGTGGGTGTTGGTAAATAAATAATGGCGCTTGGAATGGGTGAGCGGTGCCCACCCAGTCGGAGTTAACCAATCCGCTTGCTGCTGTAGGGACTCCAAGAAGCGATTGCCTTGAATGCCGCGTTGACTGTCTTCGGTTGCGGCGGTTCTACTCCAGAAATCAGCGTCAGCTCAGTGGCGAAGAACTCGTGCAATCTCCCCTCACACTCCACGCCGATCCAATTGCTGCCAATTGTCTTGACCTGACCAATCTTTCCTCGCAGTCCAGGGACAGAATCAGACTCAATCAACACTTCATCGTTGAAGCGCAGTTCAACCGATGCCGATGGATTCGTGGTAGCGTCGCATTTTGTCGAGTTCTCGCTGGAGGTTTCGGGGATATCTTGGACCAACTCCAGCGATTCGGACTTTGGGGCTGGCACTCCACTATTGAAGGCGGGATGAGATTCCGCGAGTTTGGTCAGTCGGGTGATGTCAGCGTTTTTAATTTTGATTTCCCATTTGCTGCCGGTGATGCGCTTGGGTTTGCGAATTTCGGCAGAACAGCCCCACAGTTCCAGGGTTGATACCCACTGCTTAGCAAGTTGATTGGTGCTGGTTCCAAGGTAGGCACAGATAATCTCACCGTCGCGCTTCCGCTGGTAGGCGACTGTCTCGTTCAGGGATAGCATTTCAACGTAAGGGCGAACCGATTGGTCAGCGTAGCTATCGCTTGGCTCATCCGTGGCAGCAGCATT
>NZ_JAMPKA010000046.1:0-30082 GCF_039961855.1 Trichocoleus sp. Lan | reverse complement strand
CCCTGCTACATCTGGGATTGGTAACACCAGTAGCCAACCCTCAACCCTCAAGACTGGGGCAATAGAAGCTGATTCAGGAACAACTCAGTGCGCGGATGTGGAGGTGTTTTCAAGTAACATCGCCAACGAACAACCCAAAACTAGCTCCCACAAAGGAAAGCGTCAGCCCATCGCGAGTCAGAAGATTCGCGCTAAGTCAAAAACTCTTACTCAGTCCGAGGTTGGCAATCATTGCGAACCACCTACAAGGGGAAAGGCTGAATCTAAAACCCGCGCAAGGACTAAATCCGCGCAATCGGATTCGGCTATTCAGTTATCGCTTGACTTATGGGGAACTGCGCCTGAAAACGGCTCCTGGGACAGCTAAGGGTTGCAAGTCGGTGGTGCCGTCTTCAATGGTGTAGCTTGCCAGGTTGCTGAAATCGGCTCCTAGGACGGCTAAGGGTTGCAAGACAGCAGCGCGAGGAGGGCAACGGCTTTTAATGACCTGAAATCCGCTCCTGAGACGGCTAAGGGTTGCAAGTGGCGATACCTGGAAGCTAAAGACCAAGCCCACACCCTGAAACTAGCTCCTGAAACAGCTAAGGGTTGCAAGTTGGGCAGGTGAAGTGCAGCAATACGCCAAGCGCTGAAATCGGCTCCTAAGGGAGCTAAGCTTTGCACTGCCAAGGCAGACCTATTGGTAAGAAAAAGATTCTTACCAACTTAGTTACTTGACATTAGAGTTGTAATGTCAAATGACAGCTTGGCTTCATTCATCATCGTTAACCATCTGCGTCAATGTGGTATCGGATGCGATCGCACACGAACTGAGTCATACCAACCAAACCCATAGAACCATAGAGTTCCCGTTCTTTTCGCTTGATTTCTTCCAATTTTTCAATCGCATCGTTTAATTGCAGGCTGATCAGGCGCTCATATCGTGCTAGTTGTTCCCCTGATAGGGACAGTCCAGCAGCAGATATCTCGGCATCTCCTAGCTGCTTGGTAAGGCGACGACGCTCCAGTTCGGAGGTTTTCCCGGACAGCCGCTGCCTAATTTTCAGGATTTCCACGTCGCCTATTGCTGCCTCAATACCCCAGAGCCGCCGCAGCCGCAACCAGCCCACCGAAATTGTCTCAACGAGCAAATATTGGATCGGATCTGTGGGCTGGTACTTATTAATTAGGCTTGTTGTCATTTCGTCAAACCATTGGCGATCCTCAGTACAGAGAACGGGCGGCTTCGTCGCCAGCAGCCCATGCTTGACGCCGTTGTGACGGACAATTGACTTACCACGAGTAGTCGTCGGCCCAGTCGATTTAAGTGCGTTTTTTGCGTTTTGCTTTGGGGAACTTGGCACGGTATTCATCCAATTGTTTCTGCTGTTCTGGGGTAAAGCCTGGGCTGTAATCACCCGCCTCCATAGCGCGGAGCGCATCGAGGTAGCCCTGCCTCAATCTAGGTGGTAAAACATCGAGGTAGCGAGGGCGGCGGCTTAGTCCTTCTTCTGGCGGCTGGGAGTTACACATCGAATCTCACTGCTCCTGAGTGGTTTGAATATCCTGTTGCATTAGAGGGTCCAGAGGGGGAGCGATCACGCCTTTGAAGTCGCACTAATCGAGCGTTCAACGACATCATTTTGCTGGCGTTCATGGGGTTATCAATCATCGTAACGTTATCAATGCATTCAAACTCTTACCAGAAAAGCGTTTCAGGGGCATTCGTTCAAAGTTTCCATTGGTGGATGATGATCGCCTTGCTGCACGGTCAAAAAACTCACATGGATGAACGCTTTTTAATGTCGTTCATGGGGTATCCAGTCGTTCATGGGGTATCCAAATCATTGAGCGCTAGATTCATCATGCGATCGCCTGCAATCTTAGGACAGTGGCTATTCACCCAAATCATCCTCTAGATTCCGCAAACACAATTCATCGAGTCGATACCACTCTGTCTGACTGCCTGGTTTGCCAAAGCGCTCTTCCCAGCGCACTTGTATCTCTACGCTTTCAAACCCCTGTCTAAAATTCTCAACACATCCGTGGTATTTACTGGCGACGTGATAGGGGTCTTTGACCCGAACGTTATCGTAAAGGCTAAAACCTGTTACTTCTATCTCTGCCTCTTGTGTGTCAATAGATGAGGCAATCGCATCCGGTTGATGTGACAGTTGAGAAGATTTTTCGGTTTTCTCAGCAATTTCACTACACCCCCCCCCCATATTTTCGTCAGGGGTGTTGAGTATCTCTGAAACCCCGGTGGATAAAGCATTTGAATACTCAACATAGGGTTTTTCAATCTCAGGGTGTTGAGTAATTTTTGAGGGGTGTTGAGTAATTTGTTGAGTATCTTCAAACCCTTTATCCACAATGGATACAGCCACATACTCAACTTCAGGGACTGTGGGTGTAGGGGAGGGGGGGGGTTGCGTAGATTGTTGAGTATTGTTGGGTACTGTGTCTTGTGACAGTTTGGGTAAAGAATAAACGTTGTACCGCTTATCACCAGGAGCAGGGCGGCAATCAATTAAGCGACGATTCACCATCCGGTTTAACACCGTATAAATGCCTCTGCCGTCTTCTGGTGTCATTCCCAGTAGCTCAATGATTTCTCGACCGCTCAAACCGCAAGTATGGGCGTTTCGATGAAGAATCGCTAGTATCCGACTCTTCAACGCTTCGCGATCGCCCTCGCCTTCTTCCGCCTCTCCTACCTCACCTAGCTTCTCCCATCTGTTGTTTTCAGGGTTCAGCTCGATTCGCATCTGCTGCCCCTCTGTATCGCGGGCAAAGACGGTTAACAGCCGCTTGGGGTCTTTTGGGTCAATGACGAATTTCTTCTTGTTGCCAGGGTCTTCTTTGGGAATGTGATCTAGCTGCCAAGTTCCCCAGACGGCTCCAGCGATCGCAGTTGAACCACGCACTCGACCCACTCCCATCGCTTCTCGATCCTTATTGGCGTGGTGAACCAGAATGCCAGATGCTTTGTATCGAGTTAGTAGTTCCTTCAGCTCGTAAATAATTTCCGCAAACTCGGCTGAGTTCTCACTAATTTCTCGACCGTGCGTAATCCGTTTGAGTGAATCGATGATTACCAGGTTTGGGCGAAAGTCTTCTAGCTCCGCTTCTAACTTTGCCATCTGCGAAACATCGAATCTTGACATCACCCGTACATTTTCGGCATCCTGCCGACGAAAACCACGCTTGATTAATTTCGACTTGGTACTATTAGCTGATTCATCGACCGAGACTAATAAGACTCTCCCAGTGGGCACTGATTGACCCAAGAAAGTGTCTTCGCCAGTTGCCACTGCATAAGCGGCGTCGATACCTAAAAGCGTTTTGCCGCACTTGGGAGTCGCTACACACAGCACAGTTTCTCCGACTGGCAGTAACTCAGGGATTAGCCACTCCAATCCTTCAGATTCCAAATCAAAAAAGCTGCCTAAATCTAGAGCCGTGACTTCTGGGGTACTGGTTCGTTGCTTGATCAGTCCTAGTGCCTTGTCTAGGGTTGCGGTAGACATTTGGTACTTGGGGGCCAGTAGTGCTTGTTGACGAATACGCTCTACCGGATCGTCAATTTGCAAAAGTCCCAGTAGTTCCAACTTGAAGCGATCGCCTTCCAGATTTCGTTTCAACGGTTTAATAATTTTCCGCTCCCAGTCCCAGGAATTCATGCCGCACGATTGCCGCACTTCTTCTAGCTTCAGGTTAGCTGTTAATTCGTCGCTGTCAGACTTCAGAATGTCCTTAGCAAGCTTTGCGGCGTCCTCAAGAGGAAGCTTTTTTTGAGGATGCTGAATGTTATCTGTTAAGCAATCGCTTCTGTGCTGTGAAGTAGGGGCAGGCTGCTGCCGTCTGACCACTTGTTGATTGTGCTGCCATGCTTTTACGCAGTTAAGAATCGCGTCGTCTGTCAGGGCGGCTGTAGGATTATACTTAACCGCTGATTCCCAAATCTTGTCCCACTCGCGCTGATTCCACCCCCCTCCAGATGGGCAGCGGTGGCAGTAATCTTCAAAAAGTTGGCGCGGATCTCCGGTGAAGCGAACGCCTAGATTATTTAGTCTTAAGGCTGTACCGATGAGATTGCGTGCCAGTTTCATCCCGCTCTCGTTGCGATAAGTGGGTGCCCCATTATTAATCAAATCCCGGTCTTCTCTTCTCACGCATTGATATAACGGCACATCATCGCCAATGGATGGCTGATACATCGGCATGGCAGTTTGATGTACCTGTTGCATCGGGATGACTTCTCTTAGTTCTTGATATTGATATTTTTTCGAGGACTGGCTGACAATAACTGCCAATGTCGAACCAGGCGCTTTGCCTTTCATGTATCGTGTGCCTGCAAGTCTTAAGACGCGGCTGGGGTTTTTAAGGGTGCGATCTCCTTTTGAAAATTCAAGTAGATCGACCTGCAATTCTCGCCATTGCTCGACTGGAATTGGTTCTGAAAGCACCCAGTAGCTGTGAACGCTTTTTCCACCTGTATCGACTTGGATAGTCGGTTCTGGAAGTCCTAGCGTTTGCCAAAGATAAAGCTGAGTTTCTTTATCAAGATCGTCGTGTTCATAGAAAATTGCACGTCCCTCAGTGATATCTGCGTCACAATCGCCACCTGAATTAATTACGAGGTAGGCGTCGTAACCTTGGGACTGATACTGCTCGCATTCGCTAAAATTTAGTTTTGGTGCCTTGACAGAAATTTTGCTAGTTGGGTGAATATAGCGCAGACTCACCCTATCGCCTCGCTGATAGCCTAAAGCTTCCAGATGCGCTATCGCTTGCTGTTTGTCAATTTGGCAGTTAGTTGCAATCATCTTTACATCCTTATTAATGAATGACAAAGCCAAGACGCTGATAACGCCTTGGCTTTTTTCTTAGATTTGATTCAAAACCCGTGTGAGACGTTCGCTGCTCAACCACTTCTGAAGGTGCTTGGTCTTCATGCCCAGGCCCTCAAGCGAGACTGAATTTTCTCAAGGATTTCAGTTTGTCTGGGTGATAGCGCCTTTCGCTTCCTGATGCTCTTAAGAAACTCGGATTCCCACTGACTGATTAAATTCGGGTCTGCCAGTAGCCGGTCAATCACTGAAGTCTGTTTGACGGCCTTCTCCTGGTTCTTCGGCTTGGGTTGCCACCCCTGAAAAACATCGCATCCCCCGCATCGTAGAGCTGCGTAGTGCGGCGAGGATGGCGGCATTTTAATGACGGAAGACGTTTCATAGCCGCAATGCTGGCAAGGCTGCGATCGCCTTGAATAACTAGACTCACCTACTGTTTCTGTAGTAGGATGGTTATCAACGAATATTTCCATAGAGCATGGAGCCGCCTTTTTTGTGGTGATTAAGGGCGGCTCTTTTGCTTTTGTCCTGGAAGGGGAAACGCTGCTAAGCTTGAGAAAATGTATTACAAAGTCTGGTGACTTTAAAGCAGTCTTTTGGGGGAGCGGTCAGCGTAGCATTCGCGCAGCGTTTCACTTTAAGGATTAGCAGAGAGCCGCCAGCTTTTTCTTATTTGCTTTAGCTAATTGTAAGCCGCTGCAATATGTGTAAATTTCGTTTTGATGATGTTGTACGCGATTATTAAGAAAGGTTAAGAGCTTTTCCTGAAGCCTTTATTCCATGTGTGACCGTGTACCCGCTGGGATGGATGGAAGTGCTGTAAAACATTCTGTTCAAGCTCAGCCATCTGTCGCTGGTATATCTTCAGTTTCTCCTTAACGCTAGGATTGCGTGATGCAAGGCAAACAGCCAAGCAGAATCCGCGTATCGCAGCCCCCTCTCGTAAGTGCTGCGACAGGATTCTAGATTGAGCTTCAACCGATTGAATTTTGTTTAGGTCTTTAGCCGTAGGATTAGGCTTTTTTTTGAGGGCTTCTACCTTCCGGCAGTCTTGCAATAGGTTATAGATTTTCCTAGGGCGAAACTCGCTGTATGCTTCAGCTTCTCCTAGAAACGCTCGACAATCTTGCTCAAGAATTTTCACTAACGCTTCCCCGCAATTCGCAGGTAGTGGCATCCCCACAGCCGCAGCCGTATCTCTGATTGCCCTCCAATCTGTATGTAGGAGGCTATAAAGTGCGATGTACCGATCCGCAGCTTTCTGGAAGTAGAAATCAATTTCGGCTAATGGGTAGACCGGGCGATCTAGTCCACGGAAAAAAGATTCTAGTTCTGCGTGCAGAAGCTGAAAGTGATACCGGGTAGCATCCCAGTGTTCTAGTTGATCTGGCGTGCGGTATCGCTTTAGCCAGCCGACTGGTGGCAGTCCAGATACTTGGCACAGAATCAGATCCCAATCAGCACTATCGAACTGCTTAGTCGTCATTTCTCCCCCTCACCAGTGGCGGGCAATCGTTTTACGTGTCTACTTCTTTTTCTCCTGAGCCTTGAGGCTTTGCTTAAACTTCAAAACGATTTCTTGGTTTGCTGCATCCTCAACAATTCCTCTGCGGGCGTATTCCGCGATTAAGCTGCTTTTGGTCAGCCCAGTTGCCTGCGACATTAACCCTAATAGTTCATTCAACTCGTCGCTGATCGTTACGTTCACTTGAGGCATAGCGGAATAAGTCGCGATCTAACCTACTCCACGATTATCCTCTATGACGCAACTAGGCTTAGTCTTTGGCTAATTCTGAGTTTATGTCATCGCATTCAAGTTGACATCGCGACGAGATTGCGATTACTATAACATTCATAGACGCATCACGGCACCGGAGGGACCTAGCACGGCTGCAATCGCCCAACGCCCTTACGCGCCGAACAGAAGCGCCTCAAACGCCCAACGCATCAAGTTTTCAATCCATTTACACAAGGAAGCAAGCACAATGCTTATAGCCTCGGAGAAGCCGTTTAACGGTTTTGGGCATCCACCCAACGTCCACATCAGGAAACGAGTCCCTCTGGACGGTGGAAACCGCTTCATCAAGTATTTTGATCCGCTCGGTCGGGTGAAAATTTTGCCTTCAGTTGTCAAAGAATTGGAGTCTTGGGAGGATGGCGAACCCGATGAAAAATCAGTTGTTATTGCTGTCGATGGACGCCGTTATGTCATCGGTCAACTCGCAGCAGAACTAGGAGGAAAGCCAGTTTTTGAAGGCGATAAATGCGAACTCGCTTGGCTCTTAGCACTGGCAGCAATTGAACCTAACCCAGGTCAGAATCAAGTCTTAATTGAAGTCATGCCGGTGGCGCTGCCAGATAGCAGAAATAAGCAAGCGATCGCTGCTATTAAGAAAGCCGAGGGGGTGAAAGATTTTACTCGCAACGGTGTCGATATTGTCGCAACCGTTCGCCAGGTTGAACCGTGCGATGAAACCCGACCTGCTTACAAATTCGCCAAAGCCAAAGGACTGTTTCGAGCGCCAAACAAGGTTAACGGCATCCTAGATTTAGGTGGCGGAACTGGTATCGGTCGGCTCTACGCTCCCAACGGCACAATGATTCGCACTGCCGATAGTGTGCTACCAGGAACACACCAGTTAGCACAAAAAATCGCAGGGGCGCTGTTACCTCAACTGGGTTATTCGCCAGAACTGCGATTGATTATGGATGCGATCGCAGACAATTCTTTCCTCTACGGCACCACCGAAATCAACTTTGAACCAATCTTCCAGAAGTGCCGTGAGCAGTGGATTGGAGAGATTCGCAGCAAGTTAAAGGTTGCCTGGACAACGCAGCTCTCAGACTTGGGAGAAGTTTTGATTATTGGCGGTAGTGCATCGTTAGCACAGCCGTTAGTTGAGGCAACCAAGGGACGATTTAAGATTGCGAGTCACCCTAGCGTGCCTAACTTTGCTCAATTGATTTCTGTCTACGGGATGGGGATGGAGTAAAGAAATGGCCTCACAAATTCGCGTAGTTTTAAGCCCGGAAGTTAGACCAATCGCTGACGAAATTAAAGAAGTTACTTGCTGCGGTAGTACCAGTGAAGTCGTCAGTCTTTTGCTGAGTCGCTACGGTCGTCACTTCATCAATTGGTGGCAATCTAATCCTCATCGTGTTGAGTTGTCATCACTAACAGTTCCAGTGGATAACTTCGCAATCCCGCAGGCAGAAATCGACTTATCATCGCCCATTGATTTGTAGTGCATTGATCATCAGGAGTGCATCTTGTAGCCACCATAACCAGGTCAAAAAGATGCACCAAACAAACAATTTCCCGCAACCGAAATTTGAGCTTGGTTCTACCGTTCTATGGAGCCAAAGCGATCCCGTTACCCATGTCCCTCATGTGCAAGAACGGCAAGTTATTGGAGCTTTATTTTGCCCCCAGATTGAAGGGTTTCAGTGTCTGGGATGGGGATATCTTCTCGGAGGCGGTGAAGATGATTCTTGCCAAAAACTGGTTCCACAAACTGAGTTATTCGAGCCAGTGGAATGGCAGGACCTGCAAACAGCATTGGGAGCCATCGCTGCCCAGTTTGAGGTTTTACTGGTTAGCACGGACTTCTGGGGCAGCTTCTGGAAAAACGAGCTATACGAGCAGCTACCAGGGTTATTAACAGAAGCCCAGGATTGTACGCTCAAAATCTTGAGGCGGCTGCAATCAAAAGATCACAGCACCTCACCCGACTAAAACTAAAAAATTCTTGTCAGTCACTAGCGGCTTGGCCTGCAAAACTTTGCCACTAGTGATTGGCTCCACCCAGTAGAGAGGAGCAATTTAATCATGACAGACTTTGAACTTGGATTCCCATCCGGGCAGTTTGCCGCACATCGCGTCGATTTGGATACGGCGATGGCGCTGGAAGAGGCTTTCCACCGAGGCAGTGACCTCCAGCAAATCATCGACAGCATCGCAGACCCAGCAGTTCGGGCAGCGGCTCAGTGCATTACCAATAACCTCGCCAATCATCCAGCGAGGGGGCAAGGAAACTCAGCCGACTCCATCAACTGGGGTTATGTTACGGAGCGCATTCGCCGCTACAACCAGCAGCCCAGCGATGATCTGCTGTACCGGATTGGCACGCACACTGATAACCTGACGCCAGAAGACCAAGACCTAATTCAGCACCACCAGCAAGGCAGTCTCAGCTCAGAACAACGCTTCCGCGTCCTGAACTGGCTTGCCTGCCAGGGGTTTGAAATCCAGGGTGACTTGGCGCTACATATTTTCGGGCGTGAGCAACTAACCGAATGGCTGGAGCGATCGCTGCACAGTTATCCAGACTTTGAGTTTTTCTTGGTGTTTGAATTTCAACCAAAGGAGAAAACGGGCTGGGATTCAGGTATCAATTTCACGATGCACTGGATTCCGCAACCAGGGGCACCGGAGCCGAGTGTTGAATGTGATTTTGCCTGGTCACTCTATTGGGAATCGGGTCAGATGTTTTGGTCTGAGTGGATGACAGGTGGCAATCAGTTTGACTTCTGCTTGGACTGCTACCCAAGCCAGGACAGTTTCGCTACCCCAGGCTCGTTCTGCGAAGAAGGCGATCGCTACACAACCCTCACCGATGAAGAAATGGGCTTGATGTCCGTTGCTCAACTCTTGGAACACTTCGCAGCAGTTCCGGCTTGAAGAATATGAAATACGCGATCGCTCTTGCAATCGGAGGGATTCTGTTAGCCCCTAGCTTTCACCTGGGCAGCGCCAGAATGTTCTTCCACCGAATCACAAAAGGGATGTACACGCAGAGGAATGACACATGAAAGAAACAACTTGTTTGGGTTTAGTAGTTTGCGGAATCGGACTTTACTTCTGGATGAAGCCAGCCCAACCGGACAACAGGGACTTAATCATTCAGCAGCAAGAACAGCAAATTCAGCAGCTTCAAGCTGAGCAACGAGGCATGGAACGAGCGCTCGGTTTGAGTCGGTAAACAATCAAGCGATCGCCCTCTTATTTGGAAGGCGATCGTACCTCATCACCTAGGATTAATCATGGAATTTGCACCATCTAAAAGCACGGCTATCGTCAAGTACGAAGGCAAAAAGTCTGGCATTCACAAGGTACACGCGCTGGATTCAACACTAGCCGGGTTAACTAAAAATTACTTTGGGATTGACCTCAAAGAACTCCCGAATATGACCGACCAGCAGCTTGCAGAATATGCTGACCGAGCTGCTGCAATGGATAGGCTAATCGAAGTGTTACCCATCCTTGAAAAACACTTCAAAACCTTAATTGAAGGGCAGGTGCAGTACGAACAATTTGTTGCACAAGTCCAGAAGGATGCTGCCGCCGCTGCCAAGAAAATCGACCAACAAATCCTCAATGTATTCCTCGCTGGGAAGGGCTACCAGCAGCACGTCCGGCTCATGGGAGAGAAAGCCCAGAACGGAATCAGGCTGTTAGATGCAGAGGGACGCAGCGCCCTTACCTTAGAACGCATGGACTTCCAAACTGCACTGCAAATTGTGGCACGTCGGCACCAAAGCGGCGCACGTCGCATTCAAGAAAAAATTCCCCTCATGGAACGGCGAGAAGCGTTGTCAGAGCAGATGAGGAAAGAACGGGAAGACCGCAAAGATTTACTTACCAATGGCTCCCGTTCTAGTGCAGGTAAGAAAGGTTTTTGGCAGAGTGTCGGTGATTGGTTTAGCGGTCGTTAATTAAAGGTGAAAGCTGATGCTTAATTTCAACAATCATCAGCCTCACCACGAGGCTGATTTTTTTCAAGACGAAACCCCAGAAACTAACCAAGTTCGCTTCTATAAAGCGACTGGGAACCTATCAGAATTTGGCTTGTATTTTAGCTGTGGATTGGTATTGGCACTGCTATCCAGATTGATTCCAGGGATGCTCATTACCTATGGGCTGCTACTTGCGATCGCATCTGGTTATATCGCCTTTGCAGTCAGAGGGGATAAACGGGAAGCCGCAGTCATTGGACTCGCGATTGCTGCCTCAGTCATCGCCGGTTTCTGGGATGCCATCACCAGTCTCATCGCAATGGTGAACCCGCTAATTTGGATCGGAATGGGGCTGGGCTTGTTCGCGATCGCCTTATCTATATTCATGGGGAGGTCGCGCTGATGAATCCGAAGTTGGTCATGCTTGGTGCCTTCGCCGTTGGCACAATTGGATCGTCAGTCGGGACGGCTGGGCACTTCGACGGCAGGATTGAATATTGTCACCCGACTGCTACAGGCTGCGAACAACGCTCAGTACCCGATTGGATACAAGTTAATCAGAGCGCTGCCCAAGTAAAGCGCACCCCTGGCGCTGGAGGATGGAAATTGTGCGGCGCACTGGTAGCTGTGGCTGGGTTTGGTGCCTCGATGTCATTGGCACGAAGTCTTTCCTCCCAAGAATCCAGCAAGCAGAAGTATCAAAACCTTTGGGAAGGCGTCACCCTGCAAAAAGCCCGGATACAGGCGCAGATTGAACTTGAGGCGTTTAACCAGCAAGCAATGCTTCAAGCGGCTGAACAGTCCTACGCTGTACTCGCACCGTACCAAGAGGCGCTGGAAGCTGAAGTCGTCACGGAAGCGATCGCATCCACGACTCAGGAAGTACCCGCGCCTGTTCCCCAAGCATCGCCCCAATCGCCTAACCTAACTACCGTTTTACAACAAAGTGAAATAGCTCCTATCCTTCTGGCTGGATTCCTGAAAGCTATCGGCGGTCAAGGCAGCGGTAAAACGACGCTGGTCAATGGCGGGTTGATTCGTTATCGACTCCACAAAGGTCACAAATTTATCGTTATCAATGCCCATAAAAAGCACGGGATGTATCGCGGACTGGAGTCGCACTTAGTTGAGGGCAGCAAGTTTTATGGAGTTGGTGCCAGCGATAAAGAGCGAGGGGGCAGTATCCGAAAGGGGATGGAGAAGGTGCTTTCCATCGTTGAATCCCGTTACACCGAGTACCAGAACCAACCGGAGGGAACCTACAATCACTATCCAATTACTTTGATTTTGGAAGAGTGCGGCGAGTGGGCAAGCTTACTGGATGGGGATGAAAAGTTTGTTCAGGCGTTTTGGCAGAAGATGTTAGTCGCGTGCCGCAAAGCAGTAGTCTTCCCGGTGGTGACGGCACAGCATGACAGTATGGCAATGTTTGGGAATCCCCGTGGATTATCTGAGTTACTTAAATCGAGTGGCTGTGTAACTTTGCACTTAATCCCCGAAGCCGATCCAAGCTCAGCAGATGGATGGAAGCCGTCAGGATTTGGTGATTTGGCTATGCCCGGTTCGGATGAGAAGCGACGGGTATCCGTTCCAGACCTGCGATCGCTTGTTGGAAATCCCGATGTTTTTGATAGCGATCGCACTTCTCAACCCACCCAGGACAGTTCCCCAGATGACCTTTGGGACGCGGCAAGACGACGCCTAGAAGCGACATTTCAACGGGATACGGCTGAGGATACGACAGCGCCAAACGTATCCAGCAATGACTCAGAACGGGATACGGTAGATACGAGCGTATCCAACCACGATGACGGCATAGCAAACGATTCAGGCGATGGGGATACGCCGGATACGTATCCAGAAGGGCAGGGATTCCCACCCCAAAAGCAGCTCTTGACCATGTTGAAGGATACGGAGCTACCGACTGGGAGATTTATCAAGGAAACGTTGAAGGCAACAAAACCCGAACGCTACCGGCTGGCTAGGAAAGCGATCGCATTCGTGCTGCGTCGGTATGGTGACCTGGAGTTGATGCAGAAATTTAAGGATTGCTTGGAAGGCTAGCCATGTAGAATCCCAAAGGTCCGAGTCATCAAAAAGCCCCTGCTATTTCCAAGCGGGGGCTTCTTCGTTGGTATTGGAATCACCAATGCAATCTATGCTGTTTTTGGTGCATCAAGAGAAAAAAAATGAACACGGAGCAAGTAACTGTAAGTTTTGTCTTTGACCAGGAAAGTCAGTACAAACCTATGCTTACAGAACTATCTATTATTCCCCGCGCTGGAGAGTTCGTGAGGATTCAATCTGAAGGTTTTGAGAATGAGGACGAGTGGTTTTTAGTGGTTCAGGTAAACCACGAAATCGATCTTTTACAAGACACGGATGGTACTTATCGTGCTACTCCTCACGTAAATATTGAACTCAGAAAAATGCCCGGTAGTTTTTGGGTTCTCGGTAATCAGGAGTAACTTGTCCGTCGCTGATTGCGCTGATGGTTCTCCATAATGCGGATAATCGTGGACTGGTGCGCCTCAAGCTGCGATCGCAAACTCTCTTGAACTTGCGGTGATGTGGGGTCGCCATTGATCGTGACGGTAATGCTGGCATCAACTTGTAAAACTCCCCCCTGGGACGATACAGGCATGGTCGTGCCGCTTGGAGTGCCCGCGCTACCTTCAGCAGCTATTCCTGCCATTGTTCCGGTAGGAGCGATCGCACTTAACGCTTGTGCCATCGGCGGCATCGTAATCTCACTGCCGATCGCGCCTTGCACAGCATTCATCGCCGCTTGGATTGCACTGGTTAGGGGAACGGGCGTAATGTTCTGGGCAATTGTTCCTAGGAAGTCAACTCGATCCAAGTCACTGAGCGGCCCTACTTTGGCAGGGGAGAACGGCAGGTAGGCTCGCATCTGCCCGACAGCGTTACTCATGGCACTGGTAGCCTCGCCAATTTTGCTCTGGATACCACCGACCAACTGCCCAATCATGTTCGCCCCGGCGTTGAACATCTGGGAGGCTACGGCATTGATACTGGCGAGTATTTGACTGCCAATACTGGCGAATGCCTGGGGTATCTGTTCTACCCGCGCAATGATGCTGCCAATTATATTGATGACTTGCCCCAGTGCCGCGCCAACTGCCGCACCCATTGACTGACCGGAAGCTTGAGCCGTGGAGAAAGCAGTTACGACGCTTTGCACCTGCCCGACAATCTGGGCGATGAAACCGACGACCGCCGAGGCAATACTATTCATCACGGCACTGACGCGGGTAGCGATTCCCCCAACGGTAGTCATTACACCACCGACAAACCCGCTCACCAGCGCTTGGGTAGTCTGCAAGACACCCCGGATTGTGGCGACGAATCTCAAGAAGATTGCGCCCGTTTGGTCAAGTCCACTCCTGATAACGGCGGTGACTCCCAGGAAGGTAGCACTAACTTGGCTAGCAGTTCCGCCAATCGACTGCCTGACCCCCGCACTCATGGCGGTAAACGTTGCGACAATTCCACTCACTGCCGAGCGAACGAGAGCTAGTGCCCCAGCAATCATGCCGCCCAATCCCGATAAACTAGGGGCGATCGCCTGACCTAGCTGCTGAAATAACCCCACCAGAAACCCAAACGCGAACCGATAAGGAGCGAGGGCAATGGTGAGCCAACCCTCAAACAATGACTTAATGACCGCGCCGACAGGTGTCAACGCCGTACCAATCCTGCGCCAAAAACCCGCTATTTGTTCGCCAACCCAGTTGAATGCTGAAGCAATGCCTTGTCCCATTCCCTGAAAAGTTGCACCCGCGCTGCTAGCTAGCCCCCGCAGAGAAGGTAAAACGCGACCCGGTAAACCAGAAAACAGCGCCCCAATTGTCGCGGCAGCGCTCTTGAGTGTGGCGATGGGATTGGTAAACAACCCAACAAAGAAGGCGCTAATTGGTTTCCAGTTACGAACAATCAGGAATGCTGCCCCTGCGACCAGTGCCGCTACCGCAATAAACGGTAATCCAAGCGCACCGACTGCGGCGGCTGCTCCTCCTAGGGCGGTAGTGATAATTGTTCCTACCGATGCGACAATCGCCCCAATGCCGCCAACACTGGCAATCCATGCCGTAGCTGCGACAATCGCACCCGATGCTGCCGCCCATGCTCCGGCGAGAGTACCGAACCCAGCGATCGCCGCCCCAACGAAGCTGATAACAGTTCCTAGTGCGACGATAATAGCCCCAATCCCTGCCGTAACAATTAGGGCAGCGGCAGCCAGTTTGGTAACGTTTGGGTAAGTTTGGGCGAAGCTTGCAAATCCTTGCACCACCGGCATAATCGCCCGCGTCACTGACTCCAGTGCGGGCAGTAGCACCGAGCCTACAGTAATGGCAATCTCAGCTAGGTTGTTTTGAAGAAGCTGGATTGAGTTCGCAGTCGTGGCACTACGGCTTGCAAACTCTCGCTCCATTGAGCCTTGCTTTTTGGTTTTATCGTTGATAATCCCTAGCGCCTTTGTCAATTGGCCTGCATCGTTGGCGAGTGTATTCAGTGCCCGTGCGTCAGCGCCAGCGCCAAACATTTTTTTGATCGCCAACGCTCTGCCTTCTGGGTCAAGTCGCTGCAAGGATTGCAGTAGGGAATTGATCGCACCCATTCCATCCTTCTTGACCATCTCGCTCATCTGCTCTGCCGAGATGCCAGTCATCAGGAGTCCGTCTTTGAACGCCTTAGTCCCCCCTGTAGCAGTTTGCAGCGATGGCAAGATGCTGTTAATTGCAGTAGCAGCTACGTCTGGGGCATTTCCTAGCGCAATAATGCTGGATGCTAGTGCTGCCGCTTGGTCGGCACTTAGCCCAAACGTTCTGGTCGTACCGCCGATGCGCGTCATCGCTTCAACCGCGTCAGCAGCATTCAAGCTCATGTCGTTTTCAAGCGCGTTGATAGTATCGCCTAATGCTTGCACTTCCTTGACGCCGCCCTTCGTGTCAAGCGAGAAGACGTTTCGCAGCTTAGCGATCGCTACCCCGGCTCGGTCAGCGGACATATCAAACGCGATGCCCATTTTCGCTGCAACTTCAGTGAAACCTAAGACCTCCTTGGCGGGAAGTCCCAACGAACCCCCTGCTGCTGAAATAGCTGCCAACCCTTGTACGGTCATGGGGATGCGGCGACTCATCTCCATTAGTCCTTTGCCAACACCCGCCGCTGCCACTTCTTCGGCACCTAGAACTTTGTTAACGTCAGCCATGACTGACTCTAGGCTCATGGCGGACTGGATTGCGCCCTTGATGGGGTCGGCAACTGACTGCATCCCGCGCCCGACACTCGCCAAAGATTGCCCGGTACGTTCCATGCCCAAGCCGAGCATAGCCGACTTGCCCGCAATTGAATCTAATACCCTACTGGCGTTATCAACTGCTGTTATCAGAATGCGAACGTCAGTACCCGCCATTATTTTCTATCTCTTCTAGTAGGGTAAAAATGAGCGGTGGAAATATTAATAAACAGCGTTTAGTTAGGTCTATTATGTAGTTTTGCATTTCTTTGTTGTGGCGAGACATATCAAATATTTTCAATATGTTTGCCATCATTTCTTCGGTTCCTTCCATTGTTTTTAGTAATACTTATATATGCTAATTCCATTATACGAAACGAACAAAAAACTCTTATCTTTTTGTGATAGGAGTTTCAGTTCTTATTGTGTTAGTTGTCAATTTTAGTAAGGCGATCGCTGACTTGTTGCTACGTTCCAGCTTTAGCTTCACAAATTTTCAAACCCTTTTCCATCAATTCACCTGGTATACCCACCTTGCCGCCAACGTCCGCAGTTTGGTCGCGCCAGATTTGGGCTAAATCCTTGTACTCTCCTCCCGGCTTCGCTTTCCCTCGTGCTGTGCCATTAATTGCATAAACATCCTCACCAACTCGCAGCACTACATCAGCACGAGAAACGCAGTCAATTATTCCCTCTGGTACGGTGAAAGGCCAGCGCTCTCCGTACTCCGCTTGCGTCACTTTGCCATCCCCGTTAGGCGTTGGTTGAGCTACCGGAGAGGGTTCGGGTAGCTCAACAGACTTATTCACAAAATAGGCGGCGAAGGCGGCAGCGGCGGCGAGGAAGAAATAGATCGGCTTTGGTTTCATGGCGACGAGGGGGGTAAAACGCCCTCAACTTAGCACTCGGATATTATTCCTCCCCAGCTTGCAACAAACTGTTTTACAAGGATGGTCAGGATGTAGTTGTTGATTCAGCGGCGATCGCACATCCCACAGGTTAATTTCCTGGAAAGAGCTTAAGTTCTATTGGAGTAAAACATAACCGGAGATTGGACAATCTGCCGAAAGTCTTAAATTAGTTAGTTTAGGGAAAATATGAGAATCGTTAAGAGTGCTTTAGTCAAAACTCAAGTAGTTGCCTTCACTGGGCTTGTAGCTACTTTGATGCTGTCAGCAGCACCGGCTTCTGCACAGTCAAAAATTCCTCAGAGTGAAATGTCTTATTGCGCGGCAACGCTGACTGGTAAAACCCCAGGGACGCGGATTAATTTGCGTACCGGCCCTAGCACAAACTATCAACAGAAAGGCTACGGACTGGTGGGCGATCGCGTTCACATATTACGAACCTCCGGTGGTACCCCTCAAGATTTAGCAGTCGCCGAGGATCGCCAAGGTTCTTCTTGGTACAGAGTTGGTTTTCCAAGAAGTGGCGCTCGTGGCTGGATTCGCCAAGACTTCATAGCTCCAGAATGCTTTAACTAACCCGATTCTTGCGAATTATAGAGGTCGGGTCCAATGGCAAAAAAAGCCTCTGCCGTTTTGGTGGGGGCTTTTTGATGTCTATTGTTGGAAGTATCGCTGAGTTGTCACTACCTCCTGGTTATCACAGATTTTTAGACCCTGTTGAATTAACTTATCTGGTATGGCTACCTTGCCACCATTATTTGCAGGCTGATCGCGCCAGATTTCTGCTAGATCCTTGTACAGTCCTGTTCTCTGTGCTGTACTTCTAGCCTTGCTATTCACGGCGTAAACATCCTCTCCAACTCTTAGCACTACATCGCGGTCACTCTTATCTACTGAAGGGTTGCCACTGTTATCTACCGAAGGATTGCAGTCAATTGTCCCCTCTGCCACAGTAAAAGGCCATTGCTCTCCATATTCGGACTGCGTAACCTTCGCAGGATAGCCTTCAACAGAGCAACCAGCAAGGATGAGAATCAACAATGTAAGGCAAGGGGGGATAAGCTTCATTGGTTTTAGGTTTGGGTAAAACGCCCCAAACTTAGCACCTAGATATTTTTCCTCTCTGAATTGCAACAAACTGTCTTGTATGGATGGCTAGGATGCAGTTGTTGATTCAGCGACGATCACTTCCGACCAACTCTTTTCACAACTGTTACAGCGCCAGCGCTGGGAGATGGGGATGCCGTCCCTGTTTTTGCGGATGCCATTATTCCGAATCCTCACTGCCTCTCCACAGTTTGGGCATGGGGGCTTGTCCGTTACTTCACCTGGCTCACTTGCTTCGACCTGGGGAGAAGTCGTAGCAGGAAGGGCGATCGCATCCTCTGACTTTTCAATCTCGGCATCGCCCTGTACTGCCACTTCGGGAATACCAGTCGGCACAGTTTCTTCTGCTGTGGGTGAGGCGATCGTGTCCAGCCTTTGATTGAGTGCTTCATTCTCAGTTTCCAGGTTGAGAAGCTTGAGGCGAACCGCGTCTAACGTATATTGGTCATTTTTCTTCTCTGTCTCGACATCAACTAATTTCTTCCTGACCTCTGTGAGCTTAACCCGCAGCTCTTGATTACGCTGCTCCAACTCCTGAATCTTGGTATTTCGTTCAATTACTGCCTGCGTTCCTAGATTTTGCCTGAGAGATTCGTTCTCGCTTCTCAGGCGACTAACTCCCCCAAGCGATCGCCAATCATCCGCTCCAGCAAATCCTCCAGTCCCTCAATATCAGCCGTCGTAATACGAGTGTGTTTTGCGCCTTGTCTTGCTTGCTCTGCTACTTCCAAGACATTCTCGCCCTTGTCCATTGCTGCTAGGGAGTATTGCAGCAGGTTAACAATTATTTTCGTTTCCGTAGTATTCCCCGATTCTGCCAGTGCCGCAACACGGTCTAGAAGGTCAACTGGCAACCGATAAGATTTTGATTTAGTTTCCATGTCTTGCGTCTTGCATTGGTGTCTTACCCTGCCATGCTATCACCTTGTCTTGCTTTTGTCCTACAGGTAAGCAATACAGTTATAGCTAAATATATTGATGTGTATTGCTTTTGTCATACGATTGTGCGTTGCAAATCCTATCTGTTGTCTTACTGCTTGTCATACATATAAGCATTACGAAGCTTCCCGCTTTAAAATCATTTGTCTTACCTATGTCATGCAAGACTGTATTGCATTTGTTTTGCTGTCTTGCTATTATGTATTACATAAGGCAACCACTACACGCCAAACCCTGAAACCGCCGCTACACCAAGGAAAAAGACAATGTTCAACACCATCAAAAACATCACGCTCGGCATCGGTTACGGCATCTACTTAACCGCACTCGCACCCAAGAGCCAACGCGAGGCAGTACTGGCAAAGGCACGCGCCCAGCAAATTACGCTCCAAGCTGAAACACCCCAGGTAGAGGAGAAGGCAGAGGAAGCGATTACCCCTGAACCCATCCACGTTGAAGCGCCCGAACCCGCCGTCATCGAACAGCCAGTAGTTGAAGTAGACCTCGCCGCCCTTGACTCAGGCACACTCCGCAAGCTCTGCGCTCAGTACGGCATCACCTGGAGAAATGTCAGGGGACAAGGGCGGCACCTTACAAAAGCCGCGATGGTATTTCAGCTTGAACGAGTAGCCGCAGCCGCTTAATCAGATGTGACCTGGGGGAAGTCCTAAAAAGCCTCGCCAAATCAAAAGGGCGATCGCCTGCCTGTGGAAAGAAAGCGATCGCCCTAAATACGAACCCCTAAAAGGAGTTACACATCCATGCTATTTCAGAATGACATCTCAGCCCTAGAATCCGAAATTGCCAAATTTGAGTCAATCATCGCCACTCGTCGCGCACGTATCGAACAACTGAGCCACGCCGAATCTATCGCTGACGGGGCAATCCAGCGCTTACAGGATGCCGTTGCCAAGTTTCAGGAACTGGCACCGGACGCGATCGCTACCCTGAAAAACGCAGTCCTGGGATTGTTTGGTGGTGGTGACAACAGCAGCAGCGGCGATGACCTAGCGCCAGAACCAGACCCAGTGCCCAGCGATGAACCAGCCAATAAGGGGGGAGAAGAGGATGCTAGTGACACCTTGTCACTAGCATCTGACAAAGAAGCCATCCCAGCTGGTAGCCTCATCCAAATCGAAAATCCGCATACAGGGGAAAAAGTCTCGTGGGTCACTCCAGCCACAGAGTCAAGCGGTCGCCCCTACGTTGCCCTCGTGGAAATCAACTCAACAATCAGTTATCAGCAGAAGCACAGTGGCGAGATTGTCTGTAGCTACCTGGGCTGTGCTACCAACCAACTCGCTAAGCGCTGGGCTGAAGCTTTGGAACTCTGGGGGTATCGCGTTGAAGTCAGGAAAGCAAAGCGCATCACCGGCGGCAGGTGGGAAGTTAAATTCTGGGGCGCTGACCTCAACCGACTTAATCAACTTGCGGAATCTCACCCCGGATTCAGCTCCGGCGTACCAGCCCCAAAGTCCCCATCGCTGGAGTTGGTCCAAGATATCCCCGCAACCTCCAGCGAGAACTCGATCGAATGCGACGCTACAACGCCAGCCTTGGAATCGGCTGAAGCTCAAATGGAATTCACGTTCGTCGAAACCCCTGACTGTTGTGCGCTGACACCTGAGTACCTGGTCTATACAAGCGAACGAGAATTCTTAGGGAAAGTAAGGGAAAGCCTGACGCTTCAAGGCTGGCTTCACAAGTACACGAACCATAACCAGCCATTTCCAACTCGTGAAGCTGCGGCGGCAGACCTGTACCGGCGAAAGATGGCTGAGAAGGAAGTCCACGACGCCAGCAATGCTCAAATCTTGGCGGCATACGGCTTCTAACTTAGATGGGGTGGGCGCAACTCACCCTTAGCCGAATTTTCTACCAGTCTTGAAACTCACTAATAAATAGGGAACCCCAAAAAAAAATGCAAGAACCTCAAACCACCGAAGAACTCGTTAGAATTCTTTCTCAAGAACGCCGCGCCTGCGGGAAAGGGCAGAGAGTTTATGTCCCAGTTGAAGGTGCTGAGGAAGCCTTAAAAGAGGCGGATCAACTCACTCAATTTCTAGGAATTGAAGGATTATCAAGTATTGCCGCTTATCACGATTTCCGGGATTTAATTCAGGAATACCAGGTTAAACACCAAATTAGCGGCATTATCTGGAAACAGGTTGCTCTGGGCGATCGCGCTCTAACTGTGCCAGAGGTGGATAACCAATTGGTGTGCCTGCCTAGTGACATGGAAATCCTTAAAGCTCACAAGCAACAAGTTTTAGATTTCTGGGTTGAGTATGTCACGTCCAATGACTTAGATATTTGGGTGGAAGTATCAGTTAAAGGAGGTGGGGAAACCATTATCCGAAAAACTTTATCGGATGTGGAGCAGTTTGCCGCTAAAAGTGATTGGGCACATACCTACAACAGGTCACATATCGCCAACTCTTCAGAAATTGAAGTGCTGATTGAACTTGGATGGGGCGATCCAAATTTGGCTGGATACGCATCCCATCCTGAGTGCAGTTCAGAGTTTTTTCACGCAGTAGAAAAAGGGGCGTGGGACTGGGACGAAGAAGAGGAATAAAGTTCCATGCGGTGGAGAGCGATCGCTCCCAGTCGCCAGTTTGCTGAAGTGTGGGCACTCAAGTATTACCTGGGCTGGAACAGGGTTTCCAAGATGTTGTGTCAAAAAATGACACAACATCGACCCCTAGTCGAGAGAGCAGTGCGACATACCCGAACGAATGATGACCGGGTGAGGTTTAATTTTTCTCATGTGCTATCGGAAAGTTTGATTATCAAGAGCTTATCTATGCAGAAAATCACCCCATCGCAGCACAACCTAGACCGCTTGCTTGATGCGAAAATAGGCACATCCTTTGATACCAGCGTTAACCCGGACGTGCTTGCCCAACTACTGGCTGACAAACGAAGTCTTAACACCCGTCGCGCCTACGAAAGGGACGTAGTACAGTTTTTCAAATTCATGACAGGCAAGGAAGTCACGCCAGACCTGGTACTCGAATTTCTGCATCTCGAACGTACCCAAGCCGTATCCGTGGTGCTGAAGTACAAGGCTTCATTGATCCAAAAGGGACTGAAGGAAGCGACTGTCAACCGTCGTCTTGCTGCCATCAAAAGCCTGGTATCAATGGGGCGGAAGATTGGCGTCTGTGTCTACGGCTTGGAAGATGTATCTGGCGAGAAGGTACAGAAGTATCGGGATACCACTGGAATTGATGTGGATGCATTCAAGCGAGTGCTAGCAGTCTGCGATCGCTCTACTGTCCAAGGCAGTCGCGATTATGCACTGCTTAGGCTGCTCTGGGGAAATGCACTGCGGCGGAACGAGATCAGCCAATTGAATATCGGTGACTTTGACCCCGATGCCAAGACACTACGAATACTGGGAAAAGGGCAGGGAACCCAGCGTGAGGTGATTGACTTAGCAGAGGGCACGGTAGAGGCAATCGCCCAATGGATAAGCGCTAGAGGTGATGCGCTGGACGATACTCCGTTGTTTACCTCCCTGGACTATGCCAAACCAGGTCATCGGCTAACTGGCGACGGAATTAGAAAGATAGTAGTAAAGCTCTGTGGCAAGGCTGGCATTAAGAAAACAATGTCACCGCATCGCATTAGGCACAGTGCCATCACCGCTGCACTGGACGCTACCGATGGCAATGTACGGAAAGTGCAAAAGCTTTCGCGCCATCGGCAGTTAGATACCCTAATGATTTATGACGATAACCGGGGCAAAGACCAAGCTGAGGTTTCAAGCCTACTCGATGAAATGATTTTTTAGGGAGCGAGCGCTTCTACCAGATTCGCCCCAAAGTCAAAACAAAACCAGGGAGTTCCGGGGCACCACTTACAGTTTCAGGATTGTCTAGTTCTTGGACTGGGACACCAGGGCGATAAATATAGACCCTGCGATTTTGGCGATCCAAGAGCCACCCCAGTTTGACACCTTTATCTATATAATCTTGCATCTTGCTCTGTAACGGTTTTAAGCTATCGCTCTTTGAGCGCAGTTCAACCACAAAGTCGGGGCTTATAGGAGCAAACTTTTCTTGTTGCTCAGGAGCTAGGGCGTTCCATCGTTCTAATTTAATCCACGAAGCGTCTGGCGAGACAGGAGGAGCATCTGGCGAGAGTTTAAACCCCGTACTAGAGTCGAAATAAACTCCCGTTCCATCACGTTCTGCCCAAACCCCTAATTGCACAAGCAATTTAGCATTCTGGTTTCCCGTGCTTGAACCAGTTGGCGGCATAATTAGCAGTTCTCCCTCAGCAGTGCGTTCGATGCGTAAGTCCCGATTGATTTGGCAAAACTCAAAGAATTGATCATCTGTCAAATCAATAACTGGACGCATCCGCACGACCAATGGGTGTGTCTCAACTTCAACTTCAGTTGTTACCTGTTGTTGGTCTAGCATATGCGCTGCCCTCTGCCCTATATATACAGATTAATTCAGACGAGCGCACTCGAAGAGAGCTTTTCTTGAGAACATCTGGCGACACATCACCCCTGAAAGGCTCCCTGTGTATTGACTGCGCGGCTTCCCCAGTTCAGGTTTGGAAGGTCAAACGATATGGAGTCTGAGCGCGATTATGCCCCCTAAGACCACCAATCCGAGTGCGCGACGGAAGTAGTTGACCCCATCAAACAACTCCTGCCATGCCCAGGTGAACAAAGCACCAAATCCCACTAAATCAAATCCTGTCTGGAGATTGCCGCTGGGCAAGACGAGTTGAAGTAAGCTTGCTCCCAACCCTACTAGAAGCGGCAGATTAGGCATCTGAGCAATGACAATCTTGCCCTCGCTGTCTCGAAAAGTGCGATCGAACAACGTAGTTCCTTGTACCTTAAGCTCTTCTGAATCGCGATTTAATTGGGACGACATCTACTCTGCCTCGATGATACTGAACCCAAATGTTAGGTCGGTTCTGCCTACTTAGTGTCTAACTCAAGTTGGAGATTGCTTTTGAGCGCTCGCCCGAACAGTACCGAAGGTGAAGGCTTTTGCAGGGCAAACGCGCTGGGATTAAAGAGAAAGGTTAGCCCGCACTGGTTGCGTCATGCTCATGCTTCGCATTCATTAGATAGGGGCGCTCCGATCCATTTAGTGCAGGCGACGCTGGGACATGAGAGCGTTGCAACTACCAGCCGTTATTTGCACGCACGCCCCAACGACAGCAGCAGTTTGTATCTTCCGGGGTAGCAATCGCAGACTACCAAGGGTGTTAATTTTTTTAACCCCCCTCCATTCCGTCAGAACTTTTGCTCAACCAGTAGCAAAATTATTTGTCCCATCTAGAGCATCCCTCTGCAAGTTCAAAGCTTGGTCATTGAAACTCACCCGGCAATATCCAATTTCATTAAAATGTCTCATAACTCATCTATTCGTTGTCTCACGAGACATAGATAAAAAGACGGGTTATGAGACACGATAGAACAAAGGTTTGAGCCGTTTTTATGGAGGTGGGAAATTTGTCTCGCAAAGGGATTTTGAGATAACAAAATCCCTAAACGTTTACGCCAGCGATAGTTCCTTCCAGCCCCTGGATTAGAATCTTCTAATGTAAAGTTTTGTAACGAATTGAATAAAAATGATAGTTATTTGCCGAGTACGTAGTGGGGGAGGTAAAAGCTTACGCTGGTAGTCCTATCTAGCGGCTAACTCAAGCAGGGCAAACCATTTCCCTCTAAAACCCGCTCCTAATGTGAAGAATTCAAAATGACTAATAATTTTTCTCGTCGTCAAATTCTAAGAGTAGCTGGTGGTTTTGCTGCTGGTGTAAGTTCTGTAGGAGGCTTCTCAGCAATTAGCAGTCTGATTATGAACTCTACTATGTCCGAACCAGCAGAAGCAGGTGATCTATATCCAGCAACAAATTTAATTGGCGGCTCTATTGTCACGCTTACATGCTTAGGAAAGGGGGTTCGGAATTTCTTTTATTTAAATGGTCAAACCTATGGAAATGGCATAGTTAATATGACTAATTCATTCAGCAACCCTCCATTTTCGGGTACACGTTGGTATGTATATACAACTAACGATATTCCAAATTCTCCGAGGAATTGGTATAGATTTTATAATAATGGCAGTGAGCGTGGAGGCCCACGATATCTAAATGGTATAACAAGACGAGGTGATGTGAATTTGGTCAACAGCCCCCTTTCAGGAACTGTATGGGCGGTTTTTTACGATAAAAGCTTTTATCCTGATAGGTACTATCTTTATTGTGTTGGTGACGCAGGTGCTGGAGACTTCAGGTGGCTTAATGGTATGACAGGGAATGGTGCTGTTAATTTAGCGACTAAAAATGAAAGACAGGAGTCTGTTCTTTCGGGTACTGCTTGGAGTATTAGTAGATAGGCAGGACAATTGCCGACTACAGCTTATAAGAATATTTTTCTTATCAACCCAATTAGAGGGAATCTTCTTTAGATACCTGTGGATGCGATCACTGTCCGCCAGGGGTGAGTAAATCTCTAATACCCTTTAATCAGTCTGAACTTTTTAATTAGAAGATTGATAAGTTCTACAAGTTGATGCCCCCATTCAATGCCCCATTGGTTGACATTGAATGGGGGTTGAAAAGCTCTTTAAGACAATACAGACTTTTTACAGGGTGCCGCTAGAAGTCCATCTGGCGGGAGTCTAGCGCATTGACATTACATTAGAGTTGTAATGTCATGTTCTGGTTTGGGTTGTTGAGACATCGTTGTTGAGGTAAGGATTGTCTTAGAAAATGTCAATTTTCACAGACTATCACTACCTGTAACAAATGGGACTTTCACCACCGGGCTTAGAGTACGCCGACCTTCCTCCACACTCTCGACCCCGACGATCTGTATCGTATGGACACTGGCAGCTTCCTGAGATTGAATTGCGAATTGGAATTAGACCTCCTGCCTCTGGCGTCGGCGATACCTGCTCTGGTATCTGCGTAGGTTCAGTTTGGTCTGATATATCCGAGCAATCGCTGATGTATTCACCCGATACATAGCCAGTTACCGACGAACCGGAAACGTAGAACCACTTTAAGCCAATATGTTTTACGGTAACTTGTTCGCCATTGCTCAAGGTGCCAATCACAGGAGCGTCGCCGTTATCTGACTGCCTAACGTTCAGCGTCGTGCTTTCAGTCTTGACTATCCCGCATTTGTTAACGCGGTCGTTTGGGTCTGGTTCCACTGCAACCAAAGTAGACGCAGTGGGCTGCGATTCAGGCGTGCTAGAAATCTCAGGAGATGGGCTGGCAACCGCAGATGGGCTTTCAGAAGGTGCTGGCGATACCTCTGAAACAACTGGGGGAGATGCAAGGATTGAGCTGGTTGGTTGAGGCGTTTCAGGCTGCCTAGCCAACGCTGCCATCAGAATCAATCCCGATAATACTGTTGCTCCTATCTTTGCGCTGCGAGTCCATCTGGTAAACCAAATTAAAGGAATAGCTAGCGGTGGAAAAAATACAATAAGGGGCAGAATAAAACGCTTCTTCTGATACCACTTTCGGGATTGTTCGTTTGGCATGGTTTGACCGGGACTTTTTGCATCACTAATCTATCCGTCCACTACAATCCATGCCCGGATTATGCGTTCAGCGATCGCTTCTTACAATTTGGGAACACTAGAACCGTAGTGATTGGTTTTCCTCATGTTCAGACCAACAACTGCTATCTTTAACACTTGCTCTACAGAAGAAACAACTTTGGTTACAAAGTCCGAAGCACGGTGATAAGTCAGTGTGAGTCGATCTGTGGCGCGGGTCATCTCAACGTACAGCAGCCGAGCCTCTTGTTGTAGTTGGCTATCTTGATGTGGAAGATAACCCAATCCCGAAATGAACACAATTGGAAACTCTAGCCCTTTGCTGAAGTGCATTGTTATTAACTTAATGCTTCGCTCATCTAGATTCAAAGATCGGCTAAAGTTAAACCACTCTACAGGAATTGAAGCTTGCTAGAGATGGTGGTAAATTTTTTCCCTATCCATTTATAGCGATAGATAACAATATGCTTACTCTAAATGGAAGTTATATCCTGAAACCGAACGGGGCAGCCCCGACGGGAGTGTACCGCGGCAAGGTCTTCGCGCTGCTCATTGAGAAGGAGTACACAGAGAAGTGGGTGATAACCCCGGTCTCAGAAGGTGCTGAGGACGTGCTGATCCAGACGTCCGACCGCTTGAAGGCGTGGACTGTTCCCAGCAACGGAGATTTGGTACAGATCACAGTTGAAGACTTGAACTCCGACTCCCCAGCGCCGAACCAGATATTTCGCATCGTGTGGCCGGAACCTGATTCAAGGTACATAATCCAGTTGCTGGCGAATACATCCGGTAAAGTCATTGGGAGGAACTTTATTGAGGGTAGGTCTCTCGGACCCAAGCCCATCCTCACCCTTCAAAAGGGGTTATCTAACCCGAAATGGTGGGTAGTACCTGCGTAAGACTGTAGCCTGTCTATGAACATAAATAAAAAGTGACTTCCCGGTTGTTCTCTCAACAGAGTTATCACCTTAATAGGGCAATTAATGATTCGTATCTAAAAGCCTCCGAGCCTTTGATAACCTCCGCCATCAGCCACCTGACAATTTAGATATTGGTAGGTTAGGCTTCAGCCATTGGTGACAAGTTAAGCCTTTGTGGCAGTTGTCAAGGGTATTGGATTAAAGAGGAATTACTTGACTGACATGACCTGCTACGATTTGCCAACGGTTCTGTCGCTGTACCCAGACGCGAGTAAAGCGATAGATTTCTGAGAAAGCCTGACTGTTGTAGATTCCAGCAGCGTCCACTTTGAGGGTGACTACGACGCAATCGCCATAGATATGGATTTGGCGATCGCTAATGTTCAACGAAGTGAACTTAAACATTCCTGAGCTGTGCATTTCTAGATCGAATTGCTTGTTGACCACCTTCCCTGTATGCATCGTCCAAACCAGGTCATCGGCAATCAGTTCATCCAGCACAGCAACATCACTGGTTAGCATAGCCTGCCGTAGTTTTTCTTCCAAGTTTTCAATCGTTATATTTTTCATTAAAGACTTATCCTCGACACATTAAGGAACATATAGTTTTTACTCTCAAGAGACATTCAGCTTAGCCTTATAAAATTCCCTTGACAAATGCCATACAGGCTTAACTTGTCACCAATGGGCTTCAACCAGCAAGTATGGGCATTCTGTGAATGGCAAGAGACATCTTCTAAAAGCCCAAATACAGGCATAAAGAAGCCCCCTTGGTTCGGTAGAGTCACTTCATCGTTGGTAATCCTTGGTAAGTCTTAAATCAGAGATTCATCGCTGGCTGTTGATGCTACTTGATGGTATTTGTTGCCGCTTAATGGCTACTACGCTCCCGATGGCAAGAGCGATCGCACTGAATCACTATTCGACTGCTTCTGTAATCTCCCCACACCAGCTGCTTAGCTTCACATTTAAGTCTGGTGGGTTTGCGATTTACGGTCGCCTTTCAAAATTTCTATGATTCAGGACACGCGCATCATCCTATTGAGCGTTTTTCCAGTAGAGGCGATCGGGATCATCATGACTATCCGCGCACTCAAACTGAAGTTCACTCCAAGCAAGGCACTTAAAAAACAACTGGTGCTAATGTCCTGGGCAGCACGGGATTTGACCAATATTCTGGTTACTCACGCTCGATATATTAGAGAACATAAAGGTCTGGCGTGTGAGGTAGTTCCTGCTCAAGGTGATAGCTGTACTCTTCAAACTTGGGATAGCGAAAGTAAAAAATGGATCGATGCCCCACGAGACGGTGATGGTGTTCAGCACGCGATTGTCCCTTGTATGGTGCCAATCACCCGAACACCCAAAAAAGGGGAACTCAATAAAGCTAAGCCACTCATTAAGCCGCATGGGGAGACTGCCGAACAGCGTTGGGACATCGGACTTGCATGGGAAATTCTTCAAGCCCTTTACTCTGCTAAAAGCTGTCTCTGGCCTCGCACATATACTGACAGAATAATCCCAAAAGGGAAGCGAAAAGGTTTAGCAGAAGTCGTGGAAGCTACAACTCAGCAGAAGCCAAAAGCTGAGTATAGCCTGAGTATTGAATATGATGGAAAACCACATACAGTAACGCTCAGTGGTCAAACGGTCGGGGTTATTGCACGTAACTTTGACGGGAACTTCAAGAGTTTTTTGAGTAATCTCAGGCGCGGCGATCCAAATGCTAAGCCACCTTATAAACATCGAAATTACGTTCCTATTGTCTTCAACAAGAAGGAAATCCGTTGGAAGAAAGAAGGTCTCCGGCTCGGTTGCGTCTCAAAGGATAAACAACATCAAGGGATTACCATTAACTTCCCGGCGCTGAAAAAGTTAAAGGGTCAACAGTTCCAAGATGCCAAAATTACCCGCTCCTTGAACGGTGAATACTGGCTACATCTGACCCGTGAAAACAATATTGAGAAGAACCTTGAACTAACGGGAATTGGTGCAATCGATTTTGGGCAGAAGCGAGCCATCGTCATTGCTAACCAGAAGGGCGAAACGGCTACGATTTCTGGTAACAACATCTGCGCGGTTAAACGAGTCCGCGATCGCCGTCTCAGAGAGATTGGGCGTTTACGCAGTCGCACTTTGCGGGGGCAGGCTCGTCAGTACCTCAGCAAGAATGAGCAAGACAAAGCCCTAGAGAAGAACCGCGCCAAGCCGGGGTCTGGGGAGAAATACGTCCGGAGTTTGGTTGCCCAAAGGCGACGGGACGGCAAAGACGGTCAAGGACGAGACTTAGAAGCGATTGGGCAGAAACAACCAGGGGTTCCTCTTAGGAAGCGCTCGCGTCGGCAATTTAAGATACTCAAAGCATCTCGTCAACTCTCTGCACGGTCGCGTCGGGCGTTAGACTATGCTAACCATTGCGTCACTAGAGCAGCTGTGGACTGGGCGGTTGAAAACAAGATTGGCACCCTCTACGTTGGCGAACTTGACAACATTCCCAAAGGGCGAAAGAAAGGAAAGCGCCGGATGAAGCAGGTGAAGCGCAACAGCCTGTGGGAGTGGCCTACGCAGACAAAATATTTGGCGGATAAGCTCGTTGAAGCTGGCGGTATTGAGGTTAAGAAAGCCAGCGAGCGATTCACCTCTCAGAAATGTCCCCAATGCGGCACGCTCAATAAACCGAGTGGTCGCCGCTACCACTGCCGACCTCATAAGGGGGGATGCGGATGGAAAGGAGACAGAGACCAAGTAGGGGCAGTTAACTTCTTGAACACCTGCCTTGAACGGGATATGGGCGAACCGGGTAATTTAGTACCGGGACGCAATTACA
>NZ_JAMPKA010000045.1:0-37112 GCF_039961855.1 Trichocoleus sp. Lan | reverse complement strand
CGGTGTCGCTTCACTTTCGCTTGCTCTCCCGACCGCTTTATTAATGTAGCAACCACGAACCGCTTCTGTCAACTGTTTTGAAAAACTTTTTTGGAAAACTCTCAAAATCCCCAGCCGAGCAGCTTTTGGGCCACAATGGGTTATGCGTTGAGCGCCTAAGGAAAGGAATCTGTGAATTTTCAGTTGGTGATTGCTACATTGCATAAGTTCTGGAGCGATCGCGGTTGTCTGATCGCTCAGCCCTACGATATTGAGAAAGGGGCAGGCACCAAGAATCCTCATACCTTTTTAAGATGTCTTGGACCTGAACCTTGGGCTGTGGCTTATGTCGAACCTTGCCGTCGTCCCACAGATGGACGCTATGGCGAGAATCCGAATCGCTATCAACACTATTATCAGTATCAAGTTTTGATTAAGCCTTCTCCAGATAATATCCAAGAGATATATCTGGACTCGCTGAGAGCTTTGGGTATTCGTCCTGAGGATCACGATATCCGGTTTGTAGAAGACAACTGGGAGGATGCCACAGTAGGAGCTTGGGGTGTCGGCTGGGAAGTTTGGCTAGATGGGATGGAGATCACTCAGTTTACTTACTTTCAACAGTGCGGAGGTATTGATTGTAGACCTGTCTCAATTGAGATCACTTATGGTTTAGAGCGATTAACCATGTACCTCCAACAGGTCGATGCATTGACTAAAATTCACTGGACTGACGATCTTACCTATGGAGACGTTCACCTCCAAGGAGAAATTGAGCAGTGTGTATACAACTTTGAGGCATCCAACCCAGAGTTGTTGTTTACCTTATTTGGTCTATACGAGCAGGAGGCAGAGCAAATAGCTCTACGCGGACTTGTCTTACCCAGCCTGGATTATGTTTTGAAGTGTTCTCACACATTTAATTTGCTGGATGCTAGAGGGGTCATTTCTGTAACCGAGCGGACGCGCTACATTGGCAGAATTCGCAAATTGGCACGGCGAGTTGCTGAACTGTACTTGCAGCAACGAGAGGCACTGGGATTTCCGCTGTGTAAACTACAAGAAGCTAAAGAACCAGTAGCTCAAAACTAGCAACAAATTTGGAGGATAGGTATTTCAGTGGACTGGGTTAGATGCTTCTGAAGACGAATGCAACCTTTTAGTAAAAACGAAGTTGACAAAGGAGGTGGTAAGACGCTTGTGAAGGCAGCAGGCTGTACTAGCAGCTTTTTGGGCTTTTTGTCTTAATGCATCAGCAATAAATACAAAGAGTCTGCATTTGAAATGGATTGAATTGTACTGGTATTGCTAGCTGTTAGCGAACATTATCTGTATGACTAATTTTGGGGGCAATCAAGTAGTGTTGCAGACAGTTCACAATTCTTACTTAGGAAGCACAGCAATGTGTATGCTGTTTCTGCACGCTGTACTGAGCTTGAGATAAGTTTGACTATCTAATGAACTTAGCCAATGGCGTCATTTTAAGTTTGGCTTATATTCTGGGCTTGCTTTCTACGGGATTGCCCTGGGGGAAGTACGGAATACTAGCCTTAGGGATTGGGGCAGCTGTTGTCTTGCCCCGATTTTGGCGAACAGGCCCGAAAGCGAGGGTGTGGCTGGTGGCTGGAATTGTTGGGTTGCTAGCGGCACTTTATTTTCAAATGCGAATGCCGCAACCAGCGGCGAATAACATTAGCAAGTTTGTGTCTGCCCAAAATATTAGAGGCCAAGAGCAGGTTGTAACTGTTCAAGGCAAGATTGCAACTCCACCCCGTCTGACGCAAAGCCAGCGATCGCAGTTTTGGCTGGAAGCTACAAAATTAAATGAGGTCAAGAACGGCAACAACAGACCCGCTGATGTCAGTCAAGGGGTGACTGGTAAGTTATACGTGACTTTGCCATTACTGCAAGCGACGGGTTTATATCCAAGTCAAGAAATAGCAGTAACTGGCGTCTTGTATAAACCTAAGCCTGCTGCTAATCCAGGAGCCTTTGACTTTCAAGCTTACCTAAAAAGAGAAGGTGGGTTTGCCGGTCTGAGCGGACGTCAAGTTAGCTTTGTTAATGAACCAGAAAAACGTCCCTGGGGATTTTGGACTATCCGGCGGCGGATCATTCAATCTCAAGTACGTTGGTTAGGCAGTCCAGAGGGGCAGCTGGTCAGTTCGATGGTGTTGGGGAATCAGGCGGTAGATTTACCCTACGATGTTCGCAATAAATTTATCCAGAGTGGTTTGGCTCATGCCCTTGCAGCGTCTGGGTTTCAAATTTCTTTGATTCTGGGTGTGGTGGTGGCTCTGACCCAGCGTTTTTCGGTGCGATCGCAATTTATCATTGGGTTCACTGCCCTACTTGTTTTTGTAGGGTTAACAGGGTTGCAGCCTTCTGTGGTTCGAGCTGGAGTGATGGGTGTCGGAGCTTTAATTGCTTTGGCGATGGAACGGAAGGTAAAGCCGCTGGGTTCGCTCCTACTTGCCGCCACTCTTTTGTTGCTGTTTAATCCCCTATGGATTTGGGATTTAGGTTTTCAACTGAGTTTTTTAGCCACCCTAGGATTATTAGTTGCAGTACCTACGGTTACAAAATGGCTGGATTGGTTACCACCCGCGATCGCATCTTTGATTGCGCTTCCGATAGCCGTTTTTCCGTGGGTTTTACCCCTACAACTTTATGTCTTCGGTCTAGTATCTCCTTACAGCATCCTGGCAAACATAATCAGCACTCCTTTAATCTCCATCATTAGTATTGGTGGAATTATCAGCGCCTTAGCATCATTAATCTGGCCCCTAGCTGGCAGTACCTTGGCTTGGTTGCTCTATTACCCATCCCAATGGCTAATTCTGCTAGTGGAATTTTTTTCTCAGTTACCAGGAAATTCTGTTGCTGTCGGTACCATTTCTATTTTGCAACTGTTAGCTCTATACGGACTAATTGCTCTGGCTTCGCTCAGCAAATGGTGGCGTCGGCGTTGGTGGTTTGCGGGTCTAATTGCTGCCAGTTTAGTGGTTGTCCCAGTTTGGCAGACAAAAGCAACTTTATTTCGAGTCACGGTGCTTTCTACGCCGGGAGAGCCAGTTTTGGTGATTCAAGACAAAGGAGAAGTCACGCTGGTTAATAGTGGGGATGATAGTACAGCTAATTTTACTGTGCTGCCTTTTTTACAACAGCAGGGCGTCAATCAAATTGACTGGGCTGTGGTGACAGATTCTCAACTTAGTTCTAGAAGTGGCTGGCCTAAGATTTTGGAACGGCTCTCAGTGTCAAGCTTTTATGCTAACACTGCTTCTATTGGTAAACTTTCGACTCTAGGCGTGAAGATTCCAACTCAGGCTTTGCCAGTTGGTCAGAGTGTAGCGATTGGAGCTTCAGTCATCAAGTTAATTAATACCCAACCACCAGTAGTACAACTACAAATTAGCAACCAGATTTGGTTAGTGGTGGGAAATTTTAAGCCAGAGGAAAAGGAAAGAAAGTTAGCGCTTCTGAAACAATTACCTCCAGCCCAGGTGCTTTGGTGGTCTGGAGAAAATTTACAAGCTGATATATTGCAAAAGATGCAACCCAAAGTAGCGATCGCCGCCTCCGCAACTATCGATCCAGAAACGACGCAAGAGCTGCGGAAAATCAAAACCCAAGTATATACAACCGAGCGTGATGGGGCAGTCCAGTGGACTCCTAGTGGTGGGTTTGAGACAACGCTGGAAGCAACGGAAAACGATGTTGGTATGAGCTATTAGGAATGGGGAGTAATATTTTCCGGCTGTAGAGGTAAAGCTTAAATAGATAACTGACCTAGCACTCAGACTACCCCGATTGAGACAATAAGATTTGCTGCTCCTGGCAGAGCGTTACCGAAATCGGCGCAGGCGCTTTGGCTTACGTTTCAACTTGATTGCTGCCATTATCAACTTTGAGCTTGCCTCCTCTTCCTATTCATGTAAGAGGTCTATTGAGCCTTTTTTATAACCATTTAGGAGATTTGAGAAACAAGCTTTTACAAAGCACTGTTGGGCATTACTCATTCAAAAAAGATTGAGGCTTGAAGCGAAACAATTTTAATTTTAAAATATTCACCTGCAATCAAACAAATGACCCCCGTATTTCTACGGTTTTAGAGGGAGAAGAAGTATTTCAGCGAGAATTTATATTTTTTCCGACATTTTTTTCGATAGCTTATTTACCGAAAGCCTCTACCCGATGCTAATAATGTTTTTCAGAACCCTCTCCAGAATGGAAACTACTCAACCTGCCTTGATAATAAATGGATATGCAGTGACGATTACCTCAAGTCGCGGCATGATGCTTTACTGGAAATTATTCGTTAGGCAGAAGAGATTGACGGAATTTAGTATATACTGATGATGCTGAGTTATTAACCTTTGGTTAATAAAGATAGCGCTTGGAGAGGTGGCAGAGTGGTTGAATGCGACTGACTCGAAATCAGTTGTGGCGGCAACGTCACCGGAGGTTCAAATCCTCTCCTCTCCGTTGAATTCAGACAATTAGTGAGATGGGCTGAACGCCTTGATTTGGTGGCGTCACGCGACCAATTATTTGGCTGTAGGTATATCCCAAAGTTTTGAGTGAGGCGACACAAGCATCAGCGCGTTCATCTGGAATCGCAGCTAAGAGTCCGCCAGAAGTTTGGGGATCGAATAGAAGAGGGTAAGTAGCGCGATCGCTAACTGTTGATAAATTGCTAATCTGGCGGGATGCTCGTAAATTCTGCGGGTGTAAAGAACTCACAATTCCCATTTGCAGCGTTTCCAAGGCACCTTCTAGAACTGGGATAGCTTCTAAATTGAACTCCACCGCCACCTGAGATGCTTGGATCATTTCCAGTAAATGCCCCAGCAATCCAAATCCTGTAATATCCGTACAGGCAGTAACTCCATGTTTTAATAAACACTTAGCGGCTGCTTGATTTGACAGCAGCATCGAGTGGACTGCATCATCAATCCACCGACCTTTTGCTTGCAAGCGCATCTGCGCAGCAAATAGAGTTCCCGTTCCTAGCGCTTTGGTCAAAATTAGCACTTGCCCCGGCTTCATACCTCCTTTTCGTAGCAGCTGATTGGGATAGGCTAAGCCGTTACAGGATAAACCAAAAGTTAGTTCTGCTCCTTCTGTGGTGTGTCCGCCTACCAGAGGTGTTTGCGACTGTTGCAGCACTTTAGCAGCACCCGATAACAGTTGATAAAGGGTTTCCTCCTGCTTTTCTTCCCAGGCGTAGGGAATAGTGGCAATTGCCAGCGCACTCTGAGGAGTAGCACCCATTGCAAAAATATCGCTTAAGCAATGATTAGCGCTAATTTGAGCAAAGATAAACGGGTCATTAATTAGACTTCGGAAATAGTCTAGGGTATGAACCATCACTTGATCTACTGGCACCTTGACTACGGCAGCATCATCTGGTGCATCAAGTCCAATTAAAATATCTTCACGATTACCAACTTCAGGGTGTTCTAATTTAATGCGGTGTAGGACTCGTTCTAATGTTGTACTACCGACTTTAGAACCGCAACCAGCGCAACGCATTGGGGGATTAGGGATTGGGGATTGGCTGTTGGGGATTGAGGATGGGGTGACGGCTGACATTTCCGGCAAGTTGTGAAAGCGTGCCATAAATTCGCGGTCAATGCGGTCTTTACAGTGCCAAAACAAGCGCGATTCCCAACTAAAAGCTCCCCAAGAAGCGATCGCATTTTTATCCCCTGTACCAATTAAACTAAGATATTGTTTCTGCGGCTTGTACGGCTTGAGTGGTTTCCCTAGTAGCGTCCGTCGCAGGTTGTTAAACAGTGGCTTCCCCTGACGTACCGCAAAAACTCCCGCTTTGGGACGGGGATGATGAATCATCGTGGCAATATCACCTGCGGCAAATACTTGGGAATGAGAGAGCGATCGCAAAGTATCATCTACCTGGATAAAGCCTTTAGTATCGGTAGCCAATCCAGAGGCTTGCAGCCAACGAGGTGCCGATGCTTGTGTTACCCAAAAAACGCGACACTCAGCACGAGTCCCCTCGCTAGCGCATTCAACCACTAAACCAGACTCACAAATAACCTTGTGCGGTTGAACTTCACACACCTTTTCCCCTAAATGCAACTCAACCCCACGCTGGATCAAAATTTTCTGGAGACGCCGACCCACCCAGGGGTTATAGTTCGGTAAAAGCTCAACACCGCTATGGAATAGATGGATTTCTAGATTTTCTGGAAACTGCTGGGAATGCTCAAAAAATTGATGCAGGCGAGATTGCATTGCCAGTGCTAGTTCCACTCCACCAGCACCTCCACCCACAATGCTAAGTTGTATCGGTTTCTCAGGCGTTTCTGCAACACTTTTCAGCAGATGATCCCATTCACTTAATAATTTTGCTACGGGTTTAGCTGGAATAGCGTACTCCGCTGCACCTGGTATAGATATTGTGGCTGGGGTACTGCCGATATCAATTGATAACAGATCAAATGCAACATCTGGATGGTTAGCACAGATGACTTTATTATTTTCCAAATCTAGACCAATCGCTCGGTCAAGATAAAATTGTGCTTGGGCGAATTGGGCAAGACGACGCAGATCGATGTGACTTTCATCGTAGTCATAAAAACCTGCCACATGACCGGGCAACATACCAGAATAGGGCGTATGAGAAGTGTCTGTAATCAGCGTCAGGCGTACTCCTGGTAGTGGTTTCATGCCAAGCATTTTCAACACAATGGCATGACTGTGTCCGCCACCAATCAGCACTAAATCTTTAACAATCGGAGATATTACCTGCATCGAAAAGCTAGTGTTTAAATTTTCCAGAGTAACGAGATGCTATCCCTATAGATCGTGGTAATTAATTCAGAGCTGACAAAGTGCGTAGCACGTATCGCGCCCTCAATTTTCAAGTTACACTACCTTGTGGAACGGCAAAACTGAACATCTAACCTCATGATTGACCTTTATACCTTCACGACACCGAACGGGCGCAAGGCTTCTGTCATATTGGAGGAAGTCGAGCTTCCTTACAACGTCCATAAGATTGACATCACGAAGGGAGAGCAATTTACGCCAGAATTTGTAGCCATTAATCCGAATAGCAAGATTCCCGCGATTGTTGACCAAGATACTGGCATGACGGTTTTTGAGTCGGGTGCTATCCTGATCTATTTAGGAGAGAAAACTGGAAAATTCTTACCTAAAGAACAAAAAGCTCGCTTTCAAGTACTGGAGTGGCTGATGCTCCAAATGGGAAGCGTCGGGCCAATGTTTGGTCAGTTAAACCATTTTAAGAAGTTTGCCCCAGAAAAGATTCCTTACGCAATTGAGCGATATGAGAAAGAGACCCTACGGCTTTACGGTGTCTTAGACAAACAGTTGGCAGATCGGGAATTTATCTGCAATGAATACTCGATTGCCGATATTGCCACATTTCCTTGGGTTGCTAGCTATGAATTTCAAGGTTTAACACTAGATAATCATCCAAATCTTAAGCGCTGGTTTGAAACAATTCAGCAGCGTCCAGCCGTACAGCGCGGGATGGCAGTTCCATAAAGAAAGCAAAAGTTAAAAAGCAAAATGTAAAGGAGTAAGGTGGGCAGTGCCCACCTATTTATTTTAAGTATAGGCGATCGCCTATACTAACCATCAGGCAAGAAAGGGTTATCAACTATAGATCCAAAATCGGTAAGATAGCTCCCATTAGTTTTTATATTTATCCAAATTTTGGACAGCTTTATTATTTAATTTATTGCTCTTATTTTCGCTCAAATATAAACAAAAATAAATCTTCAAATAAAAGTAAAAAATATCTTAAATCATCCCAAATAAGCCTTCATAACCCGCTCATCCTTAAGCAAGTCAGAAGATTTTCCGGTCAAGGTGATGCAACCAGCTTCAAGTACATATCCTCTATCAGAAACTTCAAGAGCCAGATTAGCGTTTTGCTCAACTAAAAGGATGGTTACTCCTGTATCGCGGAGATTTTGAATAATGGAAAAAATTTCTCTGACAATTGCAGGAGCAAGACCCAAGCTTGGCTCATCTAGTAGTAACAGTTTTGGACGGCTCATCAAAGCACGAGCGATCGCTAACATTTGCTGTTCGCCACCGCTGAGTGTCCCAGCAAGTTGATTGCGACGTTCTTTAAGACGTGGAAACATCTCAAATTGACGATCAATATCAGCCCTTACGACTTCCTGGTTGGAGTGGATATAAGCACCTAATTCTAAGTTATCAAAAACAGTTTGTCGTGCTAATACTCTACGTCCTTCTGGAGAATGAGCAATGCCTAGCCGCACTACTTCATGAGGTTGGCGATGAGTAATATTGCGACCGCTGTAAATAATGCTACCAATCCTAGGATTAATTATCTTAGAGATAGCGCGGAGGGTAGTACTTTTTCCAGCACCGTTGGCACCGATAAGAGTGACAACCTCGCCGTTATTGACAGTCAGGCTAATATCGTTTAAAGCTTGAATTCCACCATAATTAACAAAAATATTTTTAAGTTCTAGCAGGGTAAACTTTTCTTGCCCACCCCCTGATTCTCTGGATTTATCAGCGTTCATCAACGTTTAAAGCCCTCATTCATTTCCTAAATAAGCTTCAATGACAGACGGATCGTTTCTGATGACCGATGGTTCGCCCAAAGCAATTAACTTACCAAAATTTAACACGGCAATGCGATCGCATAATCCCATTACCAGCGGCACGTGATGTTCAATTAAGATTACCGTCAAGTTAAACTGTTGGCGGATTTCTCGGATAAATTCGCTTAATTGGTGTTTTTCGCTAGGATTCATCCCAGCAGCAGGCTCATCTAGCAATAGAATTTGCGGTTCTAACGCTAGCGCTCTGGCAATTTCTAACCGACGCTGATCCCCATAAGGAAAATTTCGAGCTTTTTCTTCAGCACGATCGCTTAATCCCACCATATCCAGTAACGCGATCGCTTTTTGTTTATTTAACTGTTCTCGCCTAGACGCTGATGGTAAACTCAACAGCCCAGTTAACAGAGTAGATAGAATATTAGCGCCCTTATTATGAATATGCCGCGCAATCATCACATTTTCCAGAGCCGAAAGATTACCAAATAAGCGAATATTTTGAAAAGTTCTGGCGATACCTTTAGTAGCGATTTGATGGGGAGGGCGCTGGGAAATTTCCTCGCCTTGATAGACTAATTGCCCGCTGGAAGGCCGGATTAACCCAGTCATCAGATTAAATAGTGTAGTTTTACCAGCACCATTGGGGCCAATTAAACCAAAAATCTCATTTTTATGAACCGTGAAAGATACATTATTCACCGCTACTAAGCCACCAAACTGGCGCATTAGTGCTTTTGCTTCCAGACAGGGCAAAGTGTCAAGTTTTAAAGGTGAAATTTCATCCTTCATGCTTTATTCTTCATTTTTCTCTTAAACAATTCTGGCGTCACCAAGCCTTGTGGGAAAAATATCGTTCCCACAACTATTAGGAACCCAAAAATAATCAAGCGACCATCTCGGAGGAATCCTGCTAACCAGGTAGGTAAACCGCTAGTATCTGCAATTCCCCTTAATATTTCCGGCAAAGCTGTAAATACCATACCACCCAATACAGGTCCTACAAAAGTTCTAGTTCCACCAATTAAGACAGAAGTTAAATAAACAATACTGGCATCAAAGGTGCCTTGGCGGGCGTTCCAGGTATTAAGAAAATGGGCGCTAACTGCCCCAGCGATTCCTGCCAAAATCGCGCCCAGGGTAAAAGCTAGAACTTTGTAGTAAGTTGGATTGATTCCCATCGCCCCCGCGGCTAATTCATCTTCTCGAATAGCTGTAAATGCCCTTCCTGCCCGAATTCGTTCAAGTCGATAAAGCAATACCATACTAATAATTAGTAAAGGAAACGCTATCCACAAATACTCGATAGGGGTTTGGAAAGGTTGGGGGATGCCAAAAATACCGACAGCGCCGCCAGTAATATCCAAATTTAGCGATAGGACGCGCAAAACTTCTACAAAGGCAATGGTAGCGATCGCTAAATAGATCCCCCGCAACCGCAGCGCCGGAATCCCCACCATAACGCCCAATATGCCAGAGACTATACCAGCAACCAGCATCTCCAATAACAGCAGCGGAATCGGGAATAAACCGCCACTAACGCGAAATACCTGGGTAGATAGAATCGCTGCAATATATCCGCCCAGCGCATAAAAACCAGGACTAGCTAGAGATAACTGTCCAGTCATTAGGGGCAGGTACAACGACAATCCTAGCAGTGCCCCCAACACCATAGAAACGATCAGCGATCCATAAGTGTTCAAAAAGTCATTCATTGCAACACATTAAAAATAAAAAATTAACGAGCAATATTTAATTTTACATTTCACATTCCAATAACTATACTTTTTGAATCAGGCGACGCCCCAGCAAACCATGAGGTCTAACTATCAGCATTATGAATAGTATTCCAAAAGCAAACGCATCCTTATAAGCAGAATAATCTGAAGGGACAAATGCCTCCACAAGACCGATCGCTAAACCTCCCAAGACGGCACCAGGAATACTCCCTAAACCACCTAGTACAATAACAGCTAAACCCTTTAGTCCAAATGCAATACCCAAGTAGGGTCCAGCGATACTTACACTAGACCCTACTAAAGTCCCTGCCAATCCAGCTAAGAAACTGCTGACGAAAAACGTCAGAACAATAAAGAAGTCGGTATTGATCCCTAACAAACTAGCAGTTATCGGATCTTCAGCTACAGCTTTCATCGCCTTACCGAATTTAGTACGATTTATGCAATAAGTGAGGATCGCCAAAATTATTACACATACACTAAAAATTACAATTTGAACGCTACGAATAGGAATTGGGTTTTCTCCCGTACCAAAGTTGATAGAAGCAGGCAAGTTACCGTAAGTATTTGCAGGAAAACTATAACTTTCTGCTCCCACCAAATACTGGATTAAATTTACAATTACTAAGGCTACACCAAGGCTAGAAACTACCGTCAGCAGAGGATCAGAGCCTTTACGTCGCAAAGGTCGAAAAGCAACACGCTCAATTCCAACCCCAACCAAACCAGCCAACGTACTCCCTAAAATTAATGCTAGTGCAAATGGAAGCTTTATCGGTAAACTTGCATTTGCAAATAATCCGTTAAATCCAAATGTTCCTCCCATCAGGGCATAAGTGAAGTACGCTCCTAAAGTAAAGAGTGCCCCATGAGCAAAATTAATAATCCCTAAAATAGAAAAAATTAGAGTGTATCCCAAAGCAAAAATTGCGTAAATACTGCCAATAGATAAACCGTTTAGGAATTGTTGTAAAAAAAGAGTGATATCCATATATTTTTGATTAGGGTGGGCTTTGCCCACCCTAAAGTTACTTAACTAAAGCGAATTTACCATTATTTCCGTCTGCATCTACCTTGAGCTGTGCGACGTAGAATTCTTTTTGTTTGACATCACCTACTGGCGTAAAGCCAATCTCACCTAGTGGCGTCTGGTACGTACCAGCTAGCAACTGCTTGTTCAGTTCTGTACGCAGTTGTGGCAGAGGCATTGTGCTGATTTTGGTTTTCTGATTTAAAGCTTTCAGAGCCTCTGCATACACTTGAACCGCTGTAAAGGCTTGGGCACTAAATTGTGGTGGTTCTTTTTTATATTGATTGAGATAAGCGGTGCGGAAAGCAGTGTTCACCTCACTAGAGTATTCAGGGCTATAAGCTTGTGCAACGAGAACTCCATCGCAGAGAACTTTACATACATTAAATATATTGGAAGTATTAAATCCATTGCCCCCAACAATCGTACCTTTATAACCCAGTTCCCGCAGTTGGCGAACCAAGTTTCCTCCGTCTGCCGCCAGCCCAGAAATAATTACTAAATCGGGTTTTAAGTTAATAGCATTGGTGGTTTGCGATTGAAAATCAGTATCGCTCGTCTGGAACTTTTGTACGGTTACTAAATCAAGTTTCTGGTCTTTAACTGTTTGCTGAAAAATTTCTGTCTCCGACTTACTAAATGCATCATTCTGAGCGTAAAATACCGCAACTTTCTTGATATTTGGGTTAAGCTTGAGGGCTGCTTTTAGCGAGAGAGGGGCGACAATGGAAACGGGTGCTGAGACACGAGCAACATAATCTCCAATCTCCGGAATTCCTTTAGCTGTGTTGGATGCTCCAATAACTGGCACTTTGGTTCTCTCTGCAATGGGGTCGGCACTAAATGCTTGCTGCGAAAGAGTTGGTCCAACAATTCCGACAACTTTATTCTGACTAATCAGGGTTTGGAAGGCATTGATAGCTCCGGCTTCCTCTCCACCTGTGTCCTGAACAATCAATTTAATCGGGGTACCGTCAATACCACCTTTGTCATTAAAGTATTTCTCGGCAATTTTGGCACCTGCAATGCCTTCCTGACCGAGGAGAGCGACGTTACTGGTTTGCGCTAAGGCAATCCCAATTGGAATGGCACTAGATGAACCTGGGGCTGCTGAAGGGGCAGTAGTGGGGTTTGTGCCCACAGGGTTCGTTTGGGTGCAGGCTGACAGTAAGAATGCAACGGTAAGAAATACGGCAGAGGTTCGCACAGCAGGTCGTTTCATAGCTCAGTAGATTGTAGATATTTTAGAAGGCTGTTTTTTTCAAACCGGCTTTCTATCTATATTTTCGGTTTTTTTGTGTCTACCTACTAAGGTATGAAATATTCCTTGAGAATTTTACATTCTTCCCATGACAATTCCCCAAAAATAATCCTCGAATGGACCCTCAGCTGCGTCTACGTGCATCTTTCTTGCCCAAGTGTAGATGTCGAAGCTGATATGTCCGCTATCGTGGTGCCAAGGTTTACCTGGTTGAATCACAATATTGCCTAATAGGGAAATCCAGTGAGTCGGGTAAGGCAGCAGTGGCGGTTTGTTGCTGAGTAACCCTTCTGCCGTAACCAAAGCAAACGCTACGCCACCGCTGGCGATGACTTCTGCGGCTTCGCGCATCGCATCAAATTCGCCATAAATATAGGTATGGGCATATTTAAATTGACGATAGCCCAGCACTTCTTTCACCCAGCCTTTCATTTCCCAAGATTTCGTCATCCCGCCCAGATTCCGAATGATGTTGGGGGCGTTGGGTTCGACTGGAAAAATCAGGTTTTCTGATTCGCGCAAGGTTGCCAATAGCATCCAATCTGCCATCCCCATCCGCAGTCTGCCTTGGCTTTGGCGCAGTCTGGGCGATGCTTGAATATATCGAGTTCTCGCTTGAAAACCGCCGATTTCAAATAAACTGCGGCAAATTTGTACGTATTTGAGGGGCTGTTTGCGAACCAGCTCAAATACAATCGATGCTGGCCCGCAGAAGGGTTGTCCCCCTTGATTTACTTGAAAGGGATCGATTAGACGCGATCGCATATCAGCAATAACTTGCTGTTTATCCAAACTAGACCAAACGCTGGGAGCGCTAGATTGCTCGAAGTCTGCGATCGCTCGCTGTGCTTGTTGCAAATCATTTAAATTTGGCAGTTGAGAAGTCATCAGCACCTCATGCGATTGAAGAAAGATTGCCAGCGAGTTTCAGGTTAGCAGGTTAGCAATTATAGACTCAAACGATCCTTTAAACCTTCACCCTGACAAGCCTTCAATCCTCCACTCTGCAAAATTTCTCAACACACCTGACAAATATCTCAACACCCATCTCCAGTGCTGTTTCATCAAAATTAAATCGCGGATGATGGTGCGGATACGCTAACTCTTTTTCTACATTCGCCGAACCCAAGAAGAAATAGCAACCGGGCACGGCTTGCAAAAAGAAAGACATATCTTCGCCGCCCATTGTTTGGCATTCTGGCACAATTCCAATCGGAGTTTCTACCACCCCTTCCGCCACAGAACGCACGAGTTCCGCCATCTTGGCATCATTAATCACCGGAGGATAAAGCCGCTTGTAGTCCAGTTGATAAGTGGCACCGTGGCTTTGACAAATACCCGCAATAATCTGCTCAATCCGTTGCGGAATAAGTTCTCCTAGAACCGGATTGAAATATCTCACAGTACCCGTGAAGAAAGCCGTATCAGCAATTACGTTAAGCGCTTTGCCTGCATGAAGTTCCCCGACGGTAACGACGGCGGACTCTAGGGGCGAGACATTTCGAGCCACAATTGTCTGCAAGGCAGTAACAATATGAGCGCTGACTAAAATTGAATCAACTGTTTGATGAGGAATCGCCCCGTGTCCGCCTTTGCCTTGAATCGTGCAGCGAAAACCTTCTGTTGCTGCCATCAAAGCACCTGTACGGACTCCCACAGTGCCGAGAGGCAGATTATTCCATAAATGCAGCCCGATAATCCCATCCACCTGGGGATTTTGTAAGACACCGGCTTCAATCATCGGCTTGGCACCTCCCGGCCCTTCCTCAGCAGGTTGGAAGATAATTTTTACAGTGCCAGCAAAGTCATCGCGATGCTCAGAGAGATAGTAAGCCGTGGAAAGCGCGATCGCTGTATGTCCATCATGACCGCAAGCGTGCATCACTCCATCATGCTGCGACCGATAAGGCACATCATTCTCTTCTTGAATCGGCAGGGCATCCATATCGGCCCGAATTGCCAACACTTTACCGGGTTTATTACCAGTAATTGTGGCAACAATTCCAGTATTTGCAATGCCAGTTTCATGTTCAATTCCCCATTCTTGCAGTTTTTGGGAAACTAACTCGGCAGTTAAATGCTCTCGAAAGCCTAATTCAGGGCGCTGATGCAGCCGCCGCCGCAACTCCACCAGCATCGGCTGCAATGCTTGAATTTCCGGTCGAATCCGAGATGAATCAACAGAAAGAGGGCTTAAAGAAGTAGCAAACATCTTATTCAGACTCCAAAAATTTATGATGACGTGAAGGAATTAATCGGGTAGGGCGGTGTATCGCCAGAACTTGACTCCCTACCCTTGGTTATCTTTGAATTTTGGTTAAAGTGGCATCAATCGCTCTATATCTAAATCTGACGCAACTTGAGCGAGTTTACCGAGATCGCTGAGGTCGCTCAGATTGGGCAGAATCCCAAAAACTGGGGTATTGGTGAAAGACTCAATCAAATCGCTTGGGCACCAATCGGCGATTTCTTGTTCGGTACGAGGTTGAACGCAATTCAGGACGATGCCTTTGAGGTGGACGCCCGACTGACGAGAGAGGGCAACATTCGCAACCGCTTGGGCGATCGCTCCTAATCTTACCGGCACCACTAATACCGTTGGCAACCCCCAATCCCTAGCCAAATCCGCTACCGTGAGTTCGTGCGTAACCGGCGAACCCAATCCTCCCAATGCTTCTATCAGCACAAAATCTCGCTGACGCCGCAGATTTTCAAACGCTTGCCAAGCTTTTCCTAAGTCAACACTCCTTCCTTCCCGTTCAGCGGCGATGGGAGGCGCTAACGGTGCCTGGAAGTACAACGGATTAATTTCCTCTAAAGATTGATTGAGAGAAAATAACTGATTGTAAAGTTCTCTATCCCCAGTTCCCGACTGAATTGGCTTCATCATCCCTAAGCTTTTGGCAGGACAATACATCTGCCAATAAGCTGCCAAAGCCGCAGTCAAAACTGTTTTCCCAGCGTCCGTATCGGTTCCAGTAATTAGTAGCGCGTTCAAAGTAGTTGTCACTCGTCAGTTGTCACTCGTCAGTTGTCAGTAGAAGTTGGAAGCTTGTAAAGTTGGAAATCCATCTTCTAAGGTTTACCCACCATCGATTACCCATTACCGAACACTAATATCTAGCGTAAAGGGTGTATCCTCTGGCGCAATTACATCAATTTGATAATTTCCAGCGCGAGGCACCTGAGCCTGCCAAGACAAAACGCCAGAGGCATCTTCCACGAGAGCGCCATCGGGATACCGAATATCTAAAGTTGCCCCACCTGGTTGAATGTCCGCCTTCAGTACCTGCCCTTGTTGCACATTTACCAAGTAACGCTTAATCCGCTGCGGACTGGTTCGAGCCGAAACCTGCACAGCCGGTTCGCCGGGAGGGAAGGTAATCGATTGAGTATCAAATTGACCGGCGGGAGGAGTGGGAGTAGGAGTAGGTGTCGGAGTGGGTGTGGGTGTCGGCGTTGGCGTTGGGACTGGGTTCGCAAGGCTAATCTGTAAGTTATAGTCGCTCTGAGGCAACCCCTTGATCGGACTTAGCTGAATGGTGTAATTGCCGGTAAAGGGAAGCGTTCCTGTCCAACTTCGGACTCGCCTAGCATTGTTACTAATTGGGTTTTGATCGGGTCCCAACACCGTCATTAACACGCCTTCGTCATTCAGCAAGGAATTTAATTGTTGATCTTGTTCTCCACGAATGATGTAGTTCAGAGTTTCGTTTCCTTTGAGATTTCCTTGTTTATTCAGCGTTTGACCGGGTACTAAGTTTAGGCGCTGACTGTACGCTACTGGTTCTAAGCTGGGTGTGGGCGTTGGCGTTGGTGTGGGCGTTGGCGTTGGTGTGGGCGTTGGTGTTGGGGTGTCAGAAACTATCGGCGTTGGATCTGGTTGAGGCTGCCGATTAATCACAAAGCTGACTAACGCCCAAGAACCCAGTCCAGCTAATAAAGCAAGACTGATTACAACTGCGAAGACAGCCCAAGGATCTTCCCAAGTCGAGCGGCGCGGTTCGGGAATCACTGGATCGGGTCGAGTTGGACGGGCGGCATTCGGATTGACCGGGTTGCCAGGAGTATTTTGGTTAGGCGTCACCGGATCGGGTCGGCGTCCTACCGCTACTGTTTGTACTTGGGAAGTAGTCGGACGGGGCGGTTGAGGGCTGGGAGCTGGCGGTTGCGGGTTAGCGGGTGGAGGTTGAAAAGTTGCGGGTGGCGGTTGAAAAGTTGCGGGTGGCGGTTGGATCGATGGTGGCGGTTGAAAAGTTGCGGGTGGCGGTTGAAGAGCGGCGGTTGTATTCGTCAGAGATTGGAGTGCTTGTACAACTTCTCCAGCTGATTGGTAGCGATCGCCCGGTCGATAACTTAACATCCGATTCAATACTTGAGCGAACCCATCGCTGACGTTCGCCCACCTGCGCCATTGCCACGTTAGCTGAGTCGCATCCAGCAATTCTGCTGGCTCTTTGCCTGTGAGCATTACCGCAGCCGTCGCCGCTAAAGCGTAGAGGTCGCTGCTAGGGTAAGCTTGCCCTGCCTGTATTTGTTCGCTGGGGGCATAACCGGGTTTCCCGACCGTTGTCGCGATTGGTCTGGTAACATCTGGTAGCTGAAACCGAGTTGCCAGCTCCTTAACCACGCCGAAATCGATCAGCACAGGTAAGCGATCGCTCTCCCGTAAAATAATATTGTCCGGCGCAATATCCCGATGAATAATCCCTTTAACATGGATGTGGGCTAAGACGGGCAACAACTGCCGCAGAAATTGCACCACTTCTGCCTCCGAGAAAGTGTTGCCTTGACTCCGACGCTCATCAAGCAGCATCCGATAAGTCTTCCCCTCCACATAGTCCTGCACTAGGAACAACCGCTGATCTTGCTCAAAAGTAGCCCGAAACTGGGGAATCTGCGGGTGCTGGATTTGGTAAAGAGTCGTCGCCTCTCGCTGAAATAGTTCCCTTGCTTTCTCCAGCGCATAAGCTGATTCTTGAGCAGGAATTAATTCCTTTAAGGCACATCGTTCGCTAAAGCGCCCCTGGTCCTCTGCTAGATACGTTCGTCCGAACCCTCCCTGACCGAGAATACCGATCAAGCGGTAGCGGTTTTGTAGAATCGTTCCAATGACAATCGGGGGTTGCATAAATAAGGGCTAGGGAAGAAGGGCTTTTCAAGATGCAATTATGACAAAGCTATGCTACCTTACCTTCTTGGATCTATTTTGGCAAAAGCTGTCGCTCACCGTTCCATCAGCTTCTAATTTTGGCTTGTTGGAGCTTGTTGGAAAGTGAGTCGCTCCCCCCAGCCATCAGTCGGACTTTCCGATGCGGCTAATCGGCGATCGCGTTCCCTTAATGTATTTTTACTTTGCTTTCTATTTGTTAAAAAATTATTTATTATCAAAGCATTTGTCTAGAAATCTGTACATTTGACTTGCCTATGCGATCTAAAGTTTATGTTTTATCAGGAGAAATACGGAGACGTTATCTTGACAGTTTACTTAAGATTCCAAAAACTAAGGTATTCTACTGAGATGGTCATACCTGAAGAAACCTGCATTGAAGAGTTAGGTTCTCAAACTTAAGACCAAAACTTTCTAATTCTTGTCTGTAGAGCAATTTTTTAGATATTCTGTAACCAGTGATTCAGATATTCATCCCTTCTTAACAAATAAATTTGATAAGTCTTTTCGGCGACAATGATAAGATTGCGATCGAAGTAGCTCTTGAGGGTCTGCTGTGCTCCGTTCTCCCACTATATCGCTTCAGCCTACGCTGCCACAAATAGCAGATAACAATCGTCTGCGACTGTTTTCCGGCTCTGCTAATATACCCCTCTCTCAGGAAGTTGCTCGCTATCTAGGCATGGACTTGGGACCAATGGTTCGCAAGCGGTTTGCTGATGGAGAGCTTTACATTCAAATTCAAGAATCGATTCGAGGGTGTGACGTCTACTTAATTCAACCCACTTGCCATCCGGTGAACGATCACTTGATGGAATTGCTGATCATGGTTGACGCCTGTCGCCGCGCCTCGGCTCGACAAATTACCGCAGTCATTCCTTATTATGGCTATGCGAGAGCCGACCGCAAAACAGCGGGACGCGAATCCATTACCGCCAAGCTGGTTGCGAACCTGATTACAGAGGCTGGAGCCAGCCGGATTTTGGCGATGGATTTGCACTCAGCCCAGATTCAGGGATACTTTGATATTCCCTTCGATCACGTCTACGGCTCACCCGCCCTCATCAATTACCTGGCAAACAAGCAACTATCTGACTTGGTTGTTGTTTCACCGGATGTAGGTGGTGTGGCTAGAGCTAGAGCGTTTGCGAAAAAGCTGAACGATGCGCCGTTGGCGATTATTGATAAGCGTCGGCAAGCGCATAACGTAGCAGAAGTAATGAATCTGATTGGCGATGTCGAAGGCAAAACAGCCGTCTTAGTAGACGACATGATTGACACCGGCGGCACCATTTCAGAGGGCGCTCGGTTGTTACGCAAAGAAGGGGCTAGGCAGGTATATGCCTGTGCTACCCATGCAGTTTTCTCTCCACCCGCGATTGAGCGGCTCTCAAGCGGGATATTTGAAGAGGTGATTGTCACCAACACCATCCCAGTCCCCGAAACAGATAGATTTAAACAACTGACGGTTCTTTCGGTCGCCAATGTGCTGGGCGAAACTATTTGGCGGGTTCACGAAGATAGCTCTGTCAGCAGTATGTTCCGATAAATCTTAATCCGCGAGGGATGTAGTTTTTTTAGGTCTAGGGACATGGCAATGCCATGTCCCTACAAGATTACAAGTAATGCAAAAATTCTCCTGGGACTAATCGCAACTCGCCAGATGTAAAACGATTAATTTCTACCCAAAGTGCCGCTTTTTGGCGATCGCCTTCAGCAAAAATTGTTCGTTCAATCTGATAAAGCTTGGAATCGACAAAATCACATTGATACAGTTGAATGATTTCGTGACCAGGCTTCCCATTGAAAGTAAACAAATTTTCGATACAGCCAAGATATCGAATATTCGTTAATTCAGCCTGGATTTCTTCTTGAAATTCTCGTTGCAGTGCTTCGAGGCTGGTTTCTCCAAAGTCAACGCCGCCCCCTAAGGCGCGATAAAATGTATTTTGCTTAACGGGGTCATAGCCTTCGGAAATAAAAATGCGCTCGTCGTTCCGAATCAGCCCCAAGGCAAGCACCCGAATTTCACCTGATTTGTGCATCGTTTTTGTCAATTTTCGTTGTAACTAAAGGCAGCCCGACTTTCGCTACCCTCAACAGGCCAGTCTTCATTTTCGCCGCCAATGTACAAACGTTCAATTCTTACGTATTCGTTGTTCAGCTGGTTGAGGGAGTTAATCAAGACATCAAGCGCGATCGCATCACTGGTTCCCAGATCGAGCCAGCACCGTGCCCATCCCCCTTCGTACTCAAACTCGCCCATATTATGCATGAGCGAGACCATCGTGTTATCCGCTGCGTCAGAATCGTAATCCATGTAGCTGATATCTAAACCCGTATCCTGGACTTGGAGATTTTCTGCATTAAATCCTCCCAATTTCCCCAAGAAGAACCAGGAGTTAAACACCTCCTCGACATACTGCTTTTCCATCTCCGAGGGAACCATGCTGAACTCCAGCCAGATCCACAGATCGAAAGGGTTAAACTCGCGGAACACTACCTGCATATCAACCGTGAAGTATAAAGTGTAAAGGATGAAATTCGAGAAATCGGCTTCAATCCATTGTTTTGGAACCGCAAACTCATTTCATCCTTTCTTTCATCCTATCGTTTATACTTCATCCTTTTAGGCTTTATCCTCCCGTAATCCGGCGTTGTGCTTTATCGCGTTCTCGCTTCAGCTGTTTAACGACGTTCGCCGGGAGTTGGGCTTCTTTTGCGATCGCTTTGTCAAAATTCTCCACCGCTCGCTTGATCAAATCTTGGTTATTGTTTTTCTTCTTCCCTTGCTCAACCAGGATCTGCCCCTTGAGATAGAACAATTCTGGGTTATTTGGCGTGATTTGACTTGCCTTCTCCGCAAATTCCCACGCCTTATCGTACTTCTTCAAGTCCCGATAGCCGACGGCAATTCCTCGATAAGCCAAATAAGATGGACTTGCTTTTTCTAAGCGTTCAATCGCTTGATTGGGGTTAGAAAATGGCAAATTCACCGCAATCATCAAATCCATATACCCCTTGAGCAAGTTGAGTTCTGCGTCATCAGGTGCTACCTTTTCAGCTTTATCGAGGTATTCAAATACCTGCTGCAATTTACTCAAAGCTTGCGGGCCACTTTTGATTGCATCTCGATTCGCGATCGCAATCGTATGAGCGCCTTGTAAAAAATGACCTACTGCGGTGTAGAGATTTCCCCGCAAGGGATCGCTTGCTGTGAGCTTCTCAGCCGTTTGCAGCGTCTTGTCCGCGTATAATTTAAACTCATCTAACAAAGCTTGTTTTTGTTGCTTGCTCTCCGCACTTTCCCCTTTCCAGTCGATAGAGGAGTAGGTGAGAGACGCCTTCATTGCGTATGCTAGGGGTTCGTTGGGTTCCTGCGTTTCCGCTTGCTGTAGGTAACGCTTTGCTTCTAGATAGTTTCCCTTTTCAAAGATTGCCTTGAAAGCAGCTTCTGTACTGTCTCCGATATTCCGAGGATTGCTAGAGCGAAAAGGGTCATCCGCTAGACTAGGGCTAGACCAAACGCTGACTGCCATCAGCGATGCGAGCAGAGCAAAACGTGCAGACGCTGGCGCGATCAAAGGCTTAGAGCAAATCGCGGGTGTATTTGCGATCGCAGAAACAATCTGCTTCGGAACCGAAAATCGATCCATTATCGTCATCCTCACAAAACCTTACGCTTGAGTGAATGCTGTCTCCAATGTTAAATGCTATCTAGTAACGCCAGAAAATATTCTGTTACCATCGCCCTTCGGCTCAACATTTAGAAACAACAAGTGTATAATTAGTCACTTCTAGATAAAGAGAGTTAAATGCGTTTGACGCCTTTACTAAATTCCAGGTTCCGGAAAAATTTAGTTAATTTTTTTTAAATGCCAAGGATAAAAGTAGAAATAAAGAGATCCGGAATCGCGGATAAAATTTGTTTTGCTCAAAAACAGGTTTCGTTCAGTTTTTCCTGTGCCGAATAATTTAAGTCAAAATTAAAGAAGGCTTTTTTGTTCCCAACTGGATGCCTTGACGAGTTCGCTTTCTATTTTCTATTTGGGTAATTAATGCTCTATCTCAAAAACCTGACTTATCACCCCCCGGCTGCCCCTACTGCGATTCTAAAAGCCCTTAATTTAGAACTGGCACCGAACAATCTGGGTCTTGTCATTGGCCCAAGTGGCTCTGGCAAAAGCACATTTTTAGAAATTCTCGCAGGTCTGGCGGAAAAAACGGATGGTGCCCTCTATTGGCGAGACCAAGAACTGACTCCCGAACATCTGCAACAGTTGGGAGGATTAGTGTTTCAATTTCCAGAGCGGCATTTTTGTGGCGGGACAATTTTAGAAGAACTGCGGATGGGGCATCCAGAGTTGGGATCGGAAAAAGTCACGGAAGCTCTGCAAGAAGTAAATCTGGCACATCTGCCGTTGCATACCTCACCGCATTCCTTGAGTGGAGGTCAACAGCGACGCCTTGCTCTAGCAGTGCAGTTAATTCGCCAACCTCATTTACTGTTGTTGGATGAACCCACCGCTGGGCTAGATTGGTCAATGCGGCGTCAGCTAGTGAGTTTATTAGCAAAACTCAAAACCCATTGGACGCTGTTGGTTGTCACTCACGATGCGGGTGATTTGTTAGCGATCGCCGATCGATGCTGGACAATTAACCACGGAGAGTTGCACTCGGTGGAGCCAGCATCATTAGAAGCCAAAGTGATTGAGCCGCAACCAGCAGCTTAAAGGGGTTTGGACGGTTGTAGGGCGAACCCTTTCCCGAAGGGTAATTCACAAATTTAAAAAGTTGAAGGTTGGCGGTCATGGGTGAGATTGAGACGCTAATATTGCCGGAAATGGCAGATATCTGGCAGCAAACATTAGGCTGGCAGCCGGAAGCCGAACAGATGCAACAATTTCAGCGCCTTTACAAGCTAATTTTGGCAGGAAACCGCCAGCTAAATTTAACTCGCATCACCGAACCGACAGAGTTTTGGGAAAAACATCTGTGGGATTCTCTGCGAGGAATTGCACCCCTGCTATCCTCCCATTCGGAAGGGACAAGCGATCACTTGTCTTTTCCCTCCGTCGAACGCGCTATCGATATTGGAACTGGAGGAGGATTTCCGGGGATTCCCATTGCGATCGCCCTCAGCCATTGCACCGTCACTTTACTGGATGCCACGCGCAAAAAAATCGCGTTTTTAGAAACTCTGATCGACCAGATGGGGATTCAAAATGCTGCTACTTTGACTGGTAGAGCCGAAGAAATTGGTCAACATCCCCAGCATCGAGCTTCTTACGACTTGGCACTGGTGAGAGCCGTCGCCACAGCATCTGTCTGTGCAGAATATGCCCTCCCGTTACTAAAACCCGGTGGCTTAGCCATCCTCTATCGAGGACAGTGGACAGAAGAAGAAACCAATGCTCTACAACCAGCGCTTGTGCAATTGGGTGGTGTCATTGAGTCGATAGGAGGGTTTACGACTCCTTGTAGTCATAGCGATCGCCACTGTCTTTATCTCCGCAAAGTGGCACCCACGCCGAGGGAATTTCCGCGCACTGTCGGCTTACCTGCTCAAAAGCCACTTTAGCCGCAGGCGATGGCAGGGTGGGGTTTTTTCGTATTTGTGGGTCATCAACCAGATTCGATATTATCCATTCTCGTAACGCTGCAACAGACTGGCTAAAAACTCAGCGGCTGTGGTGTAGGTTCGCGTTTCCGCTTTTCCCTTTACTGAACTTACCCACCAACCTTGTGCAGTTTGAGGCGATCGCCATAATTCTAAATGCTCTACTGGCGGATCGGCATAGAAACTCTCTTCGCCACTTCCCAGTACCGCTGAACTCCAGTGTGTAAAGTAATCGTGACTGAGTCGATGGATGGGAAAGTTACCAGACAAAGGCATACCCCAGCCATCTAGCGCAATCAAAGCTTTAACCGTTCCTCCTGATAGCTGCCACAGCCAAGCCGCTCCAATTGCCCCCACAACACCCGCACTGAAGCTAATAAAGATTACGGGTGATGCTTGGGAGCTAGGCGGACTAAGATTTACGCACAAATAATTGTAAATATCCGCTGCTGAGTAAGCGGCGAATTCTTGAACCGGAAAAATCAACAGGTTCTCTCTCTTTTTTGGCTGTAATTCTTCCAGAAAACTCTGGGTTAGTGCTGGATCGTGGATACCTGGGCAAATAATGACGCTCATCATTTCTAAGGGTTAGGGGCAAATGATGACGAGCATCAGTTGAATTATGAAAATATCTTACAAATAAAACATCGATCTTCAGATATAAAAAATCTTAGAAAGACCTTTAAAGGTTTCAATTCACGGTGCATCTAGTTGTTAGCGGGTTCCCAGCAGAATCTATAATTTTAATGATTAGTAAATTTGGACTTACGCGCTTTAGCTAAAGACATAAACTGCCTGTCGCTATTATGTTGCACTTATTATTTGACAAGAAATGTATGTGACAAGAAGTGAAAAAACAGGGTGACTGTACGTGACAGTGGCAAAATTCCTGAACACAATCCCAACACGTTCTGTTGGATTCAGGAAACATTTAGCAAATGAGACACAAGAAGATAACAGCGCTTCAGCGAAATCTAGCGATCGCTAAGTGTATGCCCTTGAGACTGTTCGTTTACAGAGGATATGCGGTGGCGTCGCGACGGCTGCCTTTCCTTGTTGGTATTGGGGTTTCGATTGCGGGGTTGTGTCTCTAGCAGGTTCGCATGGCAAAGCGCTGGGAAAATGCGGGGAAGCCATCTCAGCAAAATTGGGAAGCAGATGCAACGCTTAATATTCAGCACTTCAGCGGCTATCAAGCGATTGAATGGGTAGATCCAGAATTTAATGTGCGCTGGGGTATAACCAGTGACAGTCGCAGAAAATCTTGCCTTAGCGCTAGCCAATTATATCGCTGTACGAAACTTTACAAAAACAAAAATTCCCGATTTACGGCAATACGGGAGAGGCAGTCATTCATGCGGCGGATGCGGCACTTTACAAAGCGAAGGCGCAAGGACGCGATCGCGTTAGCGTATGCTACTAGATGCAGCTCTTCCCCCGATCGCTCGCTCCTGACTTGTATCAATCATTGGATGGATGAATCGCGCCTCAAAACTCGCTGCAATATTATCTAACTACTAAATTTTTTACCTTAATCCCCCCATAGGGGATGTTAACCTAAAAAAGGAGTGGTGCTTTGAGGGGATTGAATCTGTACGACAACGCGATCGCCCCAGTTTCCACTCTGATGTAGACACCATTCAAGTTGAGGAACGCGACTTGGTAGCCACCCCAGAAAAACTTCAACAAAATAACGATTCAGCCACTGGTAACGACCGCGTAGCCGTATTGCTGATGGGCTATGGCGAAGTAGAAAGCTACGACGACTTTGCCAACTATAACGAACAAGCTTTAAATCTACTCACCGCTAAGTTTGCGCCGGTACCGACGTGGATTTATCCACCACTCGCAAAGCTTTTGGCAATCTTTGACCTGCACGAGTGGAACCACCAGCACGATCATTTTATTTCCCCCCACAATGCAATTTTTGAACAGCAACGAGCGGGGATAGAAAAAAATCTACAAGAAAAATGGGGCGATCGCGTTAAAGTTTTCAAAGCCTTTAACTTCTGCGCTCCCTTCCTTCCCGAACAGGTTCTTGCTGAAATCAAAGAGCAGGGTTTTGACAAACTGCTGATCTACCCGCTCTTAGTAGTAGATTCTATCTTTACCAGCGGGATTGCGGTCGAGCAAGTAAATAACGCCCTTTCCAAACTCTCTGACGGTAGCGAACATTGGATTAAGGGACAGCGCTATATTCCCTCCTTCTACAACGAACCCGCCTACATTGAGTTGTTAGCGCGTCTGGTAGAAGAGAAAATTGCTCGCGATTTAGCAGTCGCGCACCTACCCTCCCAAACTGCAATCGTGTTGATGAACCACGGTTGCCCTCACAAAGCCAAAGGATTTACCTCCGGCATCACTGAAAGTGAGGCACTCTACGAGAGAGTTAGAGAGAACCTGATCAATAAATATCCGCTGATTTCAGTGGGTTGGCTCAACCATGACACGCCTCTGATTGAATGGACTCAACCCAATGCCACCCAAGCTGCTGAAAATCTAATTCTGCTGGGTGCTACCTCCGTCGTTTTCATGCCAATCGGCTTTGCGACCGAGAATCACGAAACTCTGCTAGATGTAGACCACATCCTGCATAGCTTACGGCGTCGGCATCCTGAAGTGACTTACGTGCAAATGGAGTGCGTCAACGACCATCCAGAATTTTTAAAGATGGCAGCAGAATGGGCGCATCCTCAGATTGAAGCTTTATTTTCAGAACAAGCTCTTTCCGTTAATCCTCAGATGGCGGCGATGCAAGCGGCTCATACCCACGACCACCACGATCACGGTCATCATCACCATGACCACGGTCATCACCACGACCACGATCACCACCATCATTAAATAATTGGGTGTTTTTTAACGCTTAGAACCACAAAGGAATAAAGCAAAGATACGCAAAGAAAAATCATCTCTGCGTACCTTTGCGATTTCCTTGGCGGACCTTTGCGTTAAAACTTCCCCAATTGAAGCCGAAAACTAGGCAGCCTTTCTCAGTTTTTGGGTATTTTCTACTAAACTTTTAGCAAACTCATCAAAGCGCTCAGAAAGTTTATCATCCAGCAAGTTCCCATTAGCATCAAACGCTTTCCAAGCTTGTCCAATGGCAATTTGTTCCGGAATTACCCAAGCATGAACCCAGCGCATAATCACCCGCAGATCGTTGAGAGCGTTACTATTTGACTGACCTCCCAAGACACTAATTAAACCTGCAACTTTATCGCTTAGCTGGTCAAAGCTCATTAAATCTAAGGCATTTTTCAGCACACCACTGACACTACCATGATATTCAGGGGTTGCCAAAATTAAGCCATCTGCATCAGCGACGGCTTTCCGCATCTTTGCAACATCTGGAAAGTCTGGAAATTCCTTTTCCCCGTTACAAAAAGGCAGATTCATTAGCCGCAAATCAAGAACTTCTACCTCAGCACCAAGCGATCGCATTCGCAAAGCTGCCAAATTTAGAGCCAGCTGACTTTGAGATTCAGCCCGTAAACTCCCGCCAATTCCCACAATTTTGACCATATCAATCCTCCATGAAGATGAAAACAAGCTTTAGTAACCGCAAAAATAGTTAATTTTAGGCAATCACCTGTCACCGAGACATCGGTAGATAAATTTACGCTAATATTAAAGCGTACTCGTTATGAATACGTTTAAGATAACAAGTTCCACCCAACTTCGTCAACAAAGCAGCCAAAACCAGCAAACCGATTCTCGGCAAGGCTGGAATCGAGACAGTTAAACTAGAAGATGGAAAGGTCTGCTCAACTCCTGATTTAGGCAGATTCCTCTGGAAATCCAGCAACCTAGGGGTTGAGTCAAAGCAGCAGGGAAAGGGCAATAGTTATGAACAATAATTCTGGGATCGAAGCATGGATAGGGGATCGACCGGCAAAAAGGTCTAAAGATTCCGTTAAACCAGCGCCACGACGCTTCTGGCAGATCGCCGCCAGTTTGATGATTTTCCAGGGGATGCTGCTGAGTCCTCCTGCCCTCGCCAAGGCAGAGCAGAACACCCTCACCTATGGCGATTTATTGCAGAAACTTGAGGCAAACCAAGTCACCAAAGTGGAAATTGACCCAGCCACCCGGATGGCTAAGGTTAGATTAACGGGGCAAAAGCCAACCGATCCGCCGCAAGAGGTAATGCTTCTAGAGCAAAACCCAGAATTGATCGAACAACTCCGCGACAAAAATGTCGAACTTGATGTACAACCTTCGACCGATAACACCGCAGCGGTGGGAGTAGCGGCAAACTTACTATTACTCTTCTTCTTACTGGGAGTATTAATGTTTATTTTCCGTCGTTCTAGTAATGCCTCTGGGCAAGCCATGAACTTCGGGAAATCAAGAGCCAGATTTCAGATGGAAGCCAAAACCGGCGTCAAATTTGACGACGTCGCCGGAATCGAAGAAGCCAAAGAAGAACTTGAAGAAGTCGTCACCTTCCTCAAACTCCCAGAGAAATTCACCGCCGTAGGTGCGAAAATTCCCAAAGGCGTCCTGTTAATTGGCCCTCCAGGAACCGGGAAAACATTACTCGCTAAAGCGATCGCAGGGGAAGCCGGGGTTCCCTTCTTCAGCATCTCCGGCTCGGAATTTGTGGAGATGTTCGTCGGCGTCGGTGCATCCCGCGTCCGCGACTTATTCAAAAAAGCCAAAGAAAACGCTCCCTGCTTAATCTTCATCGATGAAATCGACGCCGTCGGACGGCAAAGAGGCGCAGGTATCGGCGGCGGAAACGACGAGAGGGAACAAACCCTCAACCAGCTCTTGACAGAAATGGACGGGTTTGAAGGGAATACCGGAATTATTATCATCGCCGCGACCAACCGTCCCGATGTTCTGGATTCGGCGCTGTTGCGTCCGGGACGTTTTGACCGACAAGTGATGGTGGATGCACCGGATCTGAAGGGACGCCTTGCGGTTCTGGAAGTTCATGCGCGGAATAAGAAAATCGCTCCCGAAGTCTCGCTGGAAAACATTGCTCGTCGGACTCCAGGCTTTACAGGTGCTGACTTAGCGAACTTACTCAACGAAGCTGCCATTTTGACTGCCAGACGGCGGAAAGACGCGATTACAGAGCTAGAAATCAACGACGCCGTTGACCGGGTGGTAGCGGGGATGGAAGGCACGCCGCTGGTGGATAGCAAGAACAAGCGATTAATTGCCTATCACGAAATCGGTCATGCTGTGATCGGCACTCTGTTACCCGGTCACGATGCGGTGCAGAAAGTCACCCTTGTACCACGGGGTCAAGCACGAGGACTGACCTGGTATACTCCGGGTGAAGAGCAGGGTTTGTTTTCGCGATCGCAGCTGCTAGCTCGAATTACCGGAATTTTGGGCGGACGTGCAGCGGAAGAAGTCATTTTTGGCGACGACGAAGTAACAACGGGTGCTTGGAATGACTTAGAGAAAGTGACATCGCTGGCGCGGCAGATGGTCACGCGCTTTGGAATGTCCGATTTGGGGCCGCTGTCGTTGGAAACTCCGAATGGGGAAGTATTCTTAGGGCGCGATTGGGGGAGCCGTAGCGAGTATTCTGAAGAAATAGCGACTCGCATTGATACCCAAGTCAGAACAATTGTTGAGCATTGCTATCGGGAAGCTTGTCGGCTGATTTTGGAAAACCGAGTCTTGGTAGACTATCTGGTAGATCTTTTGTTAGACCAAGAAACGATTGAGGGCGATCGCTTTCGTCAAATTGTAACTGAACGCGCCCAAGTGCCTAAGAAAGAGGTAGCACTTCCTTAATTACCTTAATTAAAAGTGCTTGTTCTTTAAACAGAACACTTCTATAAAAGAACTCGTTTTCCTGAAAAAAACGGGTTCTTTTATTGCTAAGATTTGAGCCTGCCAATCTTCGGGGCGTTCCTGTATAACGTTTCTCAGTTGAGTGCAGTATATTGCGGTTTCTAACAAGTAGGGACATGGCATTGCCATGTCCCTACTGATGTATTGCACCCAGTCCTTGAATTGCTTTTGTCTTAGGTAAGAAGGATTGAGCCTAAGAAAATGTTGTCAAGTCGATCAATAATCAATCGTTCGTTGCCCCTGACGTTTCCACCATGATGTCTGACTTCTAGACGGTTGAAGCAAACGTTGCCCAACTTGCCGAACATTACCGGGTTGTTGAGCATACATTGCTTTAAGAACCTGAGCCGGATCTACATAGTTATCGCCATACTTTAATCCCCAGTGGAGATGAGGGCCAGTAGTGCGCCCAGTCATCCCTACCCGACCAATCCGGGCACCTGCTGGCACTTGTTGCCCTTCCCAAACTACAAGACCCCCGCTGCGATCGATGAAATAACGACCGCCATTGGCGGTTTCCACGCTCCCTTTCATGTGACAGTAGACGTGACGCCACGCACCGGACTCCACAGTAATTGAGGTGCCGCAAAGTCTATCTTGTGAGACTTTCACGACTTTCCCTGCCCACCAGTTACGAATGTAACTTCCTTCAGGTGCAGCAATGTCTAAGCCCCGATGGAATTCCAAACCCCCAGAACCAGAAGGAGAGCGACGGTAGCCAAATGCAGAAGTATAGCCTTGAAAATTTTCAACTGGGAAAGATGCCCCTTGCCAACTATTGCCAGTTAATGCCGAACTTGCTCTAACTTCCAATGCCTCAACTGATTTTGGCTGTAATTCTACTGCTGGCATTAACCAGGCTAAAGGCAGCCCTAATAAAAATAGAAATCGTCTTGGATGGAGAAAGCGGTTTTGAAGGTTTTGTGGTACGGACCCTTGCTGCATTGCTTTACTCTTCGTTTGCCCGAATTAAGATCGATAACCGAGAACTGTGGTGCTTATCTACGCAGCCAATTAACCGAAAGATGTTACTTTAGATTGCTGCCGTGTCAAGTTTGGCAGTCAAGCTTTGAGCTGGGGTCTGTCCCAGGGTGGAAATTGTCGGCACCTCACAACTTTTTTAGGCAGTGAGGAACAACCTGTATTCACAGATTCTTGACTTTTGTTAAAATCCCTGAAGAGTAACTACTATAGTGTTGTAAAACCCATGCTGATTGAAATTCTACCGTTTAGATTCGAGCTAAATGCGACCGCGATCGCAGGTGCAGGTCTATGGTCGCTGGCTTTATATCTCGGTTGCTCTCCGGTCAGCGAATGGGTGATGGAGCAAATTAATCGCTGGTTTAACTTCGCTGAGCGATCGCTCTACACTTCACAGGAAGAGTTTGAAAGAACCCGCAAGGGTAGAGAAGCTCAAAATGCCTTTTATGCTTCTATTTTCAGCATTGTGCCTTTTTTCTTAATTGGCGCGATTTGCAATTATGGGGTAGAACTTGGCTTAGGGCGCAGCTGGGCAATCAGTATGGGAATGCTTGCTTGTGTCGGTTGCGGGATCTACGAACTGGGGCGTCGTAGCGCTTAAAAATCAAGCATTTTGCATTTCTAACTCCTCACAGACTAGCTTTGCCAGTTTTTGGGCAGCACCCGCTTCACCTCGAATGCTGCGGAGGCGATCGCGCATTTCCTGCAATTTTTCAGGATGATTTAAATAGTCCAAAGCCAATTCTGCAACCTCTGTCGCTTGGAGTTTACCGACTAATTCTGGAACTACCTGCGTTTTTGCCCAAATATTGGGCCAAGCATATAAATGCCCTTTTCTCATGACTTGTTGCATGATGATCCAGTTGATTGCTTTAGCAAAACCAGAACCAAAGACTGGCAAATTTGCCAGTAATCCCGGCAATCCATCCCAGCTTCGCATCGCATCCAGTTGTTGAGTCGGCAATAAGACAATCATTGGGACGGCTAAGGCAGCGAGTTCAGCAGTATTGGCTCCCACAGTCGTAAAACACAGAGAACATTGGGATAGTAAGTCATAAGCTGGCGATCGCGTCCAAAGTTCTATTCGCACTCCCGCTGCTGTTTTTAAATACGGAAGTTCTGGCAAATCGGGAGTTATGAGTTCTGCTGTTGCGCCTTTTACTAACTCAATCACTGGATTTTGCCTAGAATCGGCAAATCCAGCTAAAGTTTTGAGATCCAAAGTCGGCGCGACGGGGATCACAAAGCGGGTTTGGGGACGGTTAGCATAGATGCATTCTGCGATCGCTAAACACAAAGGTACTCCTTGAGCAAGTTTTGCTGGTTTCGACCCAGGCAATAACCCAATCGTTTCACCAGAATAGATTGCCTCTGAAATTTCTAATTTTTCATTTTTAGTGTTTAACTCTCCCGCTTCTGTCATTAAATCCCCGACAACCGTGAACTTGTAGGCATATTTCTTGGGAATGCGGGCGACGAGTTCCGGTTTCATGACGCCAAATCGGTCAATCAAACTGTGCCAACGGGCGTCCCACTCCGCATAAATAACTGTGCGATAACCCAAGCGTCTGCCAATGACGACGGGAAAGATTTGATCTCCACCGAGAAACAGAACCACACCGCGATCGCGCCAGTCCCAGTTTTCTGACGTCTTTCCCCACAGCAAGAACTCCCAGAAATTCCCTGCCCCCTGGACGCGGTCAACTTCCGGGTACGACTGGGCAATTTCCGCTTCTTTACCACTCGCGTTGGGACAAGGAGACAGAACGACCGAGATCCGCACTGCTGAACGGTCATCTCCGAGTTGTTCCCGTAAAGCCTTCACGACAGGACGAACCCAGGTGGCTAACTCCCCAGGGCCATTGGAAAGAATCAAGATGTCCGATATTGGCATTCCCATTTCCCCAAAACTTAATACTTATTTGCAAAACAATGAGTAATCACTTTCAAATTTGTCAATAAATATAAAAAATTGTTGCGAAGTTTTTATCGAATTGTGTCAGATAATGCCCAAACCCCTCACTGGGTAAGCATTTTTTGGTAAAAACACTTCATAAGCCAATCAATCATCAGAACCCAGAATTCAGAAAGATGAGCGATCGCCTCAGACTTCTGTATCTTTAATTCTGCCTTCCAAAATAAGAGAACACGTTATCATTTGGAGCCTACGCGAATGTTCACTCACGTCAAGTCCACCATTCGCCACATTGCCCCGGACAACCTGCGGGGGCGATCGCTACTCAAGGTGGTCTATGTCGTGCTGGAGCCACAGTACCAGAGTGCCCTTTCAGGAGCGGTTCGCTCAATTAACGAGAACCATCCCGGCTTAGCCATCGAAATTAGCGGCTATCTGCTTGAAGAACTGCGCGACCCGGAAAACTACGAGGGTTTTAAGCGAGAAGTTGCGGGTGCCAATATCTTTATCGCTTCCCTGATTTTTATTGAAGACTTAGCCGATAAAGTTGTTGCGGCAGTAGAACCCCACCGCGACGCGCTGGATGTCGCTGTCGTCTTCCCGTCGATGCCGCAAGTGATGCGCCTGAACAAAATGGGCAGCTTCTCGATGGCCCAGCTGGGGCAATCTAAGAGCGCGATCGCCCAATTCATGCGGAAGCGCAAAGAAAAATCCGGTAGCGGCTTCCAGGATGGGATGCTGAAGCTGCTGCAAACTTTGCCCAAAGTTCTGAAATACCTGCCAATGGACAAAGCGCAGGATGCTCGAAACTTCATGCTCAGCTTCCAATATTGGCTCGGCGGTTCCTCAGAAAACCTGGAGAACTTCCTGCTGATGCTGGCGGATAGATACGTTCTCAAGGGTGTAGAGACGCGCCGTGGTTCGTCTTTCCAATACAAAGACCCCGTCACCTATGTTGATATGGGGATCTGGCACCCCTTGGCACCGCAGATGTTTGAGGATGTCAAGGAATATTTCAACTGGTACAACAGCCGCAACGATATTCCTGTCGATCTCAAAGATCCCCTTGCTCCTTGTGTGGGCTTAGTGCTGCAACGCACTCACCTCGTCACTGGCGACGATGCCCATTATGTAGCGATGGTGCAGGAACTCGAAGCAATGGGCGCACGGGTAATTCCCGTCTTTGCTTCCGGTTTAGATTTTTCTAAGCCAGTTGAGGCTTTCTTCCTCCAAGGCAACCAGACAATCGTGGATACGGTGGTATCCCTGACCGGATTTGCCCTGGTCGGTGGTCCTGCTAGACAAGATCATCCCAAAGCAATTGACACGCTCAAACGCCTGAATCGCCCCTACATGGTGGCACTGCCGCTGGTATTCCAAACAACGGAAGAGTGGGAAAATAGCGATTTAGGGCTGCATCCGGTGCAAGTGGCATTGCAGATTGCCATTCCCGAACTGGATGGAGCAATTGAGCCAATTATCCTTTCTGGAAGGGATGGAGCAACTGGGAAAGCGATCGCCCTCCAAGATCGCATAGAAGCGATCGCTCAACGCGCCTTAAAATGGGCAAACCTGCGCCGCAAGCCAAAACTCCAAAAGAAAGTTGCTATCACCGTCTTCAGTTTCCCACCGGACAAGGGTAACGTCGGAACTGCTGCTTATCTGGATGTATTTGGTTCCATCTACGAGGTGATGAAAGCCCTCAAGCAGAACGGCTACGACCTCCCCGAACTGCCAGAGTCAGCGATGGCGTTGATGCAAGAAGTCATCCACGATGCCCAAGCGCAGTACAGCACTCCGGAACTGAATATCGCCTATCGGATGTCAACGCCGGAGTATGAAGACTTAACTCCTTACTCTCAACGGCTCGAAGAAAACTGGGGCAAACCGCCTGGACATCTCAACAGCGACGGGCAGAATTTATTAATCTTCGGCAAACACTTCGGCAACGTCTTTATCGGCGTCCAGCCGACCTTTGGCTACGAAGGCGATCCGATGCGGTTGCTATTCTCCCGTTCTGCCAGCCCCCATCACGGTTTTGCCGCTTATTACACCTATTTAGAGCGAATTTGGAAAGCCGACGCCGTGCTGCATTTCGGTACGCATGGATCGCTGGAATTCATGCCTGGTAAGCAGATGGGTATGTCTAACGAATGTTACCCCGATAACTTGATTGGCAACATTCCCAATCTCTACTACTACGCGGCGAATAACCCCAGCGAAGCCACCATCGCCAAGCGTCGCAGCTACGCCGAAACCATCTCCTACTTAACTCCCCCGGCTGAAAATGCTGGACTCTACAAGGGTTTGCAGGAATTGAGCGAGTTAATCGGTTCTTACCAAACCCTCAAAGATACGGGACGCGGCATCCAGATTGTTAACACGATCGTAGATAAGTCCCGCATGGTGAATCTGGATAAAGATATCACCCTGCCAGAGAAAGACGCCAAGGAGATGACCAGCGAGGAACGGGACACCCTGGTCGGTTTGGTGTACCGACGACTGATGGAAATTGAGTCGCGGCTATTGCCTTGTGGCTTGCACGTCGTTGGGAAACCGCCAAGTGCAGAAGAAGCGATCGCGACCTTGGTCAATATCGCCAGTCTCGACCGCAACGAAGAAGAAATTCTTAGTCTTCCCCGCATCATCGCCAACAGCATCGGACGCGACATTGACGACATCTATAAGAACAACGACAAAGGCATCTTAGAAGATGTCCAACTGTTGCAAGACATCACCCTTGCCACTCGTGCCGCTGTTTCCGCCCTCGTCAAAGAACAAACTGACGCCGATGGTCGCGTTTCCCTCGTTTCTAAGCTCAACTTCTTCAACATGGGCAAGAAGGAACCTTGGATCGAGTCCCTGCATAAAGCAGGCTATGCGAAAGTTGACCCAGAAGCGATTAAGCCTCTATTTGAGTATTTGGAATTCTGCCTCCAACAAGTTTGTGCCGATAACGAACTGGGTGCCTTACTCAAAGGCTTAGAAGGCGAATACATCCTTCCGGGGCCAGGTGGCGATCCTATCCGCAACCCGGATGTCCTGCCTACAGGCAAAAACATCCACGCCCTCGACCCCCAATCTATCCCCACCGCAGCCGCAGTCAAATCCGCCAAAGTCGTTGTAGACCGACTGCTAGAACGGCAACGGGCGGAAACAGGTGCCTATCCCGAAACCATTGCCTGCGTTCTCTGGGGAACCGACAACATCAAAACCTACGGTGAATCTCTCGCCCAAATTATGTGGATGGTCGGCGTTAAACCCGTGCCAGATGCTTTGGGACGAGTCAACAAACTGGAACTGATTCCCCTGGCTGAACTCGGACGCCCCCGCGTTGATGTGGTCATCAACTGTTCTGGTGTCTTCCGCGACTTGTTCATCAACCAGATGAACCTACTCGACCAAGCTGTGAAGATGGCAGCAGAAGCCGATGAACCCCTATCGATGAACTTTGTCCGCAAACACGCCTTACTACAGGCGGAGGAAATGGGCATCAACCTGCGTCAAGCGGCAACTCGCGTTTTCTCTAATGCCTCTGGTTCTTATTCTTCTAATATCAACCTGGCTGTAGAAAACAGCACTTGGGAAAGCGAATCTGAGCTACAAGATATGTATCTCAGCCGCAAATCCTTTGCCTTTACCTCCGACAGTCCAGGCACAATGGAACAGTCGCGTCAGATTTTTGAAGCAACGCTGAAAACCGCCGAAGTGACGTTCCAAAATCTTGATTCTTCCGAGATTAGTCTCACGGATGTGTCTCACTACTTTGACTCTGATCCCACCAAGGTTGTCGCCACTCTGCGCGGCGATGGCAAAACGCCAGCATCCTACATTGCTGACACTACAACCGCCAACGCCCAAGTCCGCACGCTATCAGAAACCGTCCGCTTAGATGCCCGTACCAAACTACTCAATCCCAAGTGGTACGAAGGGATGCTAAGTCACGGTTACGAAGGTGTCCGCGAACTCTCGAAGCGCCTAGTAAATACGATGGGTTGGTCTGCAACTGCTGGTGCAGTCGATAACTGGATTTACGAGGATACAAATACTACGTTTATCCAAGATGAAGAGATGCGGAAGCGGCTAATGAATCTCAATCCTCACTCTTTCCGCAAAGTTGTCGCAACCTTACTCGAAGTCAATGGTCGCGGGTACTGGGAAACCAGCGAAAGCAACTTACAAATGCTACGCGAATTGTATCAGGAGGTTGAAGACCGAATTGAAGGAATAGAATAGTCGTAGACTAAACCCTTGTATGGATGTTGTAGAGACGCGATTAATCGCGTCTCTACATGGTTTAGATAATCCAAAATCTAAAATCCAAAATCGAGAAATGACTGCCCTAACCCTCAATCTAAACCCAATTATTCAACTGACAGACGAGCAATTTTTTCAGCTTTGCCAAGTAAATGAAAATCTAAGATTTGAGCGCACTGCTACGGGAGAATTAATCATCATGTCACCCGCCGGGGGAGAAACAGGAAATCGCAACGCCGGACTAACTGCTCAACTTTGGATTTGGAACGAGCAAAATAGATTGGGTAAAGTTTTCGATTCATCAACAGGTTTCAAACTCCCCAATGGTGCGGATCGTTCTCCTGATGCTGCTTGGGTGAAACTGGAACGATGGGATGCGCTAACTCAGCAGCAGAAAGAGAAATTCCCCCCCATTTGTCCTGATTTTGTAGTTGAGTTACTTTCACCAAGCGATAGTTTGAAAGTCGCTCAAGAGAAAATGAAAGAATATCGAGACAATGGCACTGTTTTGGGTTTGTTAATTAACCGCAAATCCAAGCAAGTATAAATTTATCGCCAAGGTCAAGAAGTAGAAGTGCTGCAATCACCTACTACTTTATCCGGAGAAAATGTTCTCCCTGGATTCGTACTCAATAGACCTCCTGCATGAATGGTCAAGTAGTGTGCCAGTTCATAATCGAGATTGCACAATAAGGGAGTAGATCAGCATCAAGACACTGGGGAGTTGGTATGCCGTATACGGAGCT
>NZ_JAMPKA010000044.1:0-37942 GCF_039961855.1 Trichocoleus sp. Lan | reverse complement strand
ACAGCATCTTATTCGCTGTCGCCGGGGCGTATCGTTTCATCAGCGCCGTGCGGATAGCCGCAGTGTTTTGATACCGCAGCGCTGCCCAATTCAGTGTCATCGCATCGCACTGACCGTCAGTGAGGAGTTGGGCGATCGCATCGAGTGCCTGTCTCATAGTCGGTCTGGAACCATCCGCCAGCCCATCCAAATATACCGCAGCCGGGTGTTGGGTTAGTGGCAGCGGTGTTGTCAGCACCAGAGTTTTCGCGGCTAGACGACTCATTTACTTATCAGAAGTAAAGTTCTAGAAAGCTATTTAATCATGGAGTTAGTTCGCTTGGGAACTAATCGATGGGGAGCGATCACATCGGTCTTGCTTGAGTTGGCTAGATGTCTGCTACTCGGCGAAAATAGATGGTTGGTGCAACCAGGGGTACCCCTGACTTGAAACTATTGATATGTATAGATTTTAGCCTTTGTCTTTTAACGATGAATGATACCCGTTTTCACGGCTTATTAATAATTTTTCTAAATATACTAATTTGACTGGATTTGACAAACTCTCTTAAATTTGGATTTTTGATAAATTTCTGAAAATGCGACTATCTATTCATTTATGCTCAACTCAAATCTGAGATTGCCTGATAAGAGTTGAGAATGAATGGCTAAACCCCATTGGGATACAGAAGAACTCGTCGAAAATGGACACTTCTTCCCCAAGAATTACCTACTTTTTTGGTCGCGCTCATTATGGCTTTGACTGATAATTTTTTCGATGGTAGCAGATGGCGAGAAAATATCTTTGCCGAAAATGGAAGTTGGTTGGTGAGAAATAGCATGGGTCAATCCCTCATGCTGGGGTAAATATTTTCAGCATACTTTGCCTAGAAGGAGACAAATTAGGCAAAGTCATGATTTGTATTACTTATCAATTCTGCCCAAAAAGGGTTGACTTTTGTGACAACACACGGGCATTGCCCCTGGTTGCACGAACCTTCTATTTTCGCCGTCTCGCACGGACTCAACTTCTCTTGGCAGCAGGTATTCCCGCACTCTCACTTCAGCATACTTATGGGAGTTTGGAGAACAGCGAAATGGATTAAGAAATTTACCAACTTTTGATTGTTGAGTAGAAGAAGGAGCCATACTTAGACCCCCTGAAAAATCAATCAACTTTAGGGCTGTTTTCCCTACTTTCGCCCTAAAGTAGGCATTTGAGTTAATGTTGCATCAATTAGTAACTATGTACTAAATCGACCCGGTTTGTAGCTTCATTGCATTGGGACTAACTAGAACAGACAGTGGTAACGATACTCTGCCATAGCTGGCAAATTGCTGGTTGCGTTCAGAGAACCAGTCGGAGGAGTAAAAAAAGCCTGAAACCTCTATCTGATAAGCATTTCAATCGCTACTTTGCGACTGGTGTCACCTTCGCTATATTTGCACCTCTCAGGTACAAGATGACCAATCAATAACTTCAAGAATAATGCTGGGATGAACCACTCTAACCCAGGTGTAAAACCAACTTTGTAAAGTCCTATTGCAACAGCAATCAGATACAACCCCACAGCTAAGGGTCGCTTGAGGTAAACGGGTACAGCTAACACAACTGCCGTCGCCAAGAGTAGACAAGCACTCACTGACGTGAAGTAGTTCCAGTCAAATCCTACACCCACGCGAAAAAACCATGCCGCGAGTGCAATGTGGAGCAGGTGCGGCAGTATAAATGTAATGTGCTCAACTGAATTCACTTCGGGTCGGTGGTACCAACGCTTTGTCGTATCGGTTGCATTACAAACAGCACCGCCAATAATATCGAAGCCGATGATTGCTCCAACAGCAATTGGTAAGAAGCCAAACCCAAGCAACCAAAGCCGAAATGCTGCCAAAGCTGCACCTACAAAGGCACTGGTAAGAATCAAGATATTTTCGGCGGGAGTAGCACCCGGTCCAATGAGCCGATCCCAAAGTCCAAGCAAACCACTACGAGGAGTAGGGAATTCGTAGCTATCGACCATGTTGATACAAAGTTAACTATCTAATTGATGTCAAGTTTAGCTAATGGTGAGGCTTAACTTCCGGTTCAGCAGTGGGTCGAAAGTCGAGACAGCGATCGCCTTCGCCTTCGGTACTGTATTGCTATACAAAGGCGTACCTTGACAGCATTGTCGCAACCTCTAACTCAAGAATCTCTTAGGAAAGAGAGGTTTACTTTGCCAACTTTGTCAGTCTTTAATTCGGTAAACCAGAGATTTCCATCAGCTCCTCGTATGATGCGATGCATCACTGTTCCGGGAGTCGGAACCTCATAGAAATCAATTGGAATATTGCTGATATCAGAAGAATTGGTGGTTAGAATCTGCTTGTCAATTTTAATCAGGTGATCGCTGCCAGGTGGTGACGGGTGATTCGCATCCACATATTGCTGAACCCAGAGGTTATGGTCGGTGTCAAATGCCAGTGCTGCTAGAAGAACATTATTTTGCAGCTTGGGTACTGGAAATTCAGTAATGCAATTAGTTTTGCAGTTCTGTTTAATGCGTCCAACGTTGTTGCCAGCCTCTTCGGTAAACCACATATTACCATCCGGTCCAGGCACAATCGCGATCGGACGACTGTTGAGGGTGGGAATATTGAACTCTTCAACGGTTCCATTGGATGTAATGCGTCCAATGGCATTGCCCACTAGCTCGGTAAACCACATATTGCCTTCGGCATCTGCATGGATATAGATCGGTACACTGCCTACAGTTGCTCTTGGATTGTTTACCGTTGAGATGGGGAAAGTTTCAATAGTGCCATCTGGTGTAATGCGACCGATGGTACCAGTCGCTTTGCCAGTGTACCAAACGGTTTGACCATCGCTGCCAATTGCTAAGCCATGCGGATGGGTGTTAATTTCCTCGGTACAGGTGGTGCAGTCTAACTGGACATCGTATTTAGTGGCTGAATCGTAGTTGGGATGCGTCGGATCGAGGCGGATAATTTCTCCGGCAAATTCAAGGGTAACCCAAAGCTGACCCGCTCGATCGAAGGCAATCCCGTGGGGGCCACTGTATTGAGGCATGGGGTAGAAGGTCATTGTGCCATCTGGTTTGATGGCGATAAGCTGATCGTAGTTTTGCCCCGTGATCCAGAGGGTATCGCCATGAAATGCCATTTCATGGGTTGAACCCCGTAGGTCAGAGGGGGTCGAATATCGGTTAGGGTAGGAAATGGCAAAATCGACAATTTCATCTGCAAATGCCAATTCAGTGAATGAAAAAGCACTTCCTAGTATTAGTAAAAGTCCAATTAAGATAGCACAGAATATTTGACCTAATATTTTCATTAACTAACCTCTTGAATTCAGGACTTTTAAGAATTTATACACAATTTCTCACACAAAATCCAGATGCAATCGTTGCTCAGTAAAGAATTAAGTACGCAATTGGAAATTGTTTGTTTTAGGTGTACTGATATGAGGTTCAATTGGAAAATTTTCACCTTCACATAGCAAATAGTGCTTTATAGCAAGCAGATGCAACCCGGAAAACCACAGGTCACTCCACAACTTTAGCAAGTTACAAGCGCAGCACCAGTTTGAGCTGGTAGATGGCAGGTTCGGATGAATCCGACATTGAGCCATCTTACCGCGTCGCCTGCTCTATCTCCCCCCCCAAAAAAATCGCTCTCTACTTGCGATTGGTTATCTTGGTGTCGTCTGAATGTAGATTTCGAGCGATTACCTGCTTCCTCAGAGGCATTTATCTACATTGCGATGATTCGACTGATGCTACGCAGACTTGCCTGATGTTTCTCTGACTTCCTCCGTATTTCCAAATATCCTCTTAGCTCCCCGGCTTCTTAAAGAAGTCGGGGATTTCGACTTCACAAATCAATTAGGGCTTCGCTAATACACAATGCTCTTTCTGAATGAGCTGACGTAATTTAGCAACTAACTTTTGGCTGTCAATAATTGAGTAGTGATCGACACCCGAAATGATTTCTGTACGAACAGAATTTTGGACGTAAGGTTGCCAATCAAAACTCGCTTCAACCCCTTCTGGATATCCCTGAATGGCTGCTTGTTTTTCGGCTTTTAATAGAAATACGGGACAGGTACATTTCCGCGTCGGGGTGTATGCTCTCATTGCTTGCCAATTGAATTTAAAGACCTCAAACAATCGTTCGGTTCGCTCGGATTGCAAGTCTAAATTGCTGGCGAGTACGTCTTTGTTGAACCAGTCAGAAAGGAAGGTTTCTAAATCTTCTTGATCGCTATTAGAATATTGAGCTGTTTCGCTCAAAGGAGCAGGCGAATCGAATAAGGCGACGAAGTCTACTTGTTCGCGATTTTCCAGAAGTTGGAGAGCCATTTCAAATGCAACTAATCCTCCAAATGACCAACCGCTGAGGGAATAGGGACCTTCGGGCTGGCGTTTTTTGAGGGCTTGAATGTACCGCGCCGCCATATCGCTAATGTTTGCGATCGCTTTTCCGGTTTCTACCCCTTGTGCTTGAATGCCATAGAGCGGATAGTCTTTACCCAGGTGACGGAACAGTCCGGCGTACTTTGAGGTGGTACCGCCAATGGGATGTACGCAAAATAAAGGATTGTGGCGAGTTGCATTCTGGTTGGAATCGCCTTTGCGAAATTCCACTAGCAAGGGGTCAAGCTGAGAAACCGTTGCATAAGACTGTTTAGCATCTTGCTCTACAATATAGTTTGCCACCGCTTCAATCGTGGGCAACTCCAACCACACAGACGGTTCAATCCGCCAACCCAGCCAACTGGTAAGTTCTCCAATTAAACCCACTGTCAGCAGTGAATCTAGAGGATAGCTTTCTAAGGGAGCTTGCGGATCGATTTCCGTTACTGGCACGTCTAAGTCGGCTGCCATATGGTTCACGATCCAATCTTTAACTTTTTCCAACGTCAGTTCTCCGGCATATTGTTCTTGGGAGACGCCAACTACTGCCGTTGCGGCGGCATAGGGTTCGCGCACGCGCACGCCTTCACGCGCTGGTAGGAAGAAGCGACGCACTAATTCTCTGGCATAGGCAACGTTCGCTTCAATTAATTCAAAGTTGAGCAGGCTACCCACGTAGTAAGTATGGTGTTTCCCCTGCATCGCCTCAAACTGTTGGTAATAGCCGTCTTTCAACTCTAGGCGGCTAACGTGGGGCATATATTTCCAGGCGCGTTGCGCGTGTACCTGAACGAGCTTACCGCCCATACGCTCCACATCTGCTTTGATATAGCCAATGATGTCATCACCCGTTATCGAGGCATTGCCATAGGAATAGACCGCATAAACATCAGTTTCGTCGTAGCGGTGATGGAACGAAACAATATGCCCGATTGTAGACAGGTCGAGATTGTTTTCTTTCAAGAAATAGAAGGCATTGCGTGGGATGCCCTCAATGGTGCAAACGGTTGTGTAATAGTCGAGGTAGCGAATTTTGCCAAAGAGTTCTCGTTCTTGGGGCGAAGCATCGAGAAATTCTAGAGAGTGGTCAAAGGGAAGTGCTAGAACAATCTCATCAAAGTCAAATTCCTCGTTTTCCGTGATGATGCGAACCCCTTTCTCTATGCGCTCGACCTTGGTAACGTGGACGTTGCAGCGAACATCCTGCAATTGTGCGGCTAGCTTGTTCCAGACATTCAGCCAACCCCCCTTAACCGTCATCTGCTGGCGATTTTTCACATTCGGGTTGAGGGACATGAACCCGGCGGCATCAGAGTATTTGATGAAATTCATCACGGGGATGCAGTCATCAGCGAGGTAGCCGTAACCAGCGGCCGTATGACCGATGCCCAAGGATTTCTCCATCTCTGGAAGCTGATTTTTGCTCAACCACTCAGAAACCGATTCACTCAGCGCATCGCCAACATGCACCAGTCCGGGGCGGGCAATGCCTGGAAACTCCGACCACTTCATAACGTGGTATTTGAGAAAGTTCTGCTTCTCATACAGGGAAGCATCATCTGGTACAACGGTTTGCTGCTGAAAATCGTAAGTGAAATAGGGGGTTGTTCGTTCGCGTTCGACTCCTAACTCATCCAACAGTTGCTTGGTGGCGTGATACTCTTCGGTGTAAACATGACCGCCCCAGTCGTACCAGTACCCATCAATTTCTATCGATGCACATTTGCCAGCAATCTGCAACTGACGCTCCAAAACCGTTACCTTATGTCCCAGTCGTTCCAGTTCATAAGCAGTAGTTAACCCAGAAACCCCCGCACCGATAACGCAAACATGACGGGGTGATTCGAGGCGGACTGGTTCGTCTGGCGAATTTGACCCGGTTCCCTGGACGGGTACGAATTGCTCAAACGCATCAACTAGCACTGCGCCGAGGAGGGCGACTTCAGCTTTAAACCGCAACTCGTGGGGCGAGATTTCCTGCTCAAAGAAGGTGTTGACGGTCGCTTGTGCTTGTTCTAAATTCTCGACAGGAACTTGCTGATAGGCGGTACCAATGGCACTGATTAACGTCCATTGTGGTTGCTCGCTGTGTTTGACCCAACAACCAGTAAATTCTCTCAGGATAACCATGCCGTCTTCTAGTCGAATATCGACGGAACGATGGATGGCTACAGCTCGATTGTCATCCACTGCCAGAATTTTTGTTGGACTAGAGCAATAGTTCGCTGCACTGCTTAAATAAGCACCGCCCAGCCAGTAGCGTTGCAGTTGCTTGCGGTTGGTAAAAATCAGTGCCTTAATATTTCCCTGTCGATCCTCCGCCCGCAGGCACACTCGACGGTGCAACTGAGTTAACGCCTCGATTTCATCCCGATTGGTGACAGAAGCGAACTGGGCGTATTGAGCAATACTCGCTTGGAGTTCCTGAGTGGGAGTGGGTTGCTGTGCGATGACTTGATCCAACACCTCTCCCCAAGCGAAAAACTGTTTTAAGACGTGGCGCAGGGCGGCTGGATATTTAGATAAAACGGTTTCCGTGACGTGCAACGCCAGTGTTTCTTGTGCATCCAAAAAATTGCGGCGTTTGGCAAAGTCGTGAATGGTTTGAGCTGCCTTTTCTAAGGCTTCTTTGAGGGAAACGTCTTCAATGGTCGGGATACTCTCCAACGCCATGAGTGCGGCTGTGGGCTGCCCGGTTTTTCTCATACTTTGGACAATTTCATAAACCAAAGTGCGAGCGTGATTGACGGATGCCCCCTCGTAGGGAGATTTTGCCCAAATAATTCCCAGACTTTCCGGCGCATTCCAGACGTTAAATTCTAAGGGTTCGATGACCTCGTTGGGAATGATTTGTCGCAACGAGAAGCGAGCGATCGTATGGTAAGGATAGAGTTCTTCGTCCCAGCCGATGGTCGTTTCCCTAGCAGCTTCGTTTAACTCCTCCGACTCTTCCACCTCTCGCAACTGGATTTGTAGTAGGTAGTCAACCCCTCCGTTTTCGACTCGCTGCTGAAAATCATCCCGCAAATACGTTCTGGGACGGGTATCGTTTTCTTTGCGAGGAACGTGATCCATTGGGGCTGGCATATCGGCTGGATTAATAAAGCCGGAGTCGGGAGACATATCGGCATTCCGCAGGCGGTAGCGCATGAAGCGGCGTTTGCCATCGTTACCGATAAACCACACCGTCATTTTGTTGAAATAATGCAGTTTGGTACAGGATTCGGCGTTGCGGGCGATGTATTGGAAATTGGGAATGATCGAGGGATACTCCTCCGTCATTTTCAACCGCTCTGGCATACTGCTGTTAAACCAGCGGAAGAAGCACTGAGCATGGGGCCAGGGAAAGTTATGCCCCGTGTTCATAATCACGTCCAAGAGGGTTTTATTCAGATCCAGGTCTTCCCATTTGGCATCGGCAGAACCATCGACAATCCGGAAGGTGGCAGAACGAACATCCATAATGGCATCGTCTTCAAAGCCTTTCCCTGCTGCATGACGCACGATGACGGGAAACTTTTGACCGGGTACGAAAAATGGATGGGCCGGTATATTCGGCTGAGGCAGAAATTCAACTTGCCCGAAGCCTGTAACCCCGACAGTATGGGTCGAACGACGTTTTAAATCTTTACCCCGCTGTCCGGTGAGCAACGCTAAGTTACTGATTAGTTTGTGAAATTCGGGTGTCATCCCTCGCAATCGAGGGTCTTCTTGTTGATCCGAACTCGTGGTTTCTTGATAGGCGATGGTATCGATTTGGAAGGCTTGTTCTTGCAAGGTTCCCTTGAGGTACGCTTGCTTGCAGGCTTGGCGGCGGAGTTTACCACTGGTGGTTTTCAAGATTGTACCGGGAGATGCGATCGCAACTGTGCGACACGATACCTGATGCTCTCGCAACAAGTGAGAACGAATCAGGCGAACGATTTCATGGAGTTGTTCGGATGAGGGTTTATTGGCACGAATCTCTGCAATGACCGCAACTTGCTCTTCACCTCTGACGACGGGATCGGAAACAGAAAACGCCACCGCTCCTCCCGGTAAAATTAACGGGTGGCAACGGCAAACTGTCTCTTCTAAATCTTGCGGGTACAGGTTTCGTCCCCGGACAATAATCGCGTCTTTTAAGCGCCCTGCAATATAGAGTTCGCCATCCAACAAAAAGCCTAAATCGCCCGTGCGAAGATAGCGTCCTGCACTCTCATGAAGGCCAGCCTCGAAAACTTCCTTCGAGAGTTCCGGCAACCCCCAGTATCCCAGCGCCTTACTGGGAGAATCGACCCAGATTTCGCCTACTTCTCCCGCTTGGCGTTGCTGATAAGTTTCGGGATCGACAATCCGCACATTGACTCCGGCAAGTGGCTTGCCACATCCCACCAAAGTCAGGGTACGACCGTCTTCTGGAATTTCTGCTAGCTTAACAACCCGTTCCCACTCCAACGAGTCTCGTTCCACCGTAACGCGGCGACGCCCTAAGACCGAAATACCCACGGTATGTTCTGCCAGTCCATAGGCGGGACAAAAAACTTGAGGATTGAGATTGCAGCCAGCGAAGGCATCGAGAAATACATCGACAGTGGTAGGTCGAATAGGTTCGGCGGCACTCATCACCACTTGTAGCGAACTTAAATCCCACTGCTGTCGCTGTTCGGGTGTCGTCTTGCGGACAGATTGCAGATAGGCAAAGTCTGGCGCGGCTGTATGGGTTGCCTGGACGCGGGAGAGTACCTCAAACCAAACCGCAGGACGTTGGACGAATGCCAGGGGAGACATGAGATAGAGATGACCGTTGCCATACAGTGAACTCAAAATCCCACTGACCAAACAAAAGTCATGGAAATGAGGCACCCACGCCACTAGTCGCGAGTCGGCATTGAATCCTAACTCCTCGCCGGTTACGCTCAACTGATGCATGATGTTACCGTGGCTAATCATCACACCTTTTGGTGCGGAAGTTGAGCCAGAGGTGTATTGCAAGTAAGCGACATCCTCTAACGTCGGCGCGTGACGTTGGGGCAACGATTCAGGATCATTTTGCAGGTCGTCTGTTCGATAGCAGGGTAACTCTGACCAAAACCCTTTTTGCTCAAGAAACAAACTCGCCTCAGTCTGGCGCTTCACCGCCAGGTACTCTCCATTCGTGAGAATAGCTGAACTGCCACTATTTTGCGCGATCGCTTCAAATGCGGATAGGTCATGTTGCAACTTGAACGGATTGGGAGGCGCAACGGGAACGGGAATCACACCCGCCAACAAACAGCCAATCAAGGCTTTGACGAAATCCAGCGATTGAGGGTAAACGAGTAAAACGCGATCGCTAATTTTCAGGTTGCAGTCCCGGATGAGGAATGCTGCGATTTGCTTTGTCGTGCGATCGAGTTCTTGGTACGTTAGAGATTCTTGGTCTTGCCCATCTGCATTGACAAACGTATAGAGAATGCGATCGGGTTCTGTTGTTAATTGTTGACTAAATCTATCGAGAACGGTTTCTTTCATTGTCATAAATCTCACCATTTCAGTTGCCGATTAATTGTTACTTCTGCGCCAAACACTCGCGAATAAACCTGCCCTTGCTAGTCATGCGATGTAATGTTGGCGATTAATTTCGTTTCATTGCTAAATTGCACATCCATCGAAACCTAGAAAGGTTTGTCTACGGGAATCTCTCGAAAATGCTCTCCTTCTTGACACCGTAGAGGCAAACTTCGAGCTTGGTTAAAATGCCGCACCCAAATCAACATGCATTGAAATGGAATATCTGCGTCGATTAGATTAAATGCCTGGGGTGGAATCTGTCCAAACTGTCTTTCCTCTACTTTGGGCGAGACACATTTCATAGTTAGCTTTTCTGCATTGAGGTTTAAAATTTTTTGAACTTCTTGAAAGCTAGCGCCATGAAACAACGTCCCATCTTAGTAGGTAGAGAGACTCGCCAATGCCTTATCTTCAGTGCTATTAAAGGCTTCATAAATTGGAGCCGTTGGATTTTTTGCACCAGCTTATCTGACTGCTGTAATGATAGCGGGGCGTTCTGAGCATCCTTAAAGCGCTTCAGTACCATCATCCCGATTGCTTCACTGAAAAGCATTCCATCAGAATCAGCATTAAATAGTTTGATTTTTTGCTGTTTATAAAAAGTGTGAGTTTTACTAAAACACATATACATAAAAATTGAGGTATCAGTATCTACACCCCTAGCCCGGATCATGAAGCTACGGTATGCAGCCAACTCGCTAATAGCCATTTGTACGCTAGTTAGTGAACTCGCCAAGGCAGCATTTACAATACAGTTAATCTGGTTCAAATTTAAGCGGGTAGCAATCCATCGGGTCATGATGTTACCTAACGTACCGGGAAAATAATTTTCTTTCCATCCAATGTAAATCAGTTTATTTTTTTTAAGAATCCGTTGGGTATCTTAATCAAGCAGGCTACTGCTTTTCAATACCTCTTTTGAAACTGAAAACCGCAAACAATTAGTCAGGAATGTAATCAATTTTTAGCCCCTCAAACACCTAAAATAATGGCTGACGTAAACCCATTGAATTTTTCAATTTTACCATGTATCGCATCTTCAAGTACCCGCTTAGCAACCACTAGCGATAGCCCTTGAGAAACATCTGTTATTTTTAAAATATTAAGAGGAATCCTGAACTTCATCGGATTAAAACTAACATCTGAAATAAAGCCCACTCGCTTCCAACACATCTTATCTAGCGCTTTACGATCGGGATTGTAGTAATCATCTACATGCCAATCCCAGAGAATAACTTCAGTTATACAATCAACTTTTTTAATGAGGTTTATCCAGTAATATCGTAAATTAATAGCTCGTAGCAAGATAAAATTTATACCAATAAATGTAGCAAAAATACGATTAGATTGGCAGTTAATTTTGCTATTTTCAGAAAAATTATTAACATTCAAATAAATCATCTTTATTAGATAGTTTTAAAACTTGAATTAAGATTATTATCATTAGCTTTAAGAGCGCTCGCTAAAATACTGCTGATACAGATCGCAGCTAACCATTGCTAGCTTGTCTTGCATCGTCACCAGCCCAATACTCTGTAACTTAAACGCCTGTAACTGCTCCAACTCAACGGGGGCTTTTGCTCTTAACATCTTCTCAAATGCTGCTGCTAGTTCAGGGTGGTGCTGTAGGTACCACGATTTTTGATGCAGGTATTCACTATAAACTCCGGTATCTGAAGCAGCCGTTTGTAGCAGTTCCTCTAACGTTAAACTCCCTTGAGCCAGATGATATAAAGCAACACGTAATAGATAGGGATGACCAGCCACTAGCCACATCAACTGAGATAGCTCGTGGATTGATAGATTGAGTCGATGGCGGTCAGCTAAATCCTGTACTTGTTCCCAAGTAAATGAGTCTAACTGAATCTGTATCCCTACCTTAAAGGGAGACTTATTCATATTTAAAGAGGTATAAGCTTCCGTAGAATTTATCACTACTAAGCGGAGTTTTTTCCAAATATCGTTATCTTTTGCTTCCTCATGCCAAGAACGCAAAAGGGATAAAAAATCTTGGGTAACTTGGGGATATTGGAAAATTTCATTTACTTCATCCACTGCTAAAACAAGTGGCCTATCAATTTGTGTTAGTAGATAATCTTGAAAGTAGTTTGTACAGCTAGCCTTACTACCTAAATCCTCAGACCAATAGTCATCCAATCTCGGTTTTAGTTTCAGTCTTTGACTCACTTCGTAGGCAAACCACCGCAACAACCTATTTAGGTTTGCGAGAATCAACTGATCTACTCTCTGCAAGTTCAAGCTGACTGTTTGATAGCCTAACCTTGTAGTATGAGCGAGAATCCTTCCCATCAAAGAGGTTTTGCCCATCTGTCTGGGTGCTTGGATATGGATAAAGGCTCCTGGCTTCATAATTTCTGTGTAACATCTTGTTTCATGAGGGACTCGCTCGATATAAAAGGAAGAATGTATAGAAACTCGTCCCTCTGGAAATTCCAAATCCATCAATTCTGAATTTAGTGTCTCAATTAGGTTGCCAGTTTTCCTCAAAACTTGGTTCAACCATTGCCTTTCCACGATAGAACGAAAATTATTTTTACTAACTTTTACTCCCAATATGCCAGACAAAAGCCGCCATAGCTGAGGAGCAACTGTTTGTTGAATATAACTTGGGGAATATTCTAATTCTTTGGCAAATTGCTCATAAGTTTTTCTAGGATATTGCCAAAACTGATGCAACACAGCTTTTTGAATATTATTGAGAGATTTTCCGGTTTTTGCAAAGAGCAATTTTTCAACAAATTCTAAGCCATCACGGCTTTCTTCCATAGCTAGTAAACTAAAAATATACATTGCAAAGTTGTTAGCTATAACGACCGAATTTTATAACGCTAAAGAGTAAGCTATAACTAAATTAAAACTAATCTTTTTCATTTGCATACGGAGTATAAAGCGAATAAAACTAAATTTTTTGATTCCTTAATTTATATTTAATAATTACTATTTTTAAGAGTAAACATGGAAAAAGTAAGGAAAAAGTAAGGAAAAAACTATAGTCCAGCATGAGCAGAAAAGCTCATGCTGGGTTGAAGGCTGGAATGGGGATAGTGATCGCACCCAACAGGATTGGTGATACGGAGTTCCAACCAGTTGGGCGCTCGATCATGGCTGCTGTTGCTTGGGGAACCTCAGAATGCTGAGACTCCAGGTTAATTTAACTGAATAGGAAACCTGCTGCATTATCAGCCGCGACGTTCAGCCCTATGTTGTCTTGGGTAAACCCGGTTGTTCCATTCATCGTCAGTAGCAAGGTGCCAGTACCAAATCCGGCATTGCCCGCAATGTTGTCGCTCAGGCGGAAGGCAGTAGTGCTGCCACTGGTAACGACATCGATTGTGACATTGTTGACGAACTTGAGTACATCTCCGCCTGCGCCACGAGTGAACTGGTTGATAATATCTGTACCCTGCCCCACGGTATAAATCAGTGTATCTACATCGCTATCTACACCGAAGTTGAACGTATCGTTGCCAATTCCGCCAACGAACGTATCGGCACCTGCATTACCTGTCAGGACATCATTGCCAGCTCCACCAGAGAGGAGGTTATTAGCACTGTTGCCAGTGATTGTATTATTCAAGTCGTTGCCGATGCCATCAATCGCTGCATTTCCGGTGAGTACCAGATTCTCGAAGTTGGCGGCTAACGTCCAGCTGAGAGCAGATTGAATCGTATCAGTTCCTTCATTCAAGGCTTCCGTCAGGATATCGTCGAGGGAATCAACGATATAAGTATCATTGCCTGTGCCACCAATCAGCGTATCAACTCCCAATCCACCATTCAGGGTGTCACTACCCGCTCCACCAGTGAGGATGTTGTTAGCACTGTTGCCAGTGATGGTGTTGTTGAGCGTGTTGCCCGTCCCATCAATCGCTGCATTTCCGATGAGGATTAAGTTCTCAACGTTGTTGCTTAGCGTATAGGTAACGGATGACTGGACTGTATCCGTACCAGCATTCTGGGCTTCAGTAACAATGTCCCCAACGGCATCGACAATGTAGGTGTCATTGCCGCCACCACCGGTGAGGGTATCGTTGCCTGCTCCGCCATCCAGAATGTTATTGCCGCTATTGCCAACGATAGTGTTAGTTAGTTCGTTACCAGTGCCGTTGATACTTTCAGTCCCCGTCAGGGTTAGGTTTTCTACGTTTGCATTCAAGGTGTAGGTAACACTGGAGTTGACCTTGTCCAGACCTTCGTCTAACAGCTCAACAATGACATCGCCTGTATTATCGACGATGTAGGTATCGTCACCTGCTTCACCGATGAGGGTATCTGCTCCACTTCCACCATTGAGGGTGTTATTAGCACTGTTGCCCGTCAAGGTGTTGTTCAAGGTATTACCTGTACCATTAACTGCGGCAGATCCTGTGAGGATTAAGTTTTCCAAGTTTGCTCCTAAAGTCCACGTCAGGCTAGAAGTCACAGTGTCAATTCCCTGGTTCGCTTGCTCTGTGACGATATCGCTGAGGGAATCAACAATATAAGTGTCGTCGCCCAACCCACCGATGAGCGTATCGTTACCAGCATCACCATTGAGGATGTTGTTGCCACTATTGCCTGTCAGGGTGTTGTTAAGGCTATTGCCTGTTGCGTTGATGTTAGTAGTGCCGGTGAGAGTAAGATTTTCTAATTCTGCACCCAATGTCCAACTAATGCTGGCGTTGACGGTATCTGTCCCCTGTGCCGCCAGTTCTGTGAGAATATCGCCTAAGGAATCAACGACATAAGTGTCGTTACCAGCGCCCCCAATCAAGCTGTCGTTGCCTGCACCCCCATTGAGAACGTTGCTGCCCGTGTTGCCAGTTAAGGTGTTATTTAGCTCGTTGCCAGTGCCGTTGATACTTCCAGTTCCTGTGAGGGTCAGGTTTTCTACGTTTGCGCTCAAGGTGTAGCTCACACTCGCGTTCACCGCGTCAAGACCTTCGTCTAACAGCTCAACAATGACATCGCCTGCATTATCAACAATGTAGGTATCATCGCCTGCTCCACCAATGAGCGTGTCTGCTCCAGTTCCACCATTGAGCGTGTTATTGGCACTGTTACCCGTCAACGTATTGTTCAAGGTGTTGCCTGTACCATTGATCGCAGCAGTACCCGTCAGGCTCAGGTTTTCTACATTGGTCGCTACCGTGTGGGTAACGGATGCCAAAACCGTGTCCACTCCAGCACCTACTGCTTCGGTAATGGTGTTCGTTGTCGTGCTGACGATGTAGGTGTCGTTGCCTGCTCCCCCTACTAGGGTATTGGTTCCAGCCCCGCCATCGAGGGTATTGGTTCCAGCCCCACCGCTGAGGGTATCATTACCATCCCCACCGCTGAGGTTATCGTTGCCAGCGCCAGCAGTGATGGTATCGTTGCCCGTGCTGCCAGTGGCATTCAGTGTGCCCAAGAAGCCGCCAAAATTGAAGGTTTCAAAGTTTTGGATGACCAGCCCTGGAATCCCGGTGAGTTGATCGGTGGTTGCGGAACTGTTCAACGTTAAAGCAGTTGCGGCTGTGCCACCAGAGATGACCAGCGTATCGACTCCGGTTCCGCCGTCAAACAGGTCATTTTGCTGGGCGTTGGCAATTGTTGTGGTGACGGTATCGTTGCCAGCATTACCAAAGACGCGGTCTGGGTTGGCAGTGGCAGTGAGATTATCGTTGTTGGCTGTTCCGTTAATGACGTTGTAGGCAGTTATTGTGATCGCCTTACTGTCGCTCAGTGCGCCACCACTGCCCGCGTTACCTTGATCGTTCACGGTAATCGTGATGCTGTCATCCCCTAAGTAACCAGGGTTGCTGCGATACGCTAGATTATTGAGCGCAGTGTTAATGGCACTCAAAGAACCACTGAAGGTCATATATGTATCTTGATCGCCATCTCCGACTGTAAAGCTCAAACCACTAGTAGAACTGAGCGTTGCCGAACCATTGACGAGGGAAAGTGTCACTTGTAAGGAACTAGTCCCTGCATCGACATCCGTGACGCTAATGCCTGGAATGATTTGACTAATGTTCGAGGTTACCGTTTGGGTAGTTGGCACCGTTAGCACTGGGGCATCGTTGACTGCCGTCAAGCTAAAAGACTGAGTGGCTGCCACTGAACCGCCATTACCATCGACAACGTTGTAAGAAAGGTTGACCGTGCCATTAAAGTTAGCAGCAGGTGTAAAGCTGTAGGTACCGTCGTTATTGTTAACTAGTGAGCCATTGCTTGCCGTGAGATTAGCAACAGAAAGTGTGTCACCATCCACATCGCTGAAGCCTGCCAACAGGTCAGCAGCATTGATGGTGTAAGCAGTGTCTTCGGTACCAGCCCCTAGAGATGCGGTAGCACTGCCCGTGGGAGCGTCGTTGACGTTTGCGACTGTCCCCGTTGCCTCACTGGTAGAGGATTCCACCGTGCCTTGTCCGTCGGTGTAAGATGCCGTGACGGTGAAGACTTTACCCACATCGGTTTGTGTCAAGGTGTAGGTAGCGCCTGTAACGCCAGTGCTTACTCCATTGGCAAACCAAGTGTAGGTCACGACACCTAAGCCATCGGCATCTGCCAAGGTGTTGGCAGCCGTCAATACTTCGCCTTGAGCAGCAGTACCGCTGATAGTGACGGTGCCCGTCGGTAAATCGTTGACGGGGGTAACACTGGTACTAATCGTATTGGTAGTGGCAGAAATTGCTGTTGCACCGCCTCGGCTACCTGTGTTCACGTTGATGGGATTGTTGCCGCTGGTAAATGCACCATTGTAGGTATTATCTAGGGCGCGGATTGTGAGGGCAGGTGGAGTACCGTTGTAGTTGACAACCGGAACAAAGCGGACTGCGGTAGTTGCAGAGAGTGCCAGGGCGGTTGCGCCATCGGTTACCGTGCCGACGTTAAACCAGTTGGTGCCATCAGTGGAATATTGCCAGATGCCTTGAGTTGTTGCATTGGCTGTATTGCCTACGACTGCCACCCCACTGAGACTAGAGTTGGGGTTGGGGTCGCTGAAGAGTCCGCTGAAGAGGGTGGTGATGGTTTGACCAGCAGGGGTCGTTGTGTCTTCCGAAATGGCGGTTAGGGTAGCATTGCCGGTAAAGCTGGGAGCTATGTTAGGGGCATCTGTGATGGTAAGCGTAGCACTACCTGTATTGTTCAGGAGTACTGAAACAGACCCCTGGAAAGCTTCGGCACCATGATTTATAGTCGCCACATCAAGATTGCCGTCACCATTGATATCTGCCAAGGCGACAGCAAAGGAGTCTATTCCACCAGTTGAGACATTGCTAGAGCCTGTAAAGTTGCCTGCGCCATCCCCAAACCGCAAGGAAACCTTGCCAGAGGTGGTAACCGCTAAATCAAGGTTGCCATCCCCATTGATATCCCCCAAAGCGAGACCTCGTGGATTAGTCCCAACTGACACATTAGTAGAACCTGTGAAGTTACCTGTGCCATCTCCTAACCTTACCGAGACTGTGCCAGCACTATAGTTTGCCGTTGCAAAATCAAGCTTGCCATCGCTGTTGAAATCTCCTAAAGCAATAGCTTGAGGATTAGTGTCAACAGACACTTCACTTATGCCGGTGAAATTGCCTGTGCCATCCCCTAGTCGTACCGAAACTGTATTAGCATTAGTGTTTGCGGTTGCAAAATCAAGCTTGCTGTCTCCATTAAAGTCTCCTAAAGCAATAGCTTGAGGATTAGTCCCAACAGGCACGCTGGTAGTGCCAGTAAAGTTGCCTGTGCCATCCCCTAATCGCACCGAAACCGTATTAGCATTAGTGTTTGCCGTTGCAAAATCAAGCTTGCCATCGCCGTTGAAATCTCCTAAAACGAGACTTGCTGGATTACCTGCAACGGTGATATTGGTGGTGCCGGTAAAGTTGCCTGTGCCATCCCCTAATCGCACCGAAACTGTATTAGTATTAGCATTTGCGGTTGCAAAATCAAGCTTGCCGTCTCCATTAAAGTCTCCTAAAGCAGGACGTGAAGCATAACCTCCAACAGGGACATCCGGAGTGCTGGTGAAGTTGCCTGTGCCATCTCCTAACCGGATTGAAACCGCAGAGGTGATCGTGGAAGTGAGTAGATCAAGCTTGCCATCCTTGTTGACATCACCAAGAGTAAATCCTGCGGGAAACGGCCCGACTGACACCAACGGAGCAGCCCGGAAGGGGGTGGTGGAATTGTAGGCTAGGGTGTAGCCACTACCCGAAGTCAAGTTGAGTCGCACGGTTTCGTTCGGGTCAACAATCCCATCATTAACGGCAGCCACCTGAAGGGTAGCGGTGGTAGCTCCCGCAGCAACAGTAAAGCTGCCGCTAGTCACTCCTGTGATATTGTTGCCTGCGGTTAGGCTAAAGTCGGCAGGAGTCGTCGCGGTGCTGCCGGAGAGGTTGTAGTTGATCGTCAAGCCACCTGCGGGTGCTGGGGCATCGAGGGTAATAACGAAAGTGCCAGGAGTTCCAGCTTCTGTAGGGGGAGTGCCTGTTGCGAGGGAGACATCAGCGACAGCCGCAAGGCTAAAGGATTGGGTCGCTGGAGTAACCCCGCCATCACCATCTACCACGTCATAGTTCAGCGTAACCGTACCGTTGTAGTTGGCAGTAGGTTTAAAGATGTAGGTGCCATTGCCATTGCTGATGATAGAACCGTTGGTAGCGGTCAGGTTGTACACTGAGAGGATATTGCTCTCGACATCAGTAAAGCCTTGCAACAAGCTAGCGGCGGTGATGGTGTAAGCGGTATCTTCGGTTCCTGCTGCCAACGTTGCGGTAGTGCCCGTTAGAGTTGGAGCATCGTTGACAGGAGCGATCGCAAATGACTGAGTGGCTGCGACTGAACCACCATTGCCATCTACAATATCGTAGTTCAGTGTAACGGTGCCGTTGAAGTTGGCAGCAGGTGTGAAGACGTAGTTCCCACTGCTATCTGCCGTCAGAACCGTGCCATTGGCTGTGATATTGCTGACTGACAAGGAATCGCCATCAACATCACTAAAGCCTGCTAGCAAGTCGGCTTTGCTGATGGTGTAAGCGGTGTCTTCCGTTCCAGCAACTAGAGATGCGGTGGCAGAGCCAGTAGGAGCATCGTTAACCGCCGTGATGCTGGTGTTGATGGTGTTGGTGGTACCAGAAATCGCCGAGCCTCCCCCATTTGTACCAGTATTCAGATTGACGCGAGTACCCCCACTGGTAAACCCACTCGTGTAGGTGTTATCGATCGCTCGAACAGTTAAAGCCGGGGGAGCGCCGTTGTAATTGGCAACGGGAACAAACCGGACTACTGTGCTGGCAGAGAGTGCCAGAGCTGTTGCACTATCCGCAACCGTGCCTACAGCAAACCAGGTCGTACCATCTGTAGAGTATTGCCACGTCCCTTGTGTAGTTGCATTTGCAGTATTCCCAACCACCGCAACACCGCCAAGACTTGCGCCTGCATCCGGGTCACTAAACAGTCCATTGAAGACAGTGGAAATCGTTTGACCACTAGGGTTGGTCGTGTCTTCGGCAACAGCAGCTAGTGTTGCATTACCTGTAAAGTTAGGTGCCTGATTGAGGAGGGATAGGGCAATATCATTACCATCCCCTGCCGCATAAGAGATGGTGGCATTTATTCCAGAACCCAGATTAACTGTGGTTCCTTGAGCTAAGCCATTAAATTTTCCATTGATAGCATCAACACCATCATTGTTGACAATGATAAATGTGTTGCCACCACCTGGCGTAAATCCACTAAACAGTGATGTATTTAGCACAGCACTAGTGCCAATCGTCACTGTACCCGTTACATTTAGCTGGTCGTAGAATCCAATTCCATTGCCTGCCGATGTGCCGCCTAACTCAACGTTGAACCGTGAGCCATTGGTAAAGTTAACGGAGCCTGTGTTGAGAATACCAATGCCACTACCAGGAGCCAGCGCTCCATCACTGTTAACCGTGACATTGCCAATTACTGTGCCCGATCCACCGAGGGTTCCACCGCTGTTGATAGTAGTGCCAGCAGTCGCAGTTTTACCATTGACATCGAAAATCCCTTCGTTAATAACAACCGACGAGAAAGTTTCGCTGGAACCCAGTAATGCTTTATCAGTAGAAGTTGTCTTGTCGATTACCAGGTTGCCCTGCGTCCCAGTGCCTAAGCCGGTATAAGTGTTTGTCGCACTGCCTACTAAAGCAATGGCACCCGTTCCTGTGATTCCATTCGTATCGGCAGAAATGACATCTCCAGCAACTTTAATACTGAAGCCACTGCCTACAATCGTCTGCACCTCAGTGATGATCAAGTCATTGTTCACGACCAAGTCTTTGCTGAGCGAAAAGTTTGCCTGAGAGTGAAACTTCAGCTCAACATCATCAATAGAACCGCTGAAGTTATTGATATAGCCCTCTGCAAAAGAGTTCGGCTCTCCAAAGACAACCTTACCGCCAGCATTTTTGAGCAGACCCGAACCAGAGAGAGTGCCACCGCGCAACCGCAGGTCATCGGTGAGCAGGACATCGCCACCCGTTTTGGCAATGTTCAGGTTCCACAGCACCCCAGTACCACTGATACTCTGGTCGGTGCTGCCTACCAGTTGAATGGCAGAGTTGCTGTTGTTAAAGTTGGCATCGTTGGTGATGACATCTCCACTCACCTTGATATTGAATGTGCCAGCATTGCCTGCAATCGTCTGCACTTCAGTGATGATCAGGTCATTGTTCACGACCAAGTCTTTGCTGAGCGAAAAGTTGGCTTGAGAGTGAAACTTCAGCTCAACATCATCAATAGAACCGCTGAAGTTATTGATATAGCCCTCTGCAAAAGAGTTCGGCTCTCCAAAGACAACCTTACCGCCAGCATTTTTGAGCAGACCCGAACCAGAGAGAGTGCCACCGCGCAACCGCAGGTCATCGGTGAGCAAGACATTACCACCCGTTTTGGCAATGTCAAGGTTCCACAGCACCCCAGTACCACTGATACTCTGGTCGGTGCTGCCTACCAGTTGAATGGCAGAGTTGCTGTTGTTAAAGTTGGCATCGTTGGTGATGACATCTCCACTCACCTGGATGTTGAAGGTGCCACCACTGCCGGCAATTTGATTGACATCGGTGATGGTGAGGTCGTTGCTGACCACCAAATCTTTCACTAGAGTTAGACTACCAGTAGCGGTTGCAATTTCCAGGTTGTACAGTGCTGCTGTGCTGTCTACAGTCTGATTTCCCGTGAAGCGTACTGTTCCTGTCCCTGAGTCAAAACTACTGGCATTTGCGATCGCAAATCCTCCTGAAACCGCCAATATATTTGAACCCAGGCTAATGCTTCCTGTATAAGCAGCCGCCACCTGAAGATTTTGAATACTGACATTGCCATTAATAGTGGCATTTTTGGTCGATGTCCCATCAAAAGACGCCACATCATCTGCATCAGGAATACCGTCTGCATCTGATCCTGTGCCACTAACGAGGCTCCAGTTTGCTGCCTCAGTCCAGTTATTAGTTGTACCGCCACCACTCCATTTAAAAGTTGCCATAAAAATTCCTGAATATGTTTCAATAACTTCTTTACAAAAAGCAAGCTGTGGTTCTACCTGTGAGCGACTCTGTCGATTAGCAACAGGTATCGTTCTATCAAGCCTCCAATTCGTCTCTAAATCTGCGTTACCAACCCTCGTCGTTGAAGCGTGGACAGAGGCTCCGGTTAACTCACTCAAGCGGTGGATAAAGGCTTGTCCGCGATCGCCTTTTGCAACTTCACAACCGTAAATTAACAGTTCAGCATTGGGAGCTAGCCAATCTGCCCAGCTTAAAAGTTCGTTTCCATAGTGATTTAGGGTTTCTAGACTGAGTTCGCGATCGCCAATATAAATTGCACCAGAAGCACCATGAGAGACAATGTGGACGCTGCTAACTCTCTGCCGTTCCGCCAGTGCCCGACTAATCTGCTCCACACCATCCTGTCTAGAGTCGAGGACAACCACCTCAATTCCTGGCGCAACTCCAGCAACTAAACTTTGGTAATCTTCTAGCCTGGAATCAATAAAGGCAATTCCATCCAGGACTTGCCCAACTTCATCAAGGTTTTGATGATGGTTAATTTCTCTTCTAAGTGTCATGCCTAGGTTTCTTGCAATTTCTAAAAATTTATCGGTTTCAATTACATTAAAAGAGTACATATGGAAATAATTCTCCCAGTGTTTTATGAAAAAATTAATCTCATGGCGATTCACTTTTAAGACTGTCCTTCTGCTTTCTAGCTTTTGATTTATTCTTGTTTTCTCAATAGAAATTTACAAGATAGTCTGATTTTGAGGGATGTTAAAAAAACAGTAACAACACCTCTCCCCAAAGTTTTTTGCTTTAAATGAAAAACTTTGGGAATCCATAAAATCTAATCCTTCAAAAGGCGAGGTTAAGTTTGTGAATAAAGATGATTTGAATAGTAAATATTGTCAAATAATTAATTATTTAAGCTTCAATTCATTACTCGCTATTCAGTATGCTTAATTGGCTCAATAGTGTCGATATATAAAAGTTCGTATGTTTGTAAATGTGTTCAAAAATTAATCTTTAAAAGAATAAGCAATGACTTTGCTCAATCTTTAACTAGATAGATTGATAAATACTCCCTTTTATGTATGCAACCTAAATTCCACAAAATATTCGATAGGTCAATATATATAACTTCGTATATAAAATAGTAACAATCCACAAAATATTTGAAAAGTCAATACAGTTAAATTCGTATTTTCGCAATAGTAAAGTCTGTTATTGAGAAAAATTGATCGCAAGCCAAATTGATGGAGAGTTGAGGAAGGCTAGTCTCTAGTGCAATCACCATGAATCAAGATGGTAGGTTAAGCGATCGCTTTTTCTCCCTCTGGGTCTTCTGTGCCCTCAGCGGTTTGCAAAAAAAGGATTGTTGTCAGATTAAAAGCGCTATCATCGTTCCCTACAAATTAGATTTGGTTAAACCTAAACTGTTCTTTAATAGCTTGAAGCACTCTTTGTAAGCAAGGAAAAGTTAGGGAGAAAGTCAGATGATTGTAAAATTGGATTTGGTGTATTCCAAAAAGATAGAGAAAAGGGGTACTGCCAAAAATGTAATGATGGAGAAGTAGGCTTAGTTATAGCAACGGAAAAATTTTGGTCGGTAAGGCTCAAAAGCCTATAAATTAAGGCTTTTTTGGCTGTCCTGATTGACAAGTCTACGATCGCTAGTACCTGTTCAACTGTCCCAATTTGAACCATAAATGGGACACTCGCCATCCCGAACAACGATTTTTCGCCATTACAGACCTCCAGGCAGCGAACGGTCAGACATCAAAAATGGGACAGTTCCTTCTGACTCCTCACTAACGACCAAAATTTTTCCATTGTTAAGACTAAGCCTTGCAGAATGAAGGGTGCGATCTGGGCGATCTGCGGGGTGACTTATGCCTTTGAAACAATAAACCTCATGGAAAAGCCGCAGGTGGGATGGCAAAAGTAGGTTAGGGTCGGGAAAACCATGTATGACGATGTAGAGCCGGAGCGGACAGCAGCGCGATCGCCAGTTGAGAAATGTAGGTATGACGACTTGGAAGAAAATCCTTTCTCAACTCCAATAGAGGTTTCTAGTTTTATTGAAAAGGATTCCTGAATCCCTGCCCTGAATGCGATCGCCGCCAAGGGTAAACATAGAAGAGAAGATTGCCTGCTGAACGCACTGCTGCAATAGTTCTGGCAAGCTATTACCTAACTGAGCCAGTTGTTCTGGAAGGTCATCTGGAATTTCAATCGTGATAGTTACCACAGCGAGAGCCACGCAATAACTACACTATTCCCTATTCTATGCGGGTTGAGAGCTTCTCTTAGAGTTTAAGCTATTGGCTCAATCGAGTTCAACCTCAGTGCGCGATCGCTTTGGATAATTAAGACTGTCGGAGATACACATTCTCAGCATCTATCAGCTTTGATAGAAGAAACAGGTGGCTTTCCCAAACTGGGTATGGATATGACAACAGAACTCAGAAATCAGGCGTTATTACTTCTCCGTCAAGCCCTGAATGACCCAACAGCTGACTTTCGGGATGGACAATGGGACGCGATATCTGCCTTAATTGGGAAGCGAGCGCGGTTGTTGGTTGTTCAACGTACTGGCTGGGGCAAAAGTTTAGTTTATTTTCTGGCGACTCGATTGCTACGAGATGCTGGTGCTGGTCCAACACTCCTCATTTCACCACTACTGGCTCTCATGCGAAACCAAATTGCCGCAGCCGAACGCATTGGCGTTAAAGCTGCGACGATTAACTCTAGTAATACAGAAGAATGGGAACCAATAAAAGCTCGGTTGCTAGCAGGAAGAGTCGATATCCTACTGATTTCCCCTGAACGACTGGCAAATGAGAAATTTCGAGAAACTGTTCTGTTACCAATATCTCAACGTATTGGATTATTTGTCGTTGATGAAGCCCATTGTATCTCTGACTGGGGACACGATTTTCGTCCCGACTATCGGCGCATTGTTCGGGTTTTGCAAGCACTTCCTCAGAACATTCCAGTGCTTGCCACAACCGCCACAGCTAACAACAGAGTGGTTAACGATATCATTGCTCAATTGGGAGCCAATCTGCGCGTATCAAGAGGCTCGCTGACTCGAAAAAGCTTGCAATTGCAAAATATCAAGCTTCCCAGTCCAGCAGCACGAATGGCTTGGTTAGCCGAATACCTTCCAAGCTTACCTGGTAGCGGCATTATTTACACGCTCACTGTCAGAGATGCCGAACGAGTTGCCGATTGGTTAAAGATACAAGGAATTGACGCTAAAGCTTATCATAGTGACCTAACTAATGAACAACGTTTAGCATTAGAAGACCAACTCCTCAACAATGAAATCAAAGCATTGGTATCAACCACTGCTTTAGGAATGGGCTTTGATAAGCCCGATTTGGGATTTGTCATTCATTACCAACGTCCAGGTTCTGTTGTTCATTATTATCAACAAGTGGGACGAGCGGGTAGAGCGGTAGAGCAAGCTTATGGAATTCTTCTCAGCGGTGATGAAGACGACGAAATTACTAATTATTTCATTAGAACTGCCTTTCCTCCAGAAGCTCATATTCAGGAGGTTTTAAGAGCTTTAGAACAGGCAGATGACGGCTTTTCGGTTCCCCAACTAGAGCAGCAACTCAATCTTTCTAGAGGACAAATTGAAAAGGTTTTGAAACTCCTATCGCTGGAATCCCCCGCACCTGTAACTAAGCAAAGCTCCAAGTGGTATGCTACCGCAGTGTCTTATCAGCCTAATACTGAAAAAATAGAACAGTTGACGCAAATCCGCAGCTCTGAACAAACTCGGATGCTGGAATATACGGAAAGCAAACAATGCTTGATGACTTTTCTAGCAATAGAATTAGATGATCCCAACCCAACTGTTTGTGGCAAATGTACTGTGTGCTTGAGTAGACCTTTATTGCCAGAAACCTACTCCCTGCAACGGGTCAATCAAGCAATCCAGTATCTACGTCGCAGTGACCAAATCATTGAACCCCGTAAAAAATGGCCTTCACAAGCACTACCAATTTATGGCTTTTCAGGGAATATTAGAGACAATTTACGAACAGAGGAGGGAAGGGCGTTATCTCTTTGGGGTGATGCTGGTTGGGGAGAATTAGTTAAGCAAGGTAAATATCGGGATAATCATTTTGATGATGCGCTGGTCCAGGGTGCTTTTGAGATGATTCAACGTTGGCAACCTCAGCCTTTTCCAACTTGGGTCACTTGCGTTCCCTCATTGAATCGTCTAGAACTTGTACCAAATTTTGCTCAACGGCTGGCTGAAAAATTAGATTTACCCTTTAAGCAAGTTGTTCGGAAAACCCGCCCAAATAAACAACAAAAAGAGATGAGTAATAGTTACCAACAAGCTCATAATTTAGATGGTGTATTTGAGGTTGACACTTGGCAAGGCATGGAAGGTTCAGTTTTCTTAATTGATGATATGGTAGATTCCCGTTGGACTTTTACTGTCATTGCTGCGCTTTTACGTCGTGATGGAAATGGTCAGGTTTTTCCTCTGGCATTGGGACTTACTTCTTTAGATCAAGCGGATTAGGAAATTATGTTAAACCATGTGCTGTCACCAAATACCCAAGGAATTTTATTATTGTGTGCCAGCTTTGGGCAAAATCGGCAAATGGAACCGCAGCCCTTAACGCTTGGTGAGTATAACTCCTTAGCAAGTTGGCTACTTGAAAATGAGATGAATCCAGGAGATTTACTCAATCCAACTTTCAAAAATCGGTTATCGAAAATTTGCATTGGCAAGCTCAACTCTGACAGGCTGGTAGCTTTACTGGAACGAGGTGTTATGCTGGGCTTGGCAGTCGAGAAGTGGACGAATCAAGGACTATGGGTACTGGGACGAGGTGACTCTCACTATCCCAAGCGTCTTAAGCAGAGACTGAGACATTCAGCACCAGCAATTCTCTATGGCATTGGTAACATAGAACTGCTCTCTGAAGGAGGATTGGCTGTCGTCGGTTCTCGTGATGTTGATGAAGAAGGACTTGGCTATACCCAGAGGGTTGCACAAAGTTGTGCTGAACAAGGAATACAGGTAGTTTCCGGTGGGGCGCGTGGGGTAGATCAAGCGGCTATGCTAGCAGTTTTAGAAGCAGGTGGAACCGCTGTAGGTGTACTTGCTGATAGCTTAAGCAAGGCAGCAGTTGCTGGCAAGTATCGTGCTGGCATTAAAGAAGGCAGACTTGCCCTGGTTTCTGCCGTCGATCCTGGTGCTAGCTTCAATGCTGGTAATGCGATGGGTCGAAACAAGTATATCTATGCTGTAGCTGATTATGCCCTCGTAGTCAGTTCCTCAGTTGGTAAGGGCGGTACTTGGGCAGGTGCTACTGAGGCGCTGGAACGGATAAAGGATGTCCCAATTTTTGTGCGGATGCAGGAAAATGTACCAGAAGGTAATCGGCAACTGCTTAAAAAGGGAGCAAAACCTTTGTCAGTAATACCTGCTAGTTCATTGATGGGACGATTGAGGACATGGTTAGAAGCAGCTACCTCGGAGGTTAAACCAACAACAGCTGAAGTGGAAGTGACAGACTCTGAGGTAGCAGATGTTGTGGCAAATAAACCCTCAGTAGTAGAGCCATCTACAGGTGTGATTTTTCATGTCAATGAGTCAGCTACCTCGGAGGTTAAACCAACAACGGCTGAAGTGGAAGTGACAGACTCTGAGGTAGCAGATGTTGTGGCAAATAAACCCTCAGTAGTAGCGGACTCATTCACAGGTATGCTTCTCCCTGTTAATCAGCCATCTCCAAAAGACATCTACGAAGCAGTTTTACCATTTATCCTCAATCATTTAGAGCAGCCCAAGGATGCGATATCTCTTGCCGAGTCTCTGGATGTCCGAAAAGGACAAGTAGAGGATTGGTTAAATAGAGCTGTAAAAGAGGGTAAGGTTAGAAAAACAAAGAAGCCAGTGACTTATGTAGCTAATAAGCAACCGATTTTATTATCTTTGCTGGAAAAGAAGGGTGTAACTTAATTTCAGAAGCAGTTGGTACAAATTAAGGAGTGATCGCACTTTCCCGACAACCTAAGGAAAACACTATTTCGATTTTCGTTTTGACTTGGGCGGCGTTCGGTGTGCGCCAAAGTATTTTCACTGCGATAGCGAAGCCACACCCGCAACTGCGGCGGAATCTAGTCTTTTTGTTCTTTCGTAAGCGCCCATTGTCATATTTCAAAATGGAGAAAATAATCTTTTCAAGTTATATGAATTTATTAACAATCTCATCAAAATTAATTTTATTGAAATTTCTTACGTCGCTTAGTGCTAATCCTTTTAATAGTGCTTCAGCTTGCTTCTGGTAGCTTTGAAACTTTGATTTAAGAAGTTCTTTATCTTCTATATTTGCTCCGCTTTCGAGTACAAAATTAACTGCGGATAACATAGCAATAGTTATTGAAGCTGCCGTAATTGCTGCTGCTACCTCAATAACACCTGTTGGTGGTATAAAAGACGTAACAAAAAGAAAAACGGAAGAAGCAACAGCCTGTCCTGCAAATATTGGTAACATTGCAAAAGCTGTACCTTTTGAAAGAATTTCTCCAGTGTACAAGTAGTATAAAGAGGCAATTGCAGCAGCTTGTGTAGCTGTAATAAAAGCTGCTCTACCCGGAAGAATAGCTTGACCAGCAACTAGAGCTACAGCTCCTGCAATTATTCCTACTGCATAAGGTCGTTTATCAGGCATCTGGTGGGCGAGTAAAAGCTTTTTCCCCTTTGTATCTAAAAAACCGTTAATATCCTGCCGAAGCAAGTCCACCCCTCGAATATCTAGTTGAATATCAGAACGAGTCTCTGGATCGTAACCATTTGCACAGCAAGGGTAAATTTTTTCAAGCTGAAGAGTCTGCTGCCATTGATTAATAACTTTTTCTAGAGCTGAAGGATTCAACTTGTCCCATTCATCAATTTTATTTAAGACAACAAAAACAGAATTACAGTGCGCTTTTAAGTTATTAAAATGCTTCTTTTGAGAAGCATCCGCTGCTCCAGTTACAACAAGAATGCTTACATCAACTCTACTTAAATAGTTCTGTGTGAGTCTGCTGTTCTCCGCACGTATATCATCAAGTCCAGGTAAGTCAATAAGTATAACATTTTTACTTATTTGAAATTCGCACGGTTCAGTTGTAATACCTGCTTCTGCCCCAACTTTTGCAAGCATATCAGAGCGATCTCGCTCTAAATATGCATTTATTAATGAGCTTTTTCCGGAACTTACCTTTCCAAGAAAAGCAATCTTCAACATTTGCGACAAACTTTTAATATTTTCTTCAAATTGAATTTCAACAGCTTGAATAAAGTTTTCTTCTTTTTGAGCTATTTCTTCTGCTTGCTTCTTTCGTTGAAATTCCAACTGCTTTTTTTGTTCAGCTTGTCTTTGCTCTTCTCTAGTTCGTTCAATTTGTTTTTCCTTTGCATTTTGAGCTGCTGAGATTAGACCTTGTAAGTAAGGATGAGATAGATCGACTTGTCCAATGCTGCCAGTTATTGTTTTTTTCTGCCCAGTTTGTTGCCCTTTCGTAATTTCAAGTACAGCACCTTCTGGATTTTTAATCAGTAACGTACCTAAAGGATTATCTTGCGAAATATTACAGGTATATCTGCGATTCTCGTAGTAAAACTCTATTTCTTCCATAAAACTCTCTCCATACCAATTTTCAATTATACAACCATTAAATACAAGCGCTTATCTTACAACATCAATACTAAATGCCACACCAATTGTTAGATATCTTTTATCTCAGTCCCGAACACCTTCAAACTGCCCTAGTGCCAGTTGGGTGTATCTCACTGTATGTTGAATTTGCCAATATCCTAATTAATCTTGAATCCTTTTCGTATCGCATCTTTATGACAATAGATAGAAACCTGTAGAACGTCGGATTATATAGAGATGGAGTGAATAAACTAACCTTGCCTTATGTTCTGCAATACCTTATCATGCTCTTCTCCGTGTCCGAATCCGGGAAATGGATTTTTCCCGGATTGGAACGAAAGTCTCTCTCAACTTCAATCGAGGCTATCGATAAAAATTCTTAAACCACTGTCCTGAATGCGATCAACCCAAGTTTCTGGTCGCGACAATGAATACCGCCAGCTTGAAACAGTTGAATGAGAGAAGACTAGTAATCTGAGCGGTTGGAAAGGCGATGAGAATTAGAAGCCGCAGAAGAATTAAAAATATTTCAATTGTCAGTTTGGCGATCGCCTGCTGTTTCGGTTTCTTAACTCTGTTGTCCCAAAGAACTGTACAAAGGAATGCTGTTAGGTTTCGGGTTTGGGCTGTGCTGTGGGATTCGCCTGATTGAAGATTAAGTTCCAATTGGGACTTGGTTTTGTATCCAATCGAGAACTTGTGGTTGCTTGCAGAAGTTAAACAAGCCCAGATGCATTTACAACCAGAATTTCAGTAACCGATATCACTTCAACCACCTAGCAATATTCGCTAAGATTTATCAACCCTATAGCTGGAAATCAATGGAGACTGAAAGCCTTTCTCGGAGTGAGTTTGAGCAGAGGATAGGAGCTTTCCGCAAAATTCCTCTAGAACCAATAGACTACTGTACTCATTGGGTAGCTATTAATCCGAACAAAGGCTACAGAAAGAGCTACATTAACGCTTTATCAAAAGCCACTAGATTGAGTTTACAGATTGTCAAGAATTGGGGCACTAACTTTACCAGAAGATCCCAAAATCTCCCTCATCTACTTTGGCAACTTAACCTGCTCAATCACTTCCTTCAATTGGTGAAGACCGGAGCAATCACACTCCCCCCGAACTTCCCACAACAGTAGTTGGTCGTGATTCAGTATCAGTTCTTGTATTTATTAATTCTTTCCAAGAAGTATGCTTTATCAATTTAGCAATTTTAACGTCTTTCAATTTCCCAAAACCAATGGTTTTTTAGTTTAATAATTTCCTGGCTATATGGTGAAGTATAGAAAGAAATATCTTTATTGTCTGACCTGTAAATAACGGTATCACTCCTATCAAGCCCATAGTCCTGCTGCCAGAATTTAATGATTGTTGTTTCTTTTTCTTTAGTAATTGCTATTCTTCCTCTGTTGGATTTGACACCCCCATTTGCAAGATAGTTATATTGGCAAGGAAGATCAACGTTAGAAGTTAGCTTTCCTGAATCTACTAAAGCTACTACCGCTTCAAAATCGGCTAGTTTTGAATGAAAGCTAATTGGTGTAGTATAAGGAGTTTCGCTAAAAAAAACAGATGAGCAAATTACTAAACTTATCCCCCACGGAATTAAAGCTTTTTTTCTTTCTCGTGCTTTGATTTGCTTCAAAAAAGAGAAATTGAGTCCGATTAACGCAGCTCCCGTCTTGAAATAAGTAAATGTTTTTGGAAGGAGCGCCCTAAAAAAAGCCCAAAAAAAAATGGTCAGAATGCATACAGTTGCTGCCCAAGCTACAGAATACAATACGCCTAAAATAATTTTTCGAGATGAATAGTTATCTGAATGCATTGACCACCACTCCGGCCATAGGCAAAGGAGAACAAAAAATAAATGAAAATCTCCTAAAAGCAGCAAAGATGTTAGGTGCAAATGGCTTAGCAACTCACTCCATTGGCAGCGAAAAAACTCAGGCAGTAATATTAATAAGCCAATAACCGCGACGATTAGCGAAAATATTTTAACTTTGGTAGTCAAAAATGACTGCTGATTGAATGCACCACCGGGGCTATTATTCATGGTTTAGGCTGAAATAAAAAGAGAAAAGTATCCAGGGCAACCCTGGATTTTATCCGAAAAATATCTGGATATTAAAATCCTACAAAGCTTAACTTAGATTTTCCGAAAATAAGTTGTTGAGACTTACTTTTTGACACTATCTTTTCTGCCTCCTAAGGCTTTCCCAATCGAGCCTAAGCGATGAGACGCTGTATCGCACATGGTACATTTACTGAGTTTTGATTCAGTGTGCTTTTAATCAAGCTTTGAGATTTCGCCTGAATCTATGGAATGCAAATGACTCGCTACTACTTACTCACCTTCTGGCGTTACAGCTCTCTCCATTTTTTGCATTGAAGTCCCAATTGGAACCTCAGAGTTGCCCTAGACAAGCTACCCCCCGGTGCCATTAAATCAGGTGCAGTGATGCGAGAGTAGTCAGGTTGAAAGTAGACCGACACGGGAGAGCCAAGATTCTTTCCCAAACTGAAATTCAATTGCTATTGGGCAAAGGGCTTCAGACCGAGCGAGATCGCGCTCTGTTTGCCGTCGCCCTATTTAGTGCTTGCAGAATTAATGAAGCTTGCACCCTTTTAACCCAAGACGTTTATGACACTCAGCGTCAGGTGCGTCCCTACCTATTAATTAGAAAAGCCAACACAAAAGGGCAATTGGACACCCGTACCATCCCGATCATTGAAGACCTACGCTCCATCCTCGCAACCTATCAACCAGTTGCCGGGGATGTGTATTTATTTCCTGGTCGGTTCAATGTTGGGCACATCAACCCCGACTCCGCCGCCCGGATATTCAGAAAAGCGAGTCGGTGGGCGGGAATCGAAGGAGCCTCAACACACTCTTTTCGACGCACGGCTTTAACTCAAATGAGCAATGCAGGCATTCCATTGCGCGTCATCGCCGCTTAATCGACACACTCGAAGAGAATGAGTATTTTGGGGATGTGTATCGTGCTGGGAAGCCAATTGATGCGATGGATTAAGATTAATTTCAGTGGGCGCTCGCATGAGATAGCCATTCAATTTAGGAGATACATTGTTAATGAGCTTTACAGAATCTCGCGGTGATACCGTTCCAGTTCAGCTTCCGAATGGGGCTGTCGTTAAAGTCGAAGTTGCTAGTACGGGGCGAGAGGATGTTGGGTTTGATGTCAAGCAATTTCAGCCTGTTGCAGACGCGATTGAGGGGGTAGTGCAGATGATTGCTACTCCGATCCAGAAGGTGAAACCTAAGAAGGCGACGGTGAAGTTTGGCATGGAACTGGCGATCGAGTCGGGGCAACTCACAGCGGTGATTGTCAAAGGCTCTGGCAAAGGGAATTTAGAGATTACCCTGGAATGGGAAGCCTAGCCTAAGGATTGAGCCGTGAGGCAATTAGAGGATCTGTTACAGCAGTGTACGGTGAAACTATCTATCCCTGGTCAACTGGGTTGGGGGACGGGCTTTTTTGTGGCTCCGGGTTTGATTCTCACTTGTGCCCATGTTGTTAAAGCCTTAGTTGCTCCGAATCGGGTGCGAGTGCGATGGCAGCAACAAGTCAACTTTGCAGAGGCAGAATTAGTTCATCGGGTTCCTGACTTGGATTTGGCGCTGTTGCAATTCACGCCAGGGGATGCTGATTTACCCTGCGTTTATTTGGATGAAGCGCTCCAGACAGGTCAGGATCTCTATTTTTTTGGCTACCCGGATGAGGATTTTGAGCATGGCTGTCCGGTGACGGGTAGTTGTGAAGGCTTGACGGGGGATGTGTCACCCCTGATCAAGTTTAAGCAGGCTCAGGTGCGACCGGGTATGAGTGGATCGGCGCTGCTGAATCGTCAAACTGGGAAAGTCTGTGGGATGGTGAAGTTTACCCGCGATCGCAAGTCCGATCTAGGGGGTGGTGCCATTCCCATCGGGGTGATTTTGGAGCAGTTTCCTGAATTGCAGGAGCTTCAGCGGGGGTTTCATGGGCGAGATCGCCGCTGGGTAAACCTGATTACGACGCAAACTGAAATTGACTTTCAGCCCTATTTACAAGCCATCTTTACCGATGAAGCCTATCGCGAGTGGCAAGACGTTTACACACCAACAACGGTGGAAGATCGGCAGCGAATGATAGAGCAGGATACCGCGATCGTTTCCCAACGTCGGGTTTCATCACGGTTGAAGTTGCGGGCGGAGACTGTGAAGCTCGACAAGCAGAAGCAGGGCGATCAACCCGATGGGGCACAGGAAACGCCAGAGCGGGTTGAGCAATGGGATGTGTTAGCAGGGCTACGAAACTATGCGGCGGATCATGTGGTGCTGATCGGCAAGCCTGGATCGGGGAAGTCAACCTCGTTAGAACGGTTGCTTTGGGAAGAGGCGGAGAAGGCACTGCAAGATCCCAATGCTCGAATTCCTGTGTTGGTGAAGTTACGCCGCTGTACTGGGACGATCGAGGCATTGATTCGAGATTTCCTGGTGGGTCATCAGATCGCACTGGAGATTGCCCAGATTGAGGAACTGCTGCGCCAAGGCCAATTCCTGTTGTTGCTGGATGGTTTAAACGAGTTGCCGAAAGCCTTTGAGACAGAGGTGGCTAATTTCCGCGATCGCTATCGCCGCAACACACCCATGATTGTCTCGACACGGGACTTGGGTGGGGGTGGCACGCTGGGCATTGAGAAAACGCTCAAAATGCTTCCCCTGACGGAACCACAAATGCGAGAGTTTGTGCGGGGATATCTGGGAGAGGAGAGCGATCAGCTATTCCAGCAACTTCAGGGTGACAGACTACGCAAGTTTGCCGAAACGCCACTGTTGTTGTGGATGCTCTGTCGGGTATTCGCTCATAATGGCAAGGTTCCTGACAATTTAGGACTCGCATTTCGAGAGTTTGCTCAACTCCATGACCAAGAACTCCAGGCAGATGCCCCAGCGGATTCTAGAGATCAGTGGTATAAGCTGCTGCGTCATCTGGCTTTTGTCATGATGCAGGGAAAAACCTTGATCGACCCTGAGCTATCAATACCTAGAGAGGAAGCCGAAAATTGTTTAACAGCGTATTTGCAGCAAGAGGACAGGGCAAATCCTAGAGAGTGTGCCGAACAATGGCTTCAGGATCTGCTGAAATACCACCTGATCCAACCTGTCATTCAACCCAATCTTGAAGAACACATTGAGTTTCGCCACCAACTAATACAGGAATATTACGCGGCAGAATATCTCCTCAAGTTATTGCCGAACCTAACCGATGACCAACTGAAAAGAGATTACCTCAACTACCTGAAGTGGACAGAACCCCTTGCCTTGATGCTGGCATTGGAAAACAAGGAAATCCAGGCATTACGGGTAGTGAAGCTAGCGATGGATGAGGTGGATTTGATGTTAGGCGCAAGATTGGCTGGGGAGGTGAAAGCTAGTTTCCAGACCAAAACTATTGAACTTTTGCTTCGAGTACCTCTTCCACCTGAACTGCAAATTGATAGCTTGGCTCAAACCATGTCTAATGATGCAGTTCCAGTATTGATTCAGGCTCTAGAAGAGCAAGACTTAGAGATACGTTGGAGAGCAGTTCAGGGGTTAGGAAAAATAGGTAGTAAAGCTAGTCTCCCAGGCTTATTAAAAGCACTAGAAGAGGACAGTTCGGCTGTAAGAGACGCTGTAGTAGAGGCTTTAGTAGGAATGGAAGCTGAAATAACCATTTCTGCTTTACTCGATCTTTTGAAACACCAAAATCCATTTTTACGTGAAACAGCAGCATACATCTTAGGGGAAGTTGGTAATAAAACTACGATTTCAGAATTACTAAACGTATTAAACGATCAAGACCCGGACGTGCGATTAAGTGCAGCAATAGCCTTAGGAAAATTGGGAGATCAGTCTGCTGTTCCTTGTCTACTTCAAGCTTTAGAATCTCAAGAGATATACACATATCGGGAAGTAGCAAGAATCTTGGGAGAACTAGGTAACGAAGTTGCTGTCCCAAGATTGATCAAGGCATTAGAACATGAAGATACAGATGTACGCATGAATACGGTATACATATTAGAAAAATATAGCAGTGAAGTTGTAATTCTAGGTTTGTTAATAGCTCTTAATGATCCAGAAGTTGGCATACGAATCAAGGTGTTAGATTCCTTGAAGAACTTAGATAGAGGAGTTATTATTCCTGTCTTGCTTAAAGCCTTAGAGGATGAAATAGTAGAGGTGCGTATAGGTGCAGTAGAAACTTTAGGAAAGTTAGGTAGTGAAGCTGATATACCAAGATTACTCAAAGCCTTAGAAGATGAAAACGCACAGGTGCGTAGAGCTGCTACTGGGGCGATAAGAGAATTAGGTCATGAAGCTGCTATACCAGGAATACTTCATACTTTGAAGCATCAAAACTCATTAGTGCGTTGTAGTGCAGTAAATGCTCTGGGTAACTTGGGTAATGCCGTTGCCGTGCCAGAATTACTACAAACACTAAAAGATGATGAAGACTGGTATGTACGGTTAAATGCAGTAGAAGCATTGGGAGAAATAGGAGATACATCTGCTGTTCCAGCCTTGTTGCAATTGTTAGAAGATCAGAACCTTTTTGTAATTCGTATTGCAATAGCTCTAGAAAAACATAAAAAATCCTTGGAATCAAGTCAAGTCTTTAAGGAAGATGACGTATTAGAAGATGTCGGTGATAAAACTGAGGTCTTGGAAGTATTTCAAATATTAATAGAGCAAGAAATATTTTTGCTCATTTATATTGCAATAGCTTTAGGCAAACTTCGTAGTCAAATAATTCTCTCTTCTTTGCTCGAATTTCTGAATTTTCCAGATTTGTACTTGCGTTGTGGCATAGTTGATGCTTTAGGAAAATTAGGTAATGAAGTTGCCATCCCAAGATTGCTTGAAGCTTTGGAAGACCAAGAACAATATGTGCGTGGGAAGGCAGCAGATGCTTTAGGAAAATTAGGTAATGAAGTTGCCATCTCAGGATTGCTTGAAGCTTTGGAAGACCAAGAACAATATGTGCGTCGGAAGGCAGCAGATGCTTTAGGATATCTAGGCAGTGAAGTCGCTATTCCAAGATTAATCCAAGCTCTAGAAGATGAAGACTTGAGTGTACGTCACAGTGCAGGAGATGCATTAAAAAAACTATGCAGTGAAGCGGTCATTCCAGAATTACTTCAAGCCTTGAACAATCAGAACTGGAAGGTGCGTGAAACAGCAGCAGATATTTTAGGCAAGCTAGGCAGTGAAATGGCTATTCCAGGATTGCTCAGCGCTTTGGAAGATAGTGAATGTGAATGGGAAGTGCGCTCAAGTGCAGCAAGGGCAATAGAAAAACTTGATGCTCCACAAGTTTTAGCTGATCTGTGGAACCTCCACCGAAAGCAACCGGAGTTTTACCTTCCTGATACGATCGCCTCTATCCAAAACCGCTGCCAGTTCTACAACTACGAAATCTTTCAAGCCCATCTAGTCGCAGAGAAAGCAGATCGCTCAAAAAGCAAGAACAGCGATTCAAACTCTATAACCATAACAACTCTGAAGAGATTAACTATCATGACTGACAAAGCACCAATCTTCAACCAACAGCACGCAACCATTGGCGTTAACTATGCGGCTGAAGGCAGCACAATAGAATTTACTCAGCACACCAGTTCCTCTGAGCAAACCTTTGAGATTTTACTCACCGACTACAAGCAATTTATTGAGCAACTTCAGCAGAAATACCCCACTTTGGCAGACGCAACCACCGTTCCTCAAATTATTGAAGTAGAAGCAAAACTCCTCGAAGCCCAGGATCAACAACGGTGGCAGAACTTCCTTAGTCTCAAACGATTTTGGAACGGCAGTAAGAAAGCAGGCATCAAAGTTGGCGAACACTTTGCCGAAAACAATGTCTGGGCAAAAGGTGCGATCGCCTTTCTAGAAGGTGCTAGCGAAGATGTGAAATAACCATCATTGAACTAAGCAGACTCAAAACCATGCAAATCACTATCGACCGTTTATGAGACAAATTTCTGAGGTTGATACAACGCGCCTCAAACCTAGTATTGCCGTGGCTCATAACCCATCTTTTTATCTGTGTCTCGTAAACCACTGAATAGATGAGTTATGAAATATTTCTATAAAAATTAGATATTGTCGGATCAGTTCTAGCAACCCAACTTTGAACTTGTAGAAGCCTCTTAAAAAAGCCGATTGTGAAAAGATTTCAGTCGTTTAACTGAGTAATTCATCTAGTCGGGGGATGTGCAATTACGAAAATTCATAAATCACCTTATCTAATCCGTAAAATATTTGAAGTTTAGGTCGTAATAGCATGTCCGCCAATCTCAGCGAAAGTATTGAGATCACAGCTTTATACAAACTTTATATTTTTTTAAAAGCTCTAATTGATTCCAATAGCCGTAAATCAAGCAATTGAAGTAATAATAAGCTGCTAAAAATAATTTATAGGAAAATAAAGTTCCTGTTAAACTACGAAAAATTCCGGATGGGAAGCGTAGATATATACAGACAAGCCTCACTGGAATACTTGAAAGCAAGACGAAATAAATTGGTCTAGTCGCATTGGGTGCTTTTGGTATGAGTTTAGTTGCGAAGCGCAAGCAGCGACAGGATGTATAGTTCAACGAATCACGTTAATTCCCTCTTGTTTTTTCTAACCTTTGTAATTGTGGAGTTATGCATTACATGGCAATTTTAAACATCTTGAAAAAGCTATCGATCGCTACATCTGGTGCAGCTTTGCTAGTTCTGAGTCTTGGAGGTACAGTACAAGCTAAAACTTTCACCTTTAACACATCAGACAGTCCGTTTACCCCA
>NZ_JAMPKA010000043.1:0-38312 GCF_039961855.1 Trichocoleus sp. Lan | reverse complement strand
ACTACTTCAGCTAGCTCCTGATTTCGAGAGTTGGGCAACAACGACGGACTTTACGCTCACCACTCATGAATTAGTAGACTTTCTAAAGGAAACAGCCGAGCGATTCTTTGAGGGAAATTTAACCGCTACTTTATCAGCTTATCGGGAGATCAAACTAGCTTGTCAGGATTTACAAAGCCGTAAGCAGGGATTAGACCTAGAACTCAGAGCAAATATAGAGTCCTTACTAGGGCTTACTGAATTTGTGGATTATGTCTATGCCAATGGAAATTTAGATATCGCTCTAGAGCATTATCAACAAGGGTTAGAACTTTGGCAGCAGGGTAACAATTTACAGCGACAGGGGCAACTCCTAGGTGATATAGCCTTCTGCTATTACCTGAAAGCATTTCGGCATCGAGAAATAAATCACCCGGATTGGCAAGCAACTCGGCATTATCTTCGGCAATCTCTTGAAGTTTTTGAACAAGCTCAACGTCCAGATTTAGTTGCTAATTCGATTCTGAGCTTTGGTAAAGTTCTGCGACGGTTACAAGACTGGGAGCAGTTGCAGACTCTTGCTCAGAAAGCTTTGCAACTGCATCAAACTGAAAACAGACCAATTGAACTGGCTCAGGATTATGGCTTTTTAGCTGAAGTAGCTCTAGCGAAAAAACGTTGGACTGAGGCAAAAGAGTTTGCTCAGAAGGCATTAGACGTTTTATCGGCTGTTCCTAGCCTTCAATCAGCGAATCGTTCAGGCGCTGTCTATAAGCTACCCGATAAATCTGTGATCTCCTCCGACCTAAGTCGATATCGGTTTATTCTGGGGCAAGCTCAGCAACATCTAGACCAACCTCAAGAGGCTATCCGTAATTTAGAAGCAGCGAAAAGAGTCGGTAGTCCTGAACATGATACCCAGCTATATCTTGATATCCTGTTCCATTTGCAGAAACTCTATTTTGAGCAAAAGGAATATCTCAAAGCCTTTGATCTCAAGCTAGAGCGGCAATCGATTGAGCAGCAGTATGGGTTTCGGGCGTTTGTTGGTGCAGGGCGCATACAGCCGCAAAGACAGGCAAAATCTGCACTGACGCAGCTGGCAAGTCAGGAAAATATTGCCCCAGAGATTACTGCTTCCGGTCGGCAGTTGGATGTGGAGCGTTTAGTTCGGCGGATAGGCGAGCCTAGCTATAAGCTAATCGTCATTCACGGGCAGTCTGGGGTGGGTAAAAGTTCCCTCGTGAATGGGGGGCTAGTGCCAGCTTTGAAACAGAAAGCGATCGGCACGTCTGATGTTTTACCTGTACCGATGCGAGTTTACACGAGCTGGGTTGGGGAATTAGGGAAATTATTGGCAGAGGCTCTCTTAGAGAAGGGAATCGATTTACCCACTCCCCTCGATTCGGAAGCAGCTATCTTGGAACAGCTACAACAAGGTGAATCGCGCCATCTGCGGACGGTACTGATTTTTGACCAATTTGAAGAATTCTTCTTTGTCTATCCCACTACTGGCGAAAGGCGGCGATTTTTTGAATTTCTGGGAGAGTGCCTCAACATTTTGCCAGTGAAGGTAATCCTATCGTTGCGGGAGGATTACTTGCACTATTTGCTGGAGTGCGAGCGCCTGGACAGCATGAAGATGATTGGTAATGATATTTTGACACGGAATGTCCGCTATGGGTTGGGCAACTTTTCAGTTGAGGATGCGAAAGCAATCGTCGAGCGTTTAACCGAGCGAACTTATTTTCATTTTCACTTAGAACCTGCGTTGATCGAGCAACTGGTGCGGGATTTAGCAAGTAATGAGGGGGAAGTGCGCCCGATTGAGTTGCAAATCGTGGGGGCACAGTTGCAGGCAGAGAACATCACCAAGCTAGCCGAGTATCAGGTGTGCGGTCGAAAGGAAGAACTGGTCAAGCGCTATCTGGCAGAAGTGGTGAAAGACTGCGGGGATGAGAACGAAGAAGCTGCTGAGTTGGTGCTGTATTTGCTCACGGATGAAAAAGGGACTCGTCCCCTGAAGACATCTGCTGAATTAGAACGGGAATTGCAAACATTAACAGCAGATTTTATGGCAGAAGCTAGCAGATTAGAAGCTAGCAGATTGGATTTAGTGTTAAAAATTTTTGTGGATTCTGGCTTGGTGTTGCTATTGCCGGAACTGCCAGCCGATCGCTATCAACTGGTGCATGACTATTTAGCAGCGTTTATCCGCCAGCAGCAGGAACCGAGATTAAAAGAGTTAATTGCTGAACTGCAAAAAGAGAGAAAGCAACGCCAGCAAGCGGAGGCTCAGCGCAAGCAAACGGAGGAGGCTCTAAAACTGGTTGAGCAGGCTCAGCAGATTTTAGCAGAGGCGAAAAAGAAAGCTGAACAAATGCTTGAAGAAGCCAAGGAAGCCTCCAGATTAGAGACGGAAGGGACACATGCTTTGCAGCAGTTTGAGTATTCTCAGTTAGACGCATTACTGTCAGCCGTCCGCAGTGGGAAGGATTTGCAAGTTTTGGTGAAGGATGGACGTCCGCTAGAAAAATATCCGACTATCAGTCCTTTAGCTGCTTTGCGTACTATTCTCGACAATATTCGAGAACGGAACCAGATCAAAGTAGAGCACGAGGTTGTTTGGAGAGTTAGTTTCAGTCCAGATGGTCGAAAGATTGTCACGATTGGAGTAGATGGCATTGCTCGGTTATGGGATCTTTCAGGACAGAAGCTTGCTGAGTTTTCCTCACCTCAGGAAGAGTTTTTTCGTGTGAGCTTTAGCCCTAACGGTCAACAAGTTGCAACAGCTGGTAGAGATGGTAAAGTTTGGCTTTGGAACCTTTCAGGACAGCAGCTTGGAGAGTTTAGGGCGCATCAAACTCCGATTTGCGATGTCTGTTTCAGTCCGGATGGTCAGCAAATTGCTACCGCTGGAGCAGACAGTACTGCCCGGTTATGGGATCTCTCAGGACAGCAGCTTGCAGAATTTAGAGGACATCAGGGTGTTGTTTGGAGTGTGATTTTTAGTCCCGATGGTAGTAAAGTTGCCACCGCTGAAAGAAACAGCACTGTTCGCTTGTGGAAACTTTCTGGAGAGGAACTAGAGCAATTCTGGGCAACAACGTCAACTTACGAGGAATATTCTGGCATTGGTGTCTGCACGAATTGGGACAGAGAGACTAAAGCTTTGATAGTAGTAACAACATTGGAAAATTCACCGGCTCAGGAAGCAGGTATAGAGGCAGGTGATCGCATTCTGGCCATTGATGGTCACTTAACTAAGGATATGACACCAAGAGAGGCAGGAGAGGCGAGAGAGTTGCTGAAGGGTAAGGCAGATACCAGCGTTGCCATACAGATTGCCCGTCAAGGTAGGAGTAATTTTACGCTCCTACTTGCACAAGCAAAATTCAGAACTCGATTCGCTGTGATCGTTGAACAGATAGATTTCAGTCCAGATAGCAAGCAAATTGCAATTGTTGGAAATGATGGTGTTGTCCGGCTGTGGCACTTGAGCGGAGAACACAATACTGAATTCAAAGCGCATCTAGGAAGCGTGTTTGATGTAAGTTTTAGCCCCAATGGCAAGCAGATTTTAACGGCTTCAAAAGATGGGACTGCCCGATTGTGGAATCTGAGCGGACGGCAGCTGGCTGAGTTTAAAGGGCATCAAGGTCGAGTGTTTGGCGTGGCTTTCAGTCCCGATGGTAGACAAGTTGCCACAGCTAGCGGGGAGGGGACTGTCCGATTGTGGAACGTGACAGGGCAGCAGCTTACAGAATTCAAAGTATATCAAGATAACGCTTTGTGCGTGAGCCTCAGTCCTGATGGTAAGCAAATCGCCACAGCGAGCAGTGAGGATACAATTGCCCAACTTTGGAGCTTGTCAGGACAGCAACTTGTCGAATTTAGAGGGCATCAGAACCCAGTGAGAGACGTGAGCTTTAGCTCTGACGGCAAGTTAGTAGCTACAACTTCAGAAGACTATACTGCCCGATTGTGGAATCTCTCAGGTAAGCAGCTTGCCGAATTCAGAGGACATCAGGCAATAGTTTTTAGGGTGAGTTTCAGCCCAGATGTGCAGCGAATTGCTACAGCATCAGGGGATGGCACTGCTCGATTATGGAACCTTGCAGGAGAGCAGCTTACGGAATTTAGAGGACATAAGGGTACCGTTTGGAGCGTGCGATTTAGTCCCAATGGCAGGCAAATCGTTACGGCCGGAAGAGATGGTACTGTCCGGTTATGGAAACTCTCAGGAGAGCAGCTTGCAGAATTTAGAGGACATAAGGGTGTTGTCTGGGATGTGAGTGTTAGTCCCGATGGCAGACAAATCGCTACAGCTGGAGGGGATGGAACCGCTCAGTTATGGAGCTTCGCGGGAGAGCAGCTTGTAGAATATAGGGGACATCAGGGTAGTGTAGATCGTATAAATTTCAGTCCTGATGGTAAGCAAATCGGTACAGTTGACAAAGATGGCACTGTACGATTATGGAGCCTTTCAGGGCAGCAACTTTCCGAATTTAGAGGGTATCAGGCTATCACTATGAGTTTTAGTTCAGATAGTCAGAAGCTCTTTATACTTGGGCAAGATGGTACTATCCGGTTGCTCCCTGTCGAAAATTTAGATTTATATCAACTACTGGCGCGAGGTTGCAACTGGCTGCATGATTACTTAAAAAATAACCCTACTATTAGGGAACAAGACAGACATCTTTGCGACGATATTGTAACCAACGAGTAGAAAATACTAGAGCAATTCTAATGGGGAAATGCTGGGTAAGAGCTACCTTATCATCAATGTCCCAATTGCCGAAGACGCCTGAAGGTCTACTCAATCTAGAGGCGGAGGGCGTCCCTCTCCTCCAATGACGCTGCAAATGCAGGTCATGGATCGTAACCTATCGCTGTTTTGTTTAGAAGCGAGATTATCCCCTTCTCAGCTAACCAGTGCTTATGATCGCACCCATTACTCACAACCCACTTCACCCTATTCCAGAACCGAACGGGGAGAAGCTCTGGAAATACGTTCACAAAATCTGGACGAATTTGTACATATCTTGGCTAGCTGTTCACCTACCTTTGAGCAGCTTGGACCAGGACTATCACTATCCGCATTCAAGGAGGTGATGCGTATTGTTGAATGGGTGCGTCCAGATTGGAGGAAAGTTGCTGACTACTTTTAGGCTCAGGCTGACTTTGACTTTTTGGGCGATCGTACTTTCTTAGTATTCTGTAGGAGGTGTGAATCCTTGGCTTGTGTCCCAAACTAGCCGTCTGATGAGAGATTTACCAGTTCAGGTTTTTATTCTCTCGGTCTGAACACGATTTAATCAAGGAAAGATCCTCAGTTTAATTAACTATTTTTGAGCTTCCGCTGAACTAGCACACAAAATCAAGGTGTTCAAGCCTTATCAGTTCAGCTAACTATTCTCCTTTTACATTCTTTTGTACAACAATAAAAAAGTCGTATAACAAATCAAAAAGTCATACGGCTTTTTTGTTATTATACACTTCAGAATACGAATATTTCCGATCCGACCCTGAGTGCTTTCCTGAAATATTGGATTTTAATTAAAATTCTACCCTCTTTGTTTATAAATCCAATTTGGAGAAAATCCTTGTTTTGTACCTAAACTTATTAATGGCTGAACTGTTGCCTGATAAGCATTTTTTAGTTTTTCTATGCTTAACGAATCTTCTGGATAAACTTTTAAGTCGCTAATGAATGATTCTACAATTTTACTAAACTTTTTTTATCTTTTTTACTAAAGTTTTTATCAAAAGTATCTAATCCCAGATATTGAATAGCAACAAAATCATTAAAATACTGCTGATCTGGTAAATTATTCGATTTTGCTAAATTAGCTTCTGGAATAACGGGAATTAGATTCCAAAGTTGATCGTGAGTTACAAATGACCAGGGCAAATAATGATCAAGGTCAAAATTACCTATACTTAAAGGTAGTCCTGAATAAATACAATTAACAGAATTCAAGCCTAATACTTTCCCCCAATATTCCTTTTGATTTTTTAAGCTGCCTCTTTCATTGGGCATAAAAATCTTGTTAACAATACTAGGAACATTAGGATTTCTTTTTTGCATATATTCCAGCCATTCCCAAGACGCCCAACCTCTAACGATTGAATAATTTTCAGCAATATATGCTACCCAATCTTGATGTAAGATGATAGATGCACACTTATTGAGTTGTTCTGAATTAAACCGATAAATAGGTTTTACTAATTTAAATTTATGATTAGCAAGGTCAAATACCTTTTGATTAATTTTGGCATCGAGTAAACCGTTAGTCTCTTGATCAAAAAAAGGGCGGAGAAGACGGAATGGGGCATATCTGCTTATAGAACCAATAATGTCATCAAGATTTTCAGCTTTAAGAGACTTTATTAAGTTATCTTTAAGCTTACCTTTATACTTATTTTTAGTATCCTTTATAGTGGGTTCAGCGATTAATAGGTTAAGAGAATCTAATTTATTAGGAATCTGATCTTGACTTCCAAAAGAAAGTTTAAAGTAATTGTGTGGATACCAAGCATTAGCCAGCATTTCTATAATTATTTCTCGAAAGCTGACCGGCGATAAAACATTAAGTTTGCTCCTTTCAATAATGTCTAGTAGAGACAGAAAAAACAGGTATTTATATGAGTTAGTGGTTTCTTTAAGAATTTGAGATAAGGCAGAAACATTGACCCGATCTGATTGCGGCAACTCATGAGTTGAGGTTCTGTGAAAAGTTTGTGTCAAATTGCCTAGATAGTTTTGCACAAAGTCTGTTGCAGCAGACGGATTGATTTGATGTAAGGCTTGGACAATCTCAGTAACCGTCTGGGCAGTAGGATCTGTGTGTTCGTGAAACCAATTGAAGACAATCGGATATTCAACACCCAATGCATTAGCCAGTAAGCTTTGGCTGATGTCGTAAGAACTCTAATACCTGTCTCAGTGCTTGACCGGCTTTTCCCATGATTCAATTATTACAGAGCTGGTATCCTCTAAGTTAACATTTGTGCTAACAAATCTTGCTTAGTCTTGTTATCATATAGCAGTCTTTTTTGGCTGTAAGGACGAAGGCTAACGCGGTTCCTAAAAAAAAATCACAAATTAAATAAGAATGCATATACTCGCATAAATTACCAACTCATTTAATTATGAATACTTACAAGCAACAGGTAATTGAATTTTACAATAGTAGAACTGCCTACGATTTCGAGCAAGGGACACGCCATCCACTTGAAGCTAAGCTCCTACTTGAATCTGTTCCCATTCAGATGGGGGATAAAATCCTTGATGTTGCTACTGGAACGGGTTTAGTAGCGATTCCTGCCGCTCAGAAAGTGGGTTCGGAAGGCTATGTCATTGGCATAGATATGTCTCCGGGAATGCTCCATCAAGCCAGACTTAAAGTTGAAGCAGCTTCCTTAGAAAACATCGAGTTAACTGAGGCAGATGCAGAATCCATCACTTTTAATGATGGTTGCTTTGATGCTATCTTTTGCTGTGAGGCAATTGTACTTTTTACTGATATTCCTGCTATTTTGCAAAAGTGGTATCGTTTCCTGAAAACAGGAGGATTTGTAGCATTTACGTGTCCTCCTGAAACAGCTTATCTGGGAGATGTTTACAGGACTATCTGCACTAGAGTGTTGGGCATATCGCTGCCACACATCCTCGAAACACTCGGTACTCCAGAAAAGTGTCGGAATTTGCTACAACAGGCAGGTTTTAGAGATATCCAAATCAAAATTGAGCCTTCTGGACGGTATCGCCATCTAAGAGATGAGGAATTATCCTGGAAGGGAATGAATTTAACTTTGAAAGGCAGTCCGCTGCTGGCAAAACTATCACCGGAACAATTAGAGCAGTTCCAAGTTGAGTACAGAGCAGAAATTGATAAACTAACAAACGAGCGAGGAGTCTGGGAAGATACTACAAAATTCTTCGTTCGGGGTAGAAAATGAGTTGCTGAGTTATTAAAGGAAGACTAAAAAATTCCCTAACGCACGACGGCGGCACTACTACCTTTGTGCAGCTGCTGACTCACCTCAAGTGCTTCCTGTCTTGCCCATTGGTCGGCGGCAATGATGTCATCGAGAGTAGGAGTTGAGCGATTTTGGGAAGTAAAGCGATCGCAAACTGATTCGATGCAACGGGGAATATCTAAAAATTGAATTTTTTCTTCTAAAAATAGCGCCACTGCCTGTTCGTTCGCTGCATTCAAGACCGCAGGCATTGAACCCCCGGCACGACCCGCTGCATACGCCAATTGCATACAGGGATACTTCTCGTGGTCGGGTTCCTTGAAAGTAAGATTCCCCGCTTTCACCAAATCTAGCGGTTCCCAGTCGGTATAAATTCGCTCAGGCCAGGATAACGCATAGAGTAGCGGCAAACGCATATCAGGCCAACCCAACTGAGCTAAGACTGACGTATCTTGCAACTCAATCAGGGAGTGAATAATGCTTTGGGGATGGATGACAATCTCGATGCCATCGTAATCCATGCCAAAGAGGAAGTGCGCCTCAATCACTTCCAGCCCCTTATTCATCAACGTAGCGGAGTCAATGGTGATTTTGCGACCCATCGACCAATTGGGATGCTTCAGGGCGTCTGCAACCGTGACTGAGGCTAATTTCTCGACCGGCAAATCGCGGAAAGAACCACCAGAAGCCGTGAGCAGAATCCGTCGCAAGCTGCCTTTGGGGACGCCTTGGAGACACTGAAAAATTGCAGAATGCTCAGAGTCCGCTGGCAACAGCTTCACGCCGTGTTTCTCTACTAGCGGCAGCACCACAGGGGCACCCGCAATCAAAGTTTCCTTATTCGCCAAAGCAATATCTTTCCCGGCTTCAATCGCGGCAATGGTCGGCAATAACCCCGCACAGCCAACAATTCCGGTGACGACCGTTTCTGCATTGCCGTAGCGGGCGACTTCAACGACCCCAGTTTCCCCACTTAACAAGATTGGTTGGGGGTCGAGGTCTGCGATCGCTTCTTTCAGTTCAGACAATTTGTCTTCTTGACAGATAGCGACAATTTCCGGTCGGAACTGCCGAATCTGTGCGGCAAGCATTGGCACGTTGCGTCCTGCTGCCAACCCCACGATTCTGAACTTTTCCGGGTTTTGAGCCACAATATCTAGCGTCTGAGTCCCGATAGAGCCAGTGGAGCCAAGGAGAGTAATCGCTTTCACAATCATTTAAGGATTCAGGGGCAATTCCACTATAAATTGCTTGGGGTTCATCCTTAACATCTCATCTGAGCGGATTGATAAAGATCGGGGTATTATTACTGACCATAAGCCCTCAATAGGTGGGCTGGATGAGTGTTAATCAATAGGATTGGGAAGATCAACTGAGTGGGGCATCTATGCAAAAATACGCTGCAACTGTGGAAACCACTGCTGTTGAAAAAAAGGAGATATGGGCGAATGGGTTCGTCTTCGCAACGGCAATGTGGCTAAGCAGCCGACTCATCATTGCGATCGCAATGATGGCGATCGCGCCTGCACTTCCAAGTCCCTCAAACATAATGCCTACATCTGGCTGGGGAGTTTTTGAGGGCTGGGATAGCATTCATTATCGAGCGATCGCTGTCTCTGGTTACGAATACGCGAATGACGGACAAGGACATAACGTTGCCTTTTTCCCCGTTTTCCCTTTACTCATCCGGGGAGTGATGACCCTCGGCTTGCCGTTTGAAGTCGCAGGCACGCTCGTAAATAATTTGGCATTATTAGGAGCGATCGCCCTTGTATACTTTTGGGTCGAAGAACGTCATGGTAGAAGTGCTGCACGGTGGGCAAGTGCCGTATTAGCTTGGTGTCCGTTTTCCCTCTTTGGAACGGTAATTTACACGGAAGGGCTATTTTTATTCTTCAGCACTGCGGCTTTACGAGCCTTTGATAAACGCCAATATGCCTGGTTATCCCTGTGTGGTGCATTAGCAACTGCCACCCGTCCCACCGGAATTACCCTCATCCCCGCCTTTCTGATTGCAGCGTGGAAAGAACGCAGACCTCTCATCGCCTACGTTGCCAGTCTAGCGACTGCGGGAGGGTTGCTTCTATTTAGTTTGTATTGCTGGATTCGATTTGCAGACCCTTTCGCGTTTATTCAAGCACAGCGAGGATGGCGACCTTCAGTTGGTTTCGATTGGCAGGGTTGGTGGAAAATGCTGATGCAAATTTCGATTGGTACAGCGAATTGGAAGTATGGCGGGATTAAAGATCCTTGGCATCCGCTACTGTTTTTAATCCTTGTCGGCTGTGCCTATTTGCTGTGGCGATTCCGTCAAAAATTAGGTTCGGTTAAAGTTGGATACGGCTTTTGTGTTTTATGGTTAATTTTGTGGTTACAAGCAGGCGATCCGTTGATTAATACGGTTTCGTTAGTAGGGGGTGGCTACTTGTTATGGCACTTCCGGAATCAACTCAGTTTAGTGACCGTATTTTATGGCTTTTGCGGCTTGGGGTTAATTTTGTCCTCCGGAGGAACTTGGTCGATTGGGCGGATTGCTTACGGCATTGTGTCACTTGCGATCGCGCTTGGTTTATTACTTTCCCGCCACCCGCGTTGGGGATATGCCACAATCGGCTTTTTTACCGTCTTACTTGTCCCTCTATCCATTCGATTTGCCCAACACCTTTGGGCAGGATAAGAAAAAACCAAAAGGCAAAAGGAGGGGTGAAATCTTCGCCCTTACAAATGCGATCGTCCAGCTATTAAATTTCCCTAAAATGCTGTGATTTTTGCACTATCAAAATCAAATCAACTTTCACTAAACCAAGTTTTACAATAACCGCGACCAGTATGCTAAATTCACAATAAACTAATCCGATGGCTTTATATAGCAATCCTGAAAATTTGCGATCTTCTGTAGAGATGCGATTAATCGCGTCTCTATTAAGGCGAATATTGGCGTACAACTCAAATAAAGTTGCTATATATCTCTAATTTTCATTCTAAATTATTTTCGATTAATATTTGATTCAAAATATGGAAAACTCATTACGAAACAAAAAGCTTCTAGCGTTTAAAGTTTTTAGGTATGTAATATTTTATCCCTTCGACTTACTTTTAATTTCAACTTTTTTAACGGTTAATTCCTTCTATCAGCTAACCAAAATCAAAGTAAATAATGAAAACTATATAATTAACCTTTATAAATATTTGATTAATTCACCTCCTTTAGATGAAGAAGTTCACTTTTATTTAAAAAAGCTAGATTCCGGTGAAATAACACGGACATCATTAGTCTTTTCATTTTTGATGATTCCTGCTGAAACTGAAAGAAAGTTATTCAAAACGAATGGAATTCTTTCCCACCATTTAGCGCGTTTAACCCTTGTCCGAGAACACCTTCCTCCTGCTAAGGTCATATTGGATCTTGGGGGTGCTGCTGGTCATCTCATAGAAGGAAGCTTACTAGCGATGGGATATCCTTCTATTCCCGATCGAGTCCACATTATTGATTTGCCTCCTGAACAAAGAATGTTCGGTTCCGCTATCCTACCTACAAATGAAGTAACAACGCCTCAAGGCACTAAAGTAACTTATTATTATCAATCCATGACGGATTTATCTAATTTTGAAAATGAAATAATTGATCTCGTTTGGTCAGGACAGAGTATTGAACACATTACGGAAAACGAAGCGGAAAAAGTATATATGGAGGTTCATCGGGTCCTAAAACCGGGAGGCTATTTTTGTCTAGATACTCCCAATCGAAAACTTACTCGTTTACAAGTTAGAATGGGTTTTGTTCATCCAGAACATAAAATCGAATACTGTCCAGAAGAATTAATTAACGACATAGAAAAATTTGGATTTAAAGTCGTAGATAAAAAGGCTGTCTCCCCGATGCCTTTTAGTTTAAGAACGGGAAGATTTAGTCGCCTAGAACTGATTGATGCAGTTGGACTGAGTGAATCTCCTGATGAAGGATATTCTTTTTATTTAAAGTGTCAAAAGATTTAGCGTCTAACTAAGGATATTCTTTCTATTTAAAATGTCAAAAAATTCAGCTTTTCACTTTTAGGTTGGGTTTAGATTAGGACGTAAAGTAACCAGCAATCGCTAATTCTCTGCGTTCTCTGCGGGAAAAACATCTTATGAAAGAAAAACGAATTAAGCCGAGTGTCCTGTCATTGATGATTGGCGCAAGTGCCGTAATATTATTCGCGTGTAGTAGTCTACGACACTCCATGTTTCAATCGGGGGCTTATGACTTGGGAATTTATGACCAAGTGGTTTATTTAATGAGTCAAGGACAGCCGCCAATTTCTTCGATTCTAGGCTTTCATCACATGGGAAACCATGCTGCTTGGGCGGTTTATCTATTGTCTTTCCTGTACAAAATTTATCCCAATGTTCATTGGTTGTTAGTAGTACAAGCCATCGCTTTGTCTTTAGGTGTTTTACCAATGTGGCACCTAGCGCGTCAAGCGGGGTTGAAAGAATCGCAAGCAATCACAATATCAGCAGTCTACTTGCTTTACCCGCTGATTTTTAATGCAAATTTATTTGAATTCCATCCAGAAGTGATGGCGGTTCCCGCATTTTTAGCAGCGGTATGGTGTGCTAGACAAAATCGAATTGGCTGGTTTTGTGTCAGTATTATTTTTATTTTGGGGTGTAAAGCTGTTTTATCCCTTACTGTCACAGCAATGGGGATTTGGTTGCTGCTGTTTGAGAAGCGGCGTTTACATGGTGCATTTGCCCTTTGTGCTGGTATCGCTTGGTTCCTAATTGCAACTCAGCTAATTATTCCATCTTTCAGCGGTAGCGAAGTAGCAGCCGTTTCACGTTACAGCTATCTCGGTAACTCGGTTCTAGATATTGCTAGAAATCTCCTGTTTAAGCCTGGGTTGATATTGGGAAGAATTTTTTCATTCAAGACACTCGAATATCTGGCACTGTTGGTTTTGCCGGTAATTTGGGGACTTGCTCCCCGCCACATGACACCTCTAGTCAGTGCAATTCCTGCTTTGGTGTTAAACATTCTTTCCGACAAACCACACCAACGGGATTTACTCCACCAATATTCTTTGCCAATTCTGCCTTTTCTGATGCTAGTTGTCATTTCCAGTCTTGTTGCCAATCGAATTTGGCTGCGAAACAAACGGGCAATCATTGTGTGGTCGCTAGTAGCTTTCTTAGCATTAACAAAGTATGGTTATTTTTGGTCGAAATATCAAAATTCTGTTGATACTTGGCAAGCAGCGCGAGAAGCGATCGCTCAAGTTCAAACGAAAGGCGGTGTGTTAACCACCAATCGGATTGCACCTCATTTAACTCACCGCCAGACGATCAAATTAGTGGACGATCTGAGTCCGCTCCCTGCCGATCTATCTCCTTTTGAGTATATATTGCTCAATGTACGTTATCCAGGCGGTGCTGGCGGGACTGGTAGCCAAGAGTTCGCTGCCAAGCTGGCAAATCAACTAAAAAATACCCCAGGATTTCAATTAACCTATCAACGTGATGATGTTTATTTGTTTAGGAAAAAGTCTTAATAAAAATGAATATGATTGTAGGAGTTGAAAATGTCATATCCACAAGCACCTTGGACACTCCAGGGTTACGCGCTACAAACCCTGCACTTGATAGATGTTGAGCGATCGCGTCCCTTCATCCCTCCAGAGTTAGAAATCGTCTCAGTTTTTCCAGGAAAAACCCTAGGCGGGGTTTATCTTTCCTACTACGGATCGGGTTCCGTGTTGGAGTATAGCGAGTTAATTGTTATCCCAGCGATGGTCAAATATGAAGACAAGTTCGGCGGTTGGGTGTCCCACATCTATGTAGATAATGCCGATTCTGTTGCTGGTGGGAGAAGAATCTGGGGTTTACCGAAGGAACTTGCTGAGTTTACCTGGGAAAAAGGCGATCGCGCTGGTGTCACCGTCCGTCAAGGCGATCGGTTACTATGCAGTCTCAGCTACACAGACGCCCTATTGCCCATCTCTACATGGTGGCGACAGCCATTAATCGGAACTGCGTTTAGTAGCCAAAATTACGATTTGCTTTTCTTCAAAAGTCAGCTTGAATCTCAACTAAAGGCAATGAGTGGCAAGCTAGAAATCCCAGCAGAAAGCCCTTTTTCCCAGTTAAACTTAGGTCAGCCTTTACTAACTGTTTACTGCGACGAGATGAATTTAGTAGTCGGTGCGCCAGAAGCAGTAGGCACAACAGTAACAGCCAGGGAAGTTGAATTTAGCTACCCTTAAAAACTAAACTTCTTGCGAAACTTGCTGTAGCTCACACATTACAACTTGGAGCTACACAAACGAATCTGCCTCTCGGAATTCATCTGGGCTAAAATTCCAAAGTCTCAAAGCTTCAAGTCCATCAAAATGGACTTGAGCTGTTACCCCGGAATTTGAATTTCGAGTAGGCTACCGGATTTGTGCAAAATATCAGTAAAAAAACCCGCTAATTGCTTAACAACATAGCGGGGGTATAAAGGAGGAATTCAACAGGAAATTAAATATTCTTTCTAGATGTCAGAACCCCCAGCAGCCTCAGCACCCATCGGTAGCACCGCACCGCGTAGAAAATCGATTTGGTGCTGGAAGTCCATTCCTTCAATTTTTGCTAGCAAGTCTTTTCCAGCTTGGGAAAGTTCATAGTTAGGAGGCATCGGAATGATGGTACCACTATCCATTCCTTGCGCTAAAAAGTACCAAAACGCTAGTTTGGTTTCTGGACTCAGAGAACCATATTCGCGGCTAATTTGTGTATTCGCTTTAGAAGCAATGTCACGCTGAACTTGCAGCTGTTCTTCATGGGATAGTTCCTTAACTTGATTGAACAATCCCTGAGCAATCTCAGAACCAGAAGCACCTGGAGCGGCTGGTGTAACAGATTTACCCATCTTGGTGTACACAAACCACAGTACGGCAAGCTGCTGGTCTACATCCATGCCTTGAAAAGCTTGTTTACCTTGATCGTATGCGTGTAAAGTGCCTGATGTCATACTTAACCCTCCGGAAAATTAATAATTGCTTTGTCTCTTTTGTTCAAGAAACAGGTTTTCACTTACTTAAAGAAAATTAACGAATAAATCATGGAAGTTTAACCCCGCTAGAGATAGATATGATCCCCATTAGAAATCCATCAATAAGATGGCAAAGATATCACAAGATTTCTAACTAAAGGAAGACGTAAGCAGAGAAGTCGTCATTCGCTATTAAGTAGCCGGATGGAATAAACTTGGAGATTTTCGCAGGTTGGGAAAACACCAGGAAACTCAACGCTGAAATTCTTTTTCAGCATTTATTGCAAAAATTAATTGGGTTTGTCCTGAGTACAGCCGTTATGAATAATTTGGATGAAATTATTACTCGCGATCCGCAAGATTTTATAAATGTCATCCTGCGGATTTTCACGAGCCAACTTATTTAAAAACTGGGGATTTCATCCAGCCGAAGCAATCAAACCTTCCATCGCGTGTTGCAAATCTTTAGTCAAATCAGTTACTGCAAGTCTCGCACCGTGCCGATTTGCTTGATAGACTGGGTAGCGTTCTGAAACCGAGATGGGTTGCCCTACACTCATCTCTACCCGTTGCTTACCTAATCGAGGACGCTGGAAGGGATTGCTGCCTTTAATTCGAGTTACCATATCCCATAAAAGTAAGGTAGTTTCGGCAAAACGCTCTACGGTTGGTTTTTCTAGAACATATTGTCCAGTTACGGCTACAAAAGTTTCTACCAACCGCATATGCCATATCCGAAGGCTGGCTTCCTCAGCAATTCGATTCGCCAATCCGCGTTCTAAGGGAGACAGCGCTTTAATATTCTTCAGGTCTTCTCGATAGATATAATTCCAGCCAGCCGCCTCTAGACGACGACAACGGTCAATTACGCTTCCCTTGGATGGCAGGTTAAAATACTCCTCTGCCACTGTTAGGGCCACATTCAGTAGTGCTTGAAGTCGAATCGCCAAAGCTTCATTCGCATTGTTCTGTGACGCTTCCACAGTCGGCAAAGTTTGATGATAAAACCGGGTGTAAAACTCCTCCATTACAGACAGTAAATGTTCGCCTAGACGACACAGCCGCTGGTAGAGAGAAGCTTGAAAAGGTTGCAGGTTAGCCGATGGATTTAAACTTTCACCCTGTAATTCGCCTTTCAATTCACCCTTCAACTTTCCTTCTGGCAAACCGCTCGCTACTTCCAATTCGCCTAAAAGCTTTTCTATCTCTTTCCAGGGAGCTTCGACGTAACGGTATTTAATTCCGACTGGCACAATTAAAACTTGCTCCCCTCGTCCAGCCTTCTGCAAATCTTCAGCACACCAAAAGCCTAATTGTGCGATTCCGGGTTCTAGAGGGCTGATAATCTCATTGTGACCATTGGTGGCTCCTTCTGGGGAAGCGGTTATCGGAAACCGAGCATTGGCAAACAGGTCACGAGCCGAACGCAATCCCGTCCAGTCTGCCTTACCGCGATGGATAGGGGTACCACCTAAGCGAGAATAGAGCCAGCCCATGTGCGCTCCCGCCCATAAAGGAATCCCTCGGTCATAAAGAAAGTGGGCATGAATCGGGTGCTGTAGTGAGATACCCTTTTCTCGTGCCAGCCGCGGTACTAATTTCCAAAGCAGATAGCTCATGCACAGCGGATCTTCAACTCTGGGATGGCGAAATGCCATCATAAAGCGGATCTTCCCATCCTGAAATTGGCGATATAAATCGACTAAAATCTCAACGTTTTCTGCTTGAATTTGGGTAATCGCTGTTTGGGAACGTATGCAGCCAGGTAGCACTTGTTGGGCGGCTCGTAAAACCAGGGGGTTGAGCGCCGGTGGAATAAATTCTAGAGGAGGCTGAGCCGCACTCATTAAATCGGGCAAAGTGGTTTTCTTGTGAACTTGTGGACATTCTAGACTTAACTGAGATATCGATTATCCAATCTGTAGAGGGAACCAGCGATGCGACTGTCACAAATGTTTTTTGTCACTCTGCGGGAAGAACCGGCGGAAGCGGAAATCCCCAGCCATAAATTACTGCTCCGTGCAGGCTACATTCGTCGCATCGGGAGCGGTATCTACGCCTATTTACCCTTCATGTGGCGGGTGTTGCAAAAAATCTCTCAGATTGTGCGGGAAGAGATGAATGCAACCGGCGCACAAGAGTGTCTACTCCCGCAACTACAACCCGCTGAATTGTGGCAGCAGTCGGGGCGCTGGGATACTTATACCAAAGCGGAAGGGATCATGTTCGCCCTGACAGACCGCCGAGAGCAGGAACTAGGGCTAGGGCCAACGCATGAGGAAGTGATTACAGCGATCGCTCGTGATATGATTCGCTCCTACCGCCAGTTGCCTCTGCACCTCTACCAAATTCAAACTAAGTTTCGGGATGAAATTCGCCCCCGGTTTGGTTTGATGCGAGGACGGGAATTCATCATGAAGGATGGCTATTCGTTCCACGTCGATGAAGAAAGCTTGAAAAAAACTTATCAGGATATGCACCATGCTTACAGCAAGATGTTAAGCCGGACGGGTTTAGCTTTCCGTGCTGTAGAAGCTGATTCAGGTGCGATTGGGGGGTCTGGTTCTCAAGAATTTATGGTACTGGCTGAAGCTGGGGAAGATGAAGTTCTCTACACCGAAGATGGCAAGTACGCCGCCAATGTGGAAAAAGCGGTTTCTTTACCTGCTGACATCGAACCATCTCCGTTTAAGACTTATGAGAAGCGGAAGACGCCGGACGCCGATACCATTGATAAACTCTGTAGATTCCTCAAGTGTTCGCCGACTCAAGTGGTGAAAAACGTCCTCTACCAGGCAGTTTATGACAACGGCTTGACGGTGCTGGTACTGATTAGTATCCGAGGCGACCAAGAAGTTAATGAAGTAAAGTTGCACAATGCTCTGACAAAATTGGCACCGGAATATCAAGCCAAAACGGTGCTATCTGTAGAGGTTCCAGCGGCGGCGCTTCAGCAACTATGGGCGACGAGACCTCTACCTTTGGGCTATATCGCTCCCGACATTGCAGACGATTACATCTGTTCGGCGAAAAATTTAGCTCCCCGGTTTTTGCGGTTTGTCGATAAAACTGCGGTCGAGCTAAAAAACTTCGTCACAGGTTCTAACGACTTGGAATACCATGTTGTCGGTGCTAATTGGGGCGAGCAGTTTAAGTTACCAGAAGGGGTCGTAGATATCCGCAAGGCACGACCGGGCGATCGCGCAACTCACGATCCCGCTCAAACACTCCGTACTGCCCGTGGCATTGAAGTGGGGCACATTTTCCAGCTAGGTAACAAGTATTCTCAAGCAATGGGAGCCACTTACACCAGCGAACAAGGTGAGGAAATTCCCCTGATAATGGGTTGTTATGGTCTGGGTGTTTCGCGGTTAGCGCAGGCAGCCGTAGAGCAATCTTATGACAAAGATGGAATTATCTGGCCTGTTGCGATCGCGCCCTATCACGTCATCATCTCAGTTCCCAACACCAGCGATGCCCAACAAGTGGAAGTTGCTGAAAAACTATACACCCAGTTGAATCAAGCGGGAATCGAAACTCTTTTAGATGATCGGGATGAACGAGCGGGAGTAAAGTTCAAAGATGCCGATTTAATCGGGATACCCTATCGAATCGTGACCGGGCGATCGCTCAATAGCGGTAAAGTGGAAGTTGTCGAACGGGCGACTCGCAAATCTCAGGAAATTCCTGTGGAGGAAGTCGCGACCACTTTAAAGCAGCGGATTGATGCTGCTTTAAATCAATAACAATTCACCCCAAAAGCACAAAGACACAAAGTGCTCATTCTGTGTCTTTGTGCCTTTACGCTTCAAAAAACCCTTGGACGATATTTGATGCCAATGCGCTTTTATAACTCCTAAAAACTTTGCGTCTGTGCGCGAAATTTCAGAAAATCGCGTCATTGTGCGCCAGAAAATTTAAGCGAGAACTATGGAATTTATAGCAATTTTTCTATCTGGTTTGCTTGCTCTCGTTTCCCCCGCAAATTTAGCCATCGACCGCATCGCTGAAAATGCCATTCGTTCCCAGTTTGATAAAGTGGAGCAGTTGCAAGTCCGCGTTGACAATGCTCCAAATTTCCAAATCGTGCGAGGAAAAGTTGAGCGAGTGCGGATTGGTGGGCGAGGGTTGTGGGTAACGCCAGAATTCCGGATTGCAGAGCTGGAAATAGAAACCGACCCCATTAACCTGGATGTGGCGCGTCTCCGGCAGCAGCGAGTGCGACCGACCGAATTGTTGAAGGAACCTTTACAAGCTGGGGTGCGTTTGGTGATTACCCAGCAAGATATTAATCAAGCTTTACAGTCACCCGCCGTTAGCGCTCAATTGCGTAAACTGGGAAGCCGCATTCTTGGCAGCAACGCTGATATGCTGGTTCAGCGCTATGAGTTTGTCAATCCTCAAGTGGAATTTCTGGGAGATAACCGGCTGCGTTTCCAGTTGGAATTGCAGGAGCCGGAAAATGCAGATAAACTGGTTGTCTCGGTGGAATCAGGGCTAGGTATCGTGTCTGAGCATCAGTTGCAATTGATCGAGCCAAATGTCTTGGTCAATGGGATGCCAGTGCCACCCCTCCTGGTTGCCTCCTTCGTGTCCGGTCTCAATAGCCGCTTGGATCTACGCACCTTGGAAGATAGAGGGATTGCTGCCCGACTCCTAAAATTAGATTTAAATCAGGAACAACTAGAGTTAGCTGCATTTGTGAGGGTAGAAAAGCCAGACACAGCTTCCGCATCTACGCCGCGTTAGAATTATCCGGAGCAGCGCTCGTCTTCACTGTATTCCTCAACAAAACCTCCTCACCAGCATCCAAATAAATTTTAAGGAGGGAAATTCATATGAAAATTCAACAACCAGGCCGTCGAATCGGGATTGGCATCGCCGTTAGTGTTTTGGCGATGGCTTTGGCGGCTTGTAGCCCAGGGGAGCAACAGGCAGCAAATACAGACTCTTCACCAACACCATCAGCTACGGCTATCCAACCGACTACTTCGCCTCAGGCGTCTGTACAGCCGTCTGTGCAGCCGTCCGCTCAGCAACTATCCAGTCAGAAGACGGTTCAGGTCTACTGGCTCAAGAGTAGTGGTAGCAAGATTGAGGTGGTGCCCGCTCCGGTCAAAATACAGGCAGGCGTTAAGTCTGAGAACATTCTAGAAGGTGCGTTCAATCGCTTGTTGGCAGGCCCGAACGATCCGGCTTACAGCAGCACGATTCCCAAGGGAACGCAGCTACGAAATCTGGATGTTCGGGAGGATGGTGTTCACGTAGATTTGTCCCAAGAATTTACTGCTGGTGGCGGTAGTGCCTCGATGACAGGTCGCGTGGCGCAAATCCTCTATACAGCCACCAGTATCAATCCCGATACCAATGTTTGGATTGATGTAGAGGGAAAAAGGTTGGAAGTTTTGGGCGGTGAAGGGTTGGAACTCAATCAGCCTCTGACTCGCCAAAACTTTGAGAAAAATTTTGATTTATAGGGCTTTGTTTACTTTCTCGCGCTTAAGCTAAAGTCACGGAAGTGACGGGCTTGCTGTTCAATCCGAGCGGCAAGGCGATCGCAAACTAAGTTACATAATTCAAAAATCAACTCATCTTCCACTTTGTAATAAGCCGATGTCCCTTCGCTGCGGCGACTCAGGATACCGGCTTGCAGCATCACTTTTAGATGCTTAGAAACGTTAGCCTGACTGGTTTGTGTTGCCTCAACCAATTCTTGTACGCATTTCTCGTCGTCGCGCAGGAAGTTCAAAATCCGCAACCGCATTGGTTCGCTCAAGATGCTGAAATACTCTGCAAGTTGTTGTACAACTTCTGGTGGTACAGACAAAGCTTGTCGCATGAGACTAACCAGAAATGATAGTTCATCCTGATTATATATGATGTTTTTTGGTTAATAACTATTTAGTAATTGTTAAATTTCTTTTGTTGATTAATATTGTAAACCGGGTAACTTTAGATACGATTTCTTAAAGGAAACTTCGTAAAATTAAATAATGGAAATATGCGTATTTAGCAAAATTAATCGATATTTCCATTATTTAGAAGGAATTTTTTAGACAATTAAATTATACAAAAAAGTTTACTCCAAAAATAGAAAAATTTTGGAAATAAACTTTTTGGGCGATTCATGGCAGATGCCTCCGCGCAACGTTGACAAACGCTAAAGTTATTCGGGGTTAATCCGCATCAGCGGTTGACCATACTCAACAGGTTCGCCGTTTTGAACCAAAACTTCTATCACCGTACCGGACACCTCGGCTTCAATTTCATTCATCAGCTTCATTGCCTCAATGATGCAGACGGTTTGTCCGGTACGGATGCGATCGCCCACTTCCACAAATGGAGAATCATCCGGTGAGGGAGCGCGATAAAACGTCCCCACCATCGGTGATTTGACATCTTCGAGTCTTCTATCAATGGGAGAACCAGCAGCGGTCGGCGGGGCAGTTCGTGGCACCGCCTCTAAGTTCGGGCTGGACGGCATGGACGGAGATGCCTGGGAGGGGGGAGCCGAGACTTCGGGACTCCCACTCCCTGCCAGGGCGGGTGGCAAGACCGGCAAACCCCCGCGCGGATCTTTCCGCACGGTGAGTTCAAAATCAGCGCTTTTGAGTGTCAACTCTGTAATATCGGTTTGCGCGATCGCTGCCAGCAGTTCACGGAGATCGTTGAAGTCTATGGACATGAGAAAAAGGATGTCAGTAGTCAGGGATTAATTGTTGCTTGGTAGAGACAAGGGTAAATCTCGTCTCAAGGTCAGTGTCAGTTGTTGGTTGTTGGTTGTTTCTTCTGTACCGCTGACCCCTGACCACTGACTAAAAACTTTTGCATTATTCTCGACCCAGGTAGGTATCGGTACGGGTATCAATCTTGATCCGCTCTCCCACCGTGATAAACAGGGGAACCATCACCTGGGCACCTGTTTCCACGATTGCGGGTTTCGAGCCGCCAGTGGCGGTATCGCCTTTGAGACCGGGATCGGTTTGCGTCACTTCCAGCACTACGGAGTTGGGCAGTTCCACTTCCATGATCTGCTCGCCCCAGCTGATGACGTTCACCTCCATTCCTTCCTTAAGGTACTTTACGCGATCGCCAATCTGAACCGCATTCAGGCTTGCTTCTTCATAGGTTTCCATGTCCATAAACACGAACTGGTCGCCTTCTTTGTAGGTATGCTGCATCGTGCGCTTTTCCAGATTTGCCTGGGGCACCGTTTCTGCGGCCCGGAAGGTTCGTTCCACAACGGAGCCTGACTGCACATTTTTTAGCTTAGTGCGGACAAACGCAGCTCCTTTCCCTGGCTTAACGTGGAGAAATTCCACTACCCGCCACACAGCTCCATCTAATTCAATGGTGACGCCAGTTCTAAAGTCGTTACTCGAAATCATGAATCTTTATCTAGGGGAGAACAATCGGCACCTCATTTTACCGCGAGCGGAGGTTCTTCCTATTACTCGTAGATCGATCGGCTGCGTCTAATGTCGCTGGGTCGGGACACCCGTGTGGCAAGATTAAAAATGGAGTTTTTGGTAAGCGTGAAAGCTTCAACCGCAGTCGGGAAAGCAGCATGCAGGAATTAATTTATGCTTGATTCAAACCGTTCCACGCTCGATTGGTTCAAACGCTTGGCTTTAACAGGCGTCTTAGTAGTGCTGATGATGACACTCTCAGCAGGACTCAGCGCTGCTTGGTGGGATTCTGGCAAAACTGCCCGTGATAGTGGATTGCCATCGGGAAATGCCATCACAGATGGTAAAGCTTTGTTACGGTATGCCCTACCCATTGACAATCAAGCAGTGCGGGAAATGCAAGCCGATTTAGAAGATATTTCCATACAACTGCGAAGTAAGCGTTGGAGTGCGATCGCCAGCGATGTTAGCAAGGCATCTCGAATTTTAAGCGATCGCTCCTCCGACTTGCTCGCGGGCGTCTCTCCGTCGCAAAAATCTCAAGCAGAAGCCCTAATTGCGAAGATGGAAGAACAATTTGGGAAGCTTCGAGAAACCGTAGAAGCCAAAGATAAAGACCAAACTCAGGCGGAACGGGGCAACGTTCTCGATCTCGTGGGTCAGCTAGAAGAGCTAATGGTGCCGGGATTCCCCTTCGAGGTGCCCTCAGCGTACAGTAATCTGCCTCAACTCAAGGGACGCGCCACCATAGAAATGACAACCGAGAAAGGCCCCCTGACCCTAGTAGTAGACGGTTACAGTGCGCCCGTGACTGCGGGTAACTTTGTGGATTTAGTCCAGCGTGGCTTCTATGACGGGCTAGAATTTGTCCGCGCCGAAGACTCCTACGTGCTGCAAGTGGGAGATCCTCCCGGCCCAGATCAGGGGTTTATTGACCCAGAAACTGGCAAATACCGGGCGGTTCCGTTAGAAGTGCTGGCGAGAGGCGACAAAGAACCCACCTATGGCATTACCTTAGAAGACGCGGGGCGTTACCTCGACCTACCCGTGCTTCCTTTCTCAGCTTATGGTGCCTTAGCAATGGCTCGTCCGGAAACAGAACCCAACGGCGGTTCTTCTCAGTTCTTTTTCTTCCTGTTTGAGCCAGAACTAACCCCAGCCGGTCGTAACCTGTTGGATGGGAGATATTCAGTTTTTGGCTATTTAACGAAAGGCAAAGAAGTTCTGGAAAAACTCGATGCAGGCGACAAGATTGTCTCGGCTAAAGTAATCCAGGGCGTGGAGAATTTAGTCCAGCCACAAGCCGCATAAACATCACAGGGCGATAAAGAGCTATTAATAGGGTGGGTGGGACGGCAATGCCAGCATTGCGCGATCGCCCACCCTCTCTGCTATAAAATTAGGAAATTTATGGCAATTATTGAGGTAATTTTTGTCATCACTGTCAGTGTGATGGCGGGTTTTTTGGTTTACAGTACCTCCCAGCAACGACAGCAGCAGATGCAACTAGAAAATGCTTTTTATCAATTGCTGGAAGCTCAAAATAGTTGTATTTCGCTCATTCAATTGACAGCAGCAGCAAGAGTAGATGTCCCATTAGCGAAGGAATACCTGGATCGTCAGGTGCAGATGTTTGGGGTGCTGCCAGAAGTAGATGCTGATGGAGATACCTTTTACCGCTTTCCTAAGCTGAAGCGGGATTCTGCTTCAGATAGAAATTAGCGTGAAGTGAGGAAATAGAGCGATAGCGAAGCGCTGACTTGTCAGTTCGCGTTTTTGTGTGGAGTAGATAAGGAGCAATTTTATTTCCTTTGCTCTCTTATTTTCTGGTAAATCAGCTTTAAGTTTTTGCACCTCTATAGTAAGCCTATAAGAGTGGTAAGATTCAAGCGGTTCAGATACCCAGCTTCTCCCTCGAAGTCTGGTATTTTGCCTTCAGGAGCAATAATAGTAGGTGTAGCTCCAGACGAATTCTAGTATCAGTGACAAAAAAATGAAAGCTAGAAGTGTTATCCACTTTCTAGCCCTTTTTTCATTTCCACTCAGTCTTTATGAACGCAAATTTTCTCTAAAAACTAGCTAGATTTGCTATTTCCACGCCGACGAATTGTTATCAACGATCCAACTACTAATCCCAAGCCAGCAAGCGTGGCTGGTTCAGGAACTTTTTGTTCTCTAGCCATTACTTTAAAGTCTGGGCCATTGTAACTCGCGTCTGCTGTCACTCGGATACCTGCTAGAGAAGTAATTCCCAATTGCGCTAGGCTAACTCCCCAAGAACCAACCTCTTGACTTCCACTAATTTCCATTGTGTCAATGCTATAGCCTGCGGAAAATTGAGCGGTTCGCTTGAGTTTTAGAAAATTACCAATGAGGTTGCCAGCTTTATCAATTGCTTGAATACCTAAATCGCTGTTCTTGCCCCGTTCCCAGAAAAAGAGGTTGTCTAATCCTGTCTTATCTGAACGAACTAGGTTATTGAAGAAAAGGTTGATACTAATGGAACCATTATCCTCAGTATCAATAATGTTGTTGAGGTTTTGGTTGCCCAGATAAGTAGCAATATCAGTATTGGTTGGGTTTTTAATTCCAGATACTTCAACACCGTTTGGTTTGCTAGCTTTATCGCCTCTATCTGTGCTAGCAGCTCCCGTATTATTGTTGTAGCCACCGGCTTCTGGATTGGCAGTTTCTCCCTTCTTGCCAGTGAGACTAATAGCAGTATTGGAGATTATTTTAGCCTCTTTAACCAGATTAAAACTATCAATTGTGACTTTATTCTGGGTAATCGACTGAAGCCAAATATCTGCCTCGGAGTTACTTTTTTGGCTAACGTTGGTTTGGAAGCTTGCAGCTTGCGCTGAACTAGAAATCGTGAAGGCTGTTCCAACGGCTAAGCATAGAAAAGTTGATGTACGCTGAAAATTCATTCTTTTAATCCTCTGGTAGGTGCTCATGTAGAAACGTTGTTGAAAGGTATTAGTTGAAGGTTTTCAGTGACAGATTCTCCCAATCCACAGCAACTCGTTAAGCCCAAACTTTAGCGATGTAGGTCTAAGCTAAAACTTTAGTCATTTAGCTAAAGTTTTGCTTTTCTGCTATTTCATCTAAATTAAACTGCCAACTTTCTCAAATAATTTAGTTCTTTTAGCTAAATCCTTGATAAATCGGCACTATTTCATCCTAAGAGTAAAGATTAATTAAGTCATCCTTGAAGCTACGGAAATTAAAATTAGAATGCTTCTTGCTGTGCGTAAAATTTCGGATACCTTGAAAATGTTGTTAGAGATATAGAAGTTTTATTAAAAGGAATTACCTATAAAAGTAAGACTTTAGATAGATAGCGATCGCACTTTCAAAAGCTACAATTACGCACTCAAGTAAAAACTTGTAGATAATGATGAAATTACTGAGAAAAAATTACTGAGACCCATTAGAAATTAACCATCATTTAAGTAAAAGATGGATGAATTCCCGTTGAAGTTACGGAAGTGTCAAAAAAATGCTCGCTTCTTATGCGTGAGAGTTCGGACATTTAGAGCGATCGCACTTTTCCCACCCGGCAATCTTGCAACCAATTCCGAACTGCCTGACCAATGATGCCATTACTGCTATCGCGCGGCGGTGTAGGGGGTCGTCCTCCCGGAGAAGGGCCAGTACGGGAAAACATGAGTGCTAGGCTCCAACCACTGTCAGTTTGAGCCAGAAATAGCCAGTGATACTGCTGTAATTCAATTGCCTTGCCAGCTGTATATTGTCGCTCCAAGGTGGTAATGAATAGCTGCTTGGGGGCTGCGGCAAGTTCGGCTGGAGTCGTTGGGGTATATTGACCGGGACCCAGGCTAAGCGGCTCAAACTCTGGGCGTCCAGCGATAATCACCGAACTAGAAGAAATATCAACTTTTCTGCTGCGGCGTCGAGCACGTTGATTGACCCGATTCGCATAACTGGGTAAATCCCGCAGGAGTAGAAGTGTGAGGTTTTCTAAATTATTGGGGCAAGCAGAAAGCTGCCGGGGCAGAGAAACCCTGTTACTGTTGAGTGCAGGGGCGGACTTTCCTTGTCCCGGTTGAGTGCTGAATGCAGCGAACAGCGAACAGCCAGAAATCAGAAGTAACCGCCTAACTTCTAACAACTGACGCTTTCGACCTGAGTTCATGAAACCCCTGTTAGCTCGTCACAAATTCTTGCCCAAGCCGCAACAGGGTCAGAGGCGGCGGTAATCGGACGTCCGATTACCAAGTAATCAGCGCCTGCTTGGAAAGCTTGGGTGGGGGTGAGCGATCGCTTCTGATCTCCCGCTTCTGCCCAAGAGGGGCGCACACCCGGACACACCAGCAGAAAATCATCGCCGCAAGTCTGCCGCAGCTGGTCTGCCTCTTGGGGGGAACAAACTGCCCCAGCCAGCCCTGCTTCTTTGGCTAGCAGCGCCATCTGTAAGGCATACTCTGGCAGTTCTAGCGGTATTTTAAGTTCAAAGGCTAGCTGGCGTGAGGTGAGACTGGTCAGCAGCGTAATCGCAATTAAATTGGGGGGTGTCACCCCTACCTCCTGTGCGCCCTCCTGTGCCGCTGCTACTGCCCCCTGCAAGGCACCGCAACCGGCAGTTGCATGAATTGTCACTAAATCCACCCCGTAGCGGGCAGCGGCGCGGCAAGCCCCAACAACCGTGTTGGGGATATCGTGAAACTTCAGATCCAGAAAAATTCGCTTTTGCCGAGCTTTGAGCGCCGTTAAGATTTCCGGCCCACTGCTGACAAATAGCTCTAACCCCACCTTCCAGAATGATACTTGGGGCAATTGATCGACGAGCGCGATCGCGGCTTCCTTTGTCGGCACATCTAGCGGCACGATGATGCGCTCTGTGACTGACTTAGGGGATTTTAGGCGAGTAGGATTTGGGTTCACGGGTAGGAGTAAGGCTGAAAAAATCGACTTGGCAACCAGAGTGAATTTTTCAATTCACTCGCTCACCTTAGCTTACAAGGCGGACAAATCGCTTTTTCCCCACACTCAGGATGCGTCCGGCTAGTTGTTCGGGCGTGTCAAAGACGAGATCGATCGTGTCAACGCGATCGCCATCTAGTCGCACGCCACCCTCTTGTATTCGCTGCCGTGCTTCCGAACTACTTTTACACAGACCGCTAGCACTGACAATGTAGAAAAACTTAGCCGGAAATTGCACGCTCAAAAGCGAAAATTCCGGTACATCGTCAGTTTTTCCCTTCCTTGCTTCCTCCGCTGCTTGCTGACCGTGGTACTGCTTCACAATCTCGAACGCAAGTTCTTGCTGGCGATCGCGCGGAGTTTCTGGCAACCGATCCAAAGGCAGATCCGTCAGGAGTTCAAAATACTGCTCCAACAGCTCATCTGGAATCTTTTCCAGCTTCTGATACATTGGAGTCGAGCGTTCCGATAGCCCCACATAATTGCCTAGAGACTTCGACATTTTCTGGACGCCATCTGTCCCGATCAAAATCGGCATCAACACCCCAAACTGAGGCTTCTGACCAAAATGCCGCTGTAAATCTCGCCCCACGGCAATATTAAATTTCTGATCGGTTCCTCCCAACTCCACATCCGCTTCTACCGCTACAGAATCATAACCCTGCATTAATGGGTAGAGAAACTCATGCAGATAAATCGGATTTTCTTGTTCAAAACGGAGAGCAAACCCCTCCTTCGCCAGCATCTGTCCCACCGTCATCGTGGCGAGTAATTCCTGAATTTTTGCCAAATCTAGTTTGCCCAGCCACTCGGAGTTGTAACGAATTTCCAACCGTCCCGGCGTATCGAAATCCAGGATTGGACGCACCTGATCCAGATACGTCTGGGCATTTTGAGCCACTTCCTCTGCTGTCAGCTGGCGGCGTACCTCAGACTTCCCCGTTGGATCGCCAATCCGAGCCGTAAAATCCCCCAGAATTAGAACAGCCGTGTGACCAGCATCCTGAAGCGATCGCAACTTTCGCATGGGGATAGTATGACCGAGATGAATCTCTGCACCTGTCGGATCGATCCCATACTTCACCCGCAAAGGTCGGTCAGTCTGCGCTAACCGTTGAGCCAAATTCTCCGCCGGGTCAGAAGAATCAGGCTGATTGGGAAAAATTTCGCTGACGCCGCGATAGAGCCAACTGAGGGCTTCTGGAGGCGTTTTTGCCGATGATACACTAGCGGTCATGCTTTGCCAAAACTCAATCGGGTATGGTAACTAATCACTATATTTGTATTTAATGCAAGTTCAAGGCAAATCAGATTAGTATAATTTGCAAAAATTGTTAAAATCTCCATGCCCGATTTCAAAATTTTAGGAACAGGCTGCACTTATGATGCTATAGCAGATCAGTTTCCTCCCGGTCTAACCTCCCGATCGCATTCCCGGACAGATTTTAAAATCGTCCCTCCGGCTGCCCCTGGAAAGTCTTTGTAATTTCAATCAGCAAAGCCCTATCCAGTCGCACAACATCAAAGTCCCACATTTTTTAGTGAGGAAGTGAAATCCCCGTGTCGTCTAGCACTATTCAAGACAAACACCCGCGAGAGCCAGTCCCACCGATTTTTAAGTTCATGCAGGGAGTCGGGAAAGCAACGGGCGGAACCCTCCTCGGCATCACCATGCTTACCAGTTCGGTAGCTGCTGGTGGACTGGTTGGATTAGCAATTAGCTTCCGTAACCTGCCAGATGTGCGCGTTCTCCGCAGCTATGCGCCTACTGAAACTTCTTACATCTACGATGTTAAGGGCAAGCACCTCACCAGTCTCCACGGCGAAGCCAATCGCGAAATCGTCCCCCTTGACCAAATTTCTCCTGAACTGAAGCGGGCGGTTCTCGCAATTGAAGATAGCCACTTTTACTTCCACCAAGGCATCAACCCCAACAGCGTTGGTCGTGCTGTCCGAGCAAACTGGCAGAAGGGTTCGGTTGTTGAGGGCGGCTCGACGATCACCATGCAGTTGGTGAAAAACCTATTTCTCTCTCGCAAGCGTACCTTTAGCCGCAAAATTGCTGAAGCTGTGCTGGCAATTCGTTTGGAGCAAATCTTTAAGAAAGACCAAATTTTAGAAATGTACCTCAATCAGGTGTATTGGGGTCACAACAATTACGGTGCCCAAACCGCATCTGAAAGCTACTTTGGCAAAAAAGCTGCTGACCTCAACTTGGCAGAGGCGTCAATGTTGGCAGGGATGATTCAGGCTCCAGAAGACTACAGCCCTTTCACCAACTACAAGCTCGCCAAACAGCGACAAGCGCAGGTGTTGGGTCGGATGAAAGAGTTGGGGTGGATTACAGCCCAAGAGGAAGCAGCCGCCCGCAAGCTAACTATTAAAAAGGGCCAGCTGACTTCTTGGCAAACCAGCGAACTGCCTTACATCACAGATGCAGTCGTGGCTGAGTTGAAAGAGCGCTTTGGCCCGGATGCAGTGCTAAAAGGGGGAATGCGAGTCCAAACTACCATCGACTACAAATTCCAGCGGATGGCGGAACAAAAGGTCAGTCGTTGGCATAGAAGACTTCAGGGTTGGGGAGTTTATAACAACCAAATTGCTCTGGTGGCAGTCGATCCTCGGACGCATTTTGTGAAAGCCTTGGTTGGCGGGGTTAATTACAAAAAAAGTAAGTTTAATCGGGCAACCCAATCGCTACGCCAGCCAGGATCTGCCTTTAAACCATTTGTTTACTATACGGCGTTCGCGACTGGGAAATATTCGCCCTATTCCACGGTCTACGATTCGCCAGTCAGCTATCGAGATGGAGGGGGCTATTACTCTCCTAGAAACTACGGCGGTGGCTACTCCGGTGCGATGAGCATTCGCCAAGCTCTCGTCGTCTCTGCGAATGTGCCTGCGGTGAAAATCGGACGGTCTGTGGGGCTGGATAAGGTAATTGAAACCTTGCGGACGATTGGCTTTAAGAGTCCAATTGAGCCGGTGATTTCCTTGCCTCTGGGAGCGATTGGTGTGACGCCGTTGGAAATGGCTGGCGGCTATGCCACGTTTGCCAGTAATGGCTGGCATTCTGATACCACGCTGATTGTCCGGGTAACAGACAGCCGAGGCAATGTGTTGCTCGATAACACTCCTAAACCCCGTCTGGTGTTAGACCCGTGGGCAACTGCATCTCTGACTCAAGTGCTGCAAGGGGTGATCAGTGGCGGTACGGGGAAAGCTGCACAGATAGGTCGTCCGGCGGCTGGTAAGACGGGTACGACTTCTTTAGAGAAAGATGTTTGGTTTGTGGGCTATGTCCCGCAAATGTCAACGGCTGTGTGGATTGGCAAGGATAACAACCGCAGCTTAGGCGGTGGTGTTACAGGAGGCCAGTACGCCGCTCCGATTTGGCGCGATTTTATGTCAACGGCTATGTCTGGCGAACCCGTGCAATACTTCCCATCGCCTTCCAAATTTGAGCGACCCCGCTCATAATTTGAGATTTTGGATTTTGGAGTGAATCCAAAATCCAAAATCTTTAGGGTTGCTTAGACAGTTCGGATTTCATCCGCTCTAGGGTGAGGTTCATTTGGTCAAACATTTGAGCTGGAGTGATGCCAAATTGACCAAGCTGGGTATGTAGCTGCTGTACTGTCATTTGAGCCATGAAGTCATCAGATAGCTCGAATCGCTTCATAAAGACGCGATAGCGATCCATCATGGCTTCCATTTGCTCAATGAAAATCTTTTTTCCTTCGAGATCGAATTTGCCATAGTGGCTTCCCAGTTGGATCAGGGATTGATAATCTTCAAATAGCTGCTTGGCTTCTTGCTGAACAATTTCTGAATCAAAAAATCCCATAGCCTTTTCTTTTTCCCGTTAATGGGCTTCCCCGCCAAGGAGAAGTTTACTGCTTTGAGTATCATTTTAGTGCAGCCCAATGTTTCCGTTATATTCGGTTTTCCGTATTAACGGCGATCGCGCTCTAAATCCTCGATCGCTTTTTCCCCAGATGCCTCTGTTTTAACCGCTGCACTAGCCGCACCGCAGCTGCCCTATCCCCGCTCAACAGTCTCAGCAGCTTGTTTTGTCGCTTAATTGTGGGTTGGTGACGCTGATGTCTACTTTCCTTGGCGGATGATTGTTTGGCAGATGATTGTAAGTGATGAAACTGCCAGAAAAAATAGCTAGCAGCAAAATGAAGCCGAGTCTGATAGCAATACCGATTGTCCAAGATGGCATCCGATCGCCTACTTACCATTGACAAGTTTTTAAGGAAAGTCTATCCAGTTTCTCAGTAATTATCAGCGCCCAGCATCTGCAAGCCTTCTCAAGGAAAAAAATCAATATTATGGAAGAAGACAATTGCTTCCATCGCAAGTATGGTCTCGATAGGAAAATTCTCTGCTTTCCCTAAGCTTTTTTCCAGAGAATTTAGCAGTAAAATTTGGCAGCAGCATTGGGAAGCAGGAAGTTAGTCTGCAAGCAAGAGCCAAGGGGTCATGGAGTGGTGCGGTTCATGTTAACAAAGGCAAAAAATCGAAAAGTTGCAGCTATCTTGGCGTTGGTGGGGGCAGTGATACCCGTTGCTGGATTCCACAAGTTTTATATGGGACAGCCGGTATGGGGTCTGGCTTATTTGCTCTTGTCGTGGGGGACACCGATTCCTCGGATTGCTAGCGCGATTGAAGGGTTTTGGTATTTAGTCCAAGATGGGGATGAGTTTGACCGAAATTTTAATTTGGGCGTGGAACCGGCTGTCTCCTCCGTCGGCGTCGATCCCAATCGGGTGGGTGCGATCGCAGATGCATTGCGCCAACTGGACAGCCTGCGGGAAGAGGGACTGATCTCAGAATATGAATTTGAGCAAAAGCGCCGTCAATGGCTCGATCGCATCGCTTGACATTTATGGCACTTTTTGATGGCACTGGTTTATGGCACTTTTTGAATGGCTACCACCCGCAGCTCGATTAAATCCAAATTTGCAGTCAATTCGGGGCAGGATTTTGAACGATCCCTACTACCGCCTGCAATCAACTCAAGAAATTGCGATCGCAGCGGAACTTGGTATCAAGATTGATGCAAATCAGGCAAGTGTAGACGATTGGCTGAGATTACCAGGCTTATCAATTCATCAAGCGCGATCGCTCGTTTCCCTCGCTCGATCTGGCGTTCAGTTTTTCTGCATCGAGGATATTGCAGCAGCACTAGGAATGCCACCCGCTCGGCTAAAACCTCTAGAGGCAGTGATTAGATTTTGTTACTACGACGACTCTAGTTTGGCAACGCCGCAACTCATCAACCCGAATACGGCGTCTGTCGAAGAGTTGATGCAGATTCCATTGATTGACGCGGTTCTCGCCGTAACAGTAGTGCAAAATCGTCTCGTTGCGGGGTCGTACCGCAACCTAGTTAATTTCCAGCAACGCCTATCGCTTCCTGGAAATCTAACTGCCCAATTAATGCATTATTTGCGATTTTGAATAAGTTATCGGGAAAAGTGATGAGTTTTCAGTTTTGAATTGAACACACATAAAACTCATCACTCAAAACTTTGACTTAAGTGCGGCTAATCCGGCTAAGAGGCCAGAAGCGAAAGAAGGCGCGACCAATGATATTTTCTTGGGGTAAGAAGCCCCAAACGTGGGAGTCGTTGCTGTTATTACGGTTATCTCCCATGACTAATACCTGGTCTTCAGGCACCAGCGCTGGTCCCCACTGATATTCTGGGGGTTCTGCGATGTAGTCTTCCTGGAGGGGCGAGTCGTCCACGTAGACCTTACCATTTTGAACTTTAACGACGTGACCCGGTGTGCCAATCACCCGTTTAATAAAGGCTTGGTCTTTCGCATAGCCTTGAATTTGCAATTTTTGGGGAGGGTCAAAAACGACAATATCGCCTGAGTGGGGTGCCCGAAAGCGATAAGAGATTTTTTCCACTACCAAGCGATCGCCCACTTGCAAGGTCGGCAGCATAGAATCAGAGGGGATATAGCGGGGTTCCGCAACAAATGTTCGGATAAACAGGGCTAAACATAGGGCAATCAATAGAATTTGCAGGTTTTCTCTTAATTGTTCCCATATTCCCCCTCCTGCTGCATTTTTTTCTTTGTGCCCGCCGGAATCTACCCGTTTGGGTTGCTCTTGTTTTGTCTTCTCAGCAACAACTGCCTCAGTTTGATTGACTCCATCCTGGGAAGAAGCATCTGCCTGAAGCTCAGGCGGAAGTCCCAGTTGGGTCGAGTTTGAGGTAGCAAATTGTGGAGATTCGTTGACGGCGGCTAAATCCTTTTCCTCAGATGCCATAAAAGTTTCAACTAAAAATATCTGGCGTTGTTAGCCACAGAGACGGTTTTGGCTTGTTTCAGCTCTCAGCCAAGATACCACGCGACCTCTGGTTTAGATCCATTGGATTTCAGGAGGGTGTAATATTTCTCAATCTTTAAAACTTATTTTTGTTCTAGTTTAACTAGGTTTACTGACTTTAAAAAGTTACCTTTATATTTTTATAGAGAAGTACTGATTTAATGAATCCATCTTTATGAAATTTTCTTGCTTTTAGGATTTCCGCAAAATCTCAAAGTTACGAGAAATCATCTAGAGACAATCCATAAGGTTATTGTTACAAATTAAGGGGGATTTAATTTAGGGTAAATAGAAGGAGCTTTCATAATATGAAATTGCGTAATTTTGCAACCTTAATGGCTGGCGCTACGGCGGCTCTGTGCTTGGTATCTGTAACTGGGCAGCAGGCTAACGCAGGAACAATCTACAAAGATTGGAACTATGGAATTGATGCCTTTAATGATGGCTCTGGTGGTTCTGGTTATGAGATTAAGGGGATAGCAATCAAGGAAACCAGTGACAGCATTTTTGTCGCTCTGACTGGTGGTACGTCCTTGACAGGAACTTACGCGAGTGGCGCTGCTGACAAAAACATTGGTTGGGGAGATTTATTCTTTAATTTCACTGATAAAACTTTTAAAGCTGCTAGTGATGCAAAGAGTTTGTTTGGAATTCGCTTTGCAGCAACTAATGATTCAATGGTTTCCAGCACTGGCGTCTACCAAAATGTTCAAGCTGCTAGCGTCACTGCAACAAACGACGGATATAGCAGTTTGAAGCAATATTATAATTCTGGATGGGATCGGGAGAATACTCAAGGCACGGATTTGGCTACCAAAACGGATGCTTATGCATACTTCGGGGAAGGTTCCATTCTCAATGTAATTGGTTCAGGGACAAAAGTGGGTGACATTACCATGCTCACTGCCTCTGCATTGAGTACTGCTGGACTTGACTTCGCTAAATTCTCCGCAAGTGGTTCTCAGACGATTGGGTTCCAGTTTAGCAAGTCTCTGTTTGAAGGCGGTAACTACATTGCTAATACTTTTATTGAGTGCGGTAATGATGGGGTTGTCCTGAAAGGAAATCTTAAGGATGTACCAGAACCTTCTGGAATCGCTGGTATCGCTGTAGTAGGTCTGGTATTGGGCGGCAAACTGCGTAAGCGCCGTTGATTTTCGGGTTTATTTCGCGTTCATATGCAAAGAAAAACTTAGTGTATAAGCGCGAAATTATCATCCGTCCAATGTGCAACGCCCCTTGTTTGGGTAAGGTACATCTAGACAAGGTGCTAAAAAATGATATTGAACTGACTGGGAACACGTTTTACTTTCTGCGCTAGCGTAGAAAGTAAAACGTGTTCCCAGTTTGCCCTGTGTTGTCTAAACGTCCTGTTATACTTACCGGATTTATTGGTTGCTTGCTGATTTCCTTAAGTGCTTGCGCCAATAGTACCAACAGTGAAGCACTAGAGCGATCGCTCGCAGCAGACCCTAAACTTAAGGACAATCCGGCTGCGTTTGGGTTGCCATCTCAAAATAACTCTCCGAACGAAACGCTTGTTGCACTCCCCTCTGATTTCCCATCGGAGATTCCCGTCTATCCAGAGGCTCAGCTGCAAGAAGTCACGCCATCAACATCCGATCCCAATCAAGGACAGACCCTTCGTTGGACGACTTCCGACCCCAGCAACTCTGTCCAAACCTTTTACCAGAAAGCATTTCAATCGAATAACTGGGAAGTTTTGAGTCAGCCAACTGAGACTACTGAGACTGAGGAGGGTGCTGTTCCCCCAACCGATATCTTAGTGGCTCGCCAGAATAGCCTGAAAGTTACCGTTTCCATCCAGTCAGGTTCGGGTAGTAATAGTTTTATCTCAACACCCTCACCGACTCCAGCGGCTGCTGCTAATAGTCCAGCGAGTAGTGCAGCTAGTACCACACAATTTACGATTCAGTATGTCCGCGACGGCAGCGCAGCAGCACCGTCATCCAGTAACTCAGAGGTCGCCAGTCAGCCAACGACTGAGGCAACGACAGACAAGCCTGGGTCTCCTGCTCAACCCTCTGTATTTACAGATATCAACAAAGCCCCCCAAGAATTACGTCAGTACGTAGAAAACCTGGCAGCGTTGGGGGTACTTTCGCTCAACTCTGGTGGTTCCAAGAGTAATTCAGCCGCAGGCGAACAGTTTGAGCCAAATAAAACCATCACCCGCCGCCAGTATGCGCGTTGGTTGGTAGCTGCGAATAATCAGATTTATAGCAATAGTCCGGGGAAGCAAATCCGTTTAGCATCAACAGATGTCCAACCGGCTTTCCAGGATATTCCCCGCAGTGACCCTGATTTTCCAGCCATTCAAGGTTTAGCGGAGGCGGGTTTAATTCCCAGTCGGTTGACGGGTGATGCTACCGCTGTGTTGTTTCGCCCCGATGCACCGCTTACCCGCGAAAACTTGATTCTCTGGAAAGTGCCCCTAGACACCCGCCAAACCTTGCCCACCGCTTCGGTTGACGCGGTGAAGCAAACGTGGGGATTTCAGGATGCAGGTAAAGCTGAGCCGAAGGCGTTGCGGGCGGTATTAGCCGATTTTCAAAATGGCGAATTGGCAAATATCCGGCGGGTTTTTGGGTATACAACGCTGTTCCAGCCGAAAAAACCCGTAACGAGGGCTGAGGCGGCGGCGGCGGTCTGGTACTTTGGCGCTGAAGGTGAAGGGGTATCTGCTCAAGATGCTTTGCAGAGTCAGCGTCAACAGAGCCAGCCATCAGCAGTATCTACGCCGGAGCCTTCACCGTCAAGTTCTCCGAATCCATAGCTTGACAACTAAAAGCAGTCAATGAAGCGATCGCAATTAGGCAAAGCCCTTGCTGAAGGTAAGCGATCGCTTCGCGCATTCTTTGGAATACAACAGCTTCTCTTTGAGAAGCGTAGATCAAGGCAGTTTCAGTACCTATTTAATAAAATTTTTAAAAGATAAATTATAATGCTACCCCCCATGTTTTTTCAATGAATTTAGCTTTAAATTCACAGAAACTTCACACTATTTTGGGAGAAGTTTGTAAGAACTTTATACAAAAGTTTATAGAGTTAGGAAAAATGTAGCAGAAAATACGGAGAAAGAGATCACTATGAAAAAACAAATTCTAGCCACAGGATTTGTTCTTTTTTCTTTCCTATTGCCACTTAAGGCAGTAGCGGCATCCTTTGATAGAATTTACGTCTTTGGTGACAGCCTCTCCGATACTGGCAATGTGTCCAATCTGACAGGAGGATTCTCTCCCCAATCTCCACCCTACTATCAGGGACGCTTTTCTAATGGCCCGATTTGGGTAGATGCTCTGGCAAATAAGTTGGGATTAGCTCCGGCTCTGGTCACTGAACTTGCGGGAGGAGCTAACTCTAGCAACGGTATTAACTTCGCTTTCGGTGGTGCTACCTCAGGAACCAAAAACGTCGCTGGTCCGTTACCGGGATTGCAAACGGAGATCGATTGGTTTAAGAGTGGTTTGGCGAAAACCAAGCAGTCTGCTGACTCAGAAGCTCTATATATAGTATGGGCTGGTGGTAATGATTACCTCGGCGGTAAGGTTACAGATCCAACTGAGCCTGTCAAGAATATATCGGCAGCGGTAACATCGCTTTTCAACGTCGGCGCTCGAAATTTCCTTGTAGCTAACTTACCAGATTTGGGAAAGGCTCCTGTCGGTCTTAGTGGCGGTATTGCCGTGTCCAACGGTCTCAACCAGTTGACCGGATTGCATAACTTGGGCTTGAGCCAGACTCTTGCTGGTTTGAGCAAGTCATTAACCGGAATCAACCTCAAATCTCTCGATGTCAATTCTTTATTTAACAATGTCATCGCAAATAAAGAGAAATTTGGTTTCACAAATGTGACTGACTCTTGCCTAACCAACTACGAGGGTCCCCAAGATTCCACCTACGATATATGCGATAACCCAGACAGTTATTTGTTCTGGGACAACATCCATCCCACAGCCGCTGGTCATAAGCTAGTGGCAGACTTAGCATTTGCAGCGCTGACACCCACATCCGAACCTCAAAAAAGCGTTCCGGAACCGGCTTCGACATTGGGAATATTAGCTTTCGGGGCTTTAGGAGCAGGTTCGCTGCGGCGGCACAAACCGAAAAAAGCCAGCTCAATCAAGACTGAAGTATAAAGGATGAGGACTCAAGGATGAAGGCGTTCCTGTTAAAGCCAAATTCACCGTTCATCCTTGATGTTTTACACTTGATACTTTTTGGATTTTAGGGATTTCTGACTTCAAATTATATTTGTTAAATTGAATAAGATTATCAATAATTTACGTGGTTAGTATTAATTTTAAGTGACTGGTAATATGTCTTTAACTCCCGACAAATGTTAAATACTTGAATAGAAAAACTATTGAGTGAAGATAATTGACAGAAAAAAAGAATTATGCAAGGTTTCTCATCTCCAAGCAGATAGAGCGGTTGAGGTATCGATGATTTGAATTAATTTAACGAGTTTTAAAGGGACGAGGAATCATTAGACCTCCTGCATGAATGGTCAAGTAGTGTGCCAGTTCATAATCGAGATTGCACAATAAGGGAGTAGATCAGCATCAAGACACTGGGGAGTTGGTATGCCGTATACGGAGCT
>NZ_JAMPKA010000042.1:0-38741 GCF_039961855.1 Trichocoleus sp. Lan | reverse complement strand
AGCTTCTCACTTCTGGAAATAGGGATTGATACCATTGGCAGTAATCATCCACAAATTTCACGGTGGCTTGGGCTGGACGTGGTTCTGTCATAGGTAAATTCTGGCTTTGAACCCGTTTTAGCCTATTATCCTCTCCCTAAAGTGACAAAAGAGCGCTAGACTGCAATAGATTTGTGACTGAAACAGCATAGTTTCGACGGGCTTCTTCCCATTGCTCAGATCCACAGGCTTTAAGAAGTGACAATGCTTGTTGATGAAGTTGATAACACCATTTGGGGCTGTTAATTGGTCGATCAGGTCGATCTGGATTCTCAACAACTATCCCCATCTGCACAAACTGGTGCATTGTCTGCCGTCGAACTGTTTCGCGTGTATTTGGTGCATATTGTTTTCCGTAGTAATCACGGAACCAATCCATCATTTCTGTAATTCCGCGTCTTGGTGTTGTCGCTTGATTCCAAGATGTTTCAGGCCGAATGTCTGCTAATGCAAGTAAGCAAAGTGCTGATCGTTCGTTCTGCTGCTCTCTGGGAGCAGAAATATCTTTGAGAATTGCAAGTGCTTCCTCAATGCGTTTACCAGCCTGAACTGCATTTATTGCTTCGCTCATAATTGACAGAGTTTTGTGTACAACCGTATCAAGTTGCTCTTGATCAAAGTGAGAATCACTAATTTGTTTTCCAAGTCGCATTAGATCATCTTTGCAAGGATATTTAATTTTACGCAAATCCGTTGCGTTGACTTGTGTGTGTCCACTGAACTGCCGGAAGTAACTGTCAAATAAAGTTGAATTGAGGAATGCAGATAATCCTCGTGCAAGGTCGGGATTCATTCCCTTACCTCTAGCATGGTAGTAATTAAGATGATTCTCTATGCCTAGTGCTGGCGCATTTACGGGAGGACACACAGCAGCAACAATACGACGCTTTTCCTCTTTAGCAGAAAAACGCTTTGTTAAAACGTACCAACCCGATTGAACTAACCATTTTCCTGCTTCTTGGTTTTGTTCAATTGCGATCGACTTGCGAGGATTGTTGGGTGGAAATAAAACTTTCCCTGCTTTCATAGCTTCTGGGTAAAGTAGTGGAACACTTTGCTCATCCAAGTAATTTCTCAAAGCTGATCTGAGACGAAAATCAACAACTGGGCCTGTTGAAATTTCCAACCCAATTTCATCCAAAGTGGATGGAAATTTATCCATTTGCACTTTTAAAGCATCTTCAAGAGGGTTTGTGACAATATGAATAAAGCTTTCCGAGTCATTTGTTTCAACAACTTGGTTATAAGGAATGACTCGTAATTCTAAAAAATCATTTGCATTGGTTCCAGAATACTACTTATTTCTACATGATTAGGCTTTTCCCCGGACTTTAAAGCATGAAAGATGATATTTTCTTGCAATACGCCATCCTCGCAAAAGGCGGTCGAGCGGCTCTCAAAAACATGAATTTTTTTAAGTTTGATTTTTTCAAGAAAAGCTTTACGGAAAGGACGATAATAAGCACCATTACAGAAACTTCTAGGCGTAATTGCAACTATCTCTCCGTTCTCGGCAAGCTGTAATACAGTAAGCCAAACAAACGCACTATATAAATTTACAGTTTCAAACCCAAAGTTTGAAAGAGTTTTATTTTCAATTGATTGCTTGTTAATTTTCTTATAAGGTGGATTCAGAATCGCGTGAGTAAAACGAATAGAGGACTTACTAAAAAGCGGCAAATTTATTTCAGTAAAGGACTTTATAAAGCTTTCTTCATGTAAACAGTAATTTGCTTGAATCCCTCTGCTTTCTAAAGCTACACAACACTTTATGAGGCATTCTTTCAAAGATGATAAAAAAGTTGATTCAACTTCATATGCTGTTATGAAACAGCTCTCAACCTTGTTAGGATTTGCCAATAGTCGCTCTACAAAGGCAGCCGTTAATGCCCCAACTCCGGCTCCGGGATCTAGAAGGTTGACGTGACCGGATAGACTGCTAAATTGTCTCGCCATAAAACGAGCAACCGGAGCAGGAGTCATAAACTGTCCCAATTCACTACGCTGCTTCAAATTCAGCTTTGAAGAGAAATGAATCCTGGCGATGTCAGCTGAGTCTGTAAGGAACGTCGTCATGCTCTCAATTTAGGGATCGATATGAAGACATACCATATATTTATCTTGTAGTACACCTAACTCGTGATTTGGCAGCTCCTGTCTAATTCTCCAAATTGGGATGTTGTATAGATTCTGGCCATATAGCATTCCAACCGCCTGGACAGTATATGTGTGTTGTTACAAATTTTGAGTCTTATTCAACTCGTAAAAAAGACAATCTCTTCTGGTATGCCTACAATAGGCTACAGACGTATTTGCAAGCCCTTTTCTTTGCCCTTAGCTTCTATGATTTTTCCTCCCTGGTAAGCTTCTAGAATCCAATCCAACCAGCGATTCGCCTTACAACTAAGGCGGAGAGTTTGTTCGTGGATTCCCCCTCCGATCGCCAACGCCGTGAAGATGTTGCGCTGGTGTTCAATTTTTGAGGATGGGAGAATTTCACGATGTCATTGGATGGTAAAAACAAAACGACCAGGACTGTCATTTTGTTAACGATGATCTTCCTGGTGATTGAATTATTAGACGAACTGGTGGATGGAGTCCGGGGTGCTGCTTATCCGTTGATTCACAATGACTTGCATCTTTCCTATGTGCAAGTGGGGCTGTTGCTGACGATACCTAATACGATCAGCAGTTTGATAGAGCCAATTTTGGGAATCTGGGGAGATATTGGTCAGCGACGGCAATTGATTTTGGGGGGAGGTGTTGGGTTTGCGATCGCATTACTCCTCATCTCTCTTAGCGATAACTTTTCGTGGTTATTAGTCGCCTTTGTGCTGTTTTATCCGGCATCTGGTGCCTTTGTCAGTCTTTCCCAGGCGACACTGATGGACATGGAACCGACGCGCCACGAACAAAACATGGCACGGTGGGCATTGGCGGGTTCGCTTGGCAATGTCCTTGGACCTTTGGCTTTAGCGGGTGCGATCGCATTCCATCAAAGTTGGCGGAGTGTGTTTTTACTATTGGCGGTACTGACGGTATTACTTGTAGGAATGTTGTGGCAGTATCCAATCGCAACTCCAACGGCATCCGCTGATGTTGATCAACCCACGCACAGCTTTAAAGATGGCATCCGTTATGCCATCCAAAGCTTAAAACGAGGTAACGTGTTGCGTTGGTTAACGTTGTTGCAATTTTCCGATTTAATGCTGGATGTTTTGAGTGGCTTTTTGGCACTGTATTTCGTTGATGTCGTGGGTGTAAACAACACACAAGCGAGTTTCGCTCTCACAGCCTGGTTGGGGTTTGGCTTATTGGGAGATTTTCTCCTGATTCCCTTACTCGAACGAGTGCAAGGACTTGCTTATTTGAAGGTTAGCGCTATCCTTGTTTTGTGTCTTTATCCAGCTTTTTTGCTTGTACCCAATATCAATCTCAAGCTGGTCATTCTTTGCTTTCTGGGCCTCCTTAATTCCGGATGGTACTCTATTCTCCAGGGGCAATTGTACACAGCGATGCCGGGGCAGAGCGGAACCGTCATGACGCTCAACAACCTGGCAGGTTTTGTGGGGGGGTTAGCTCCGTTTGCACTGGGTTTGGTTGCTCAACAGTATGGTTTGCAGCCGACGATGTGGATATTACTTGCAGCACCCATTGCCTTACTAATTGCGCTTTTTTAAATCCTTTACCACTGGCAGGCGTTGCATCCATTTCGCACTCTTGCCACTGGTAAAGAATAGGATTGTACCAACGGGCGTGTATTTGCAATTTAGGGGATGTTCCCGTTACCCACAGCTCAACTGGTTAACACGATCGTTGATCGGGCGATCGCTATCCAAGAACTACAAGCTGCTCTCAAAATTATTGCCACCTTACAGCAGCAGTTTCACTAATAATTTTACAGTCAAAACTAGAGCTGATTGAGGGATTGATTCATCTAATCTAGTTTTAAAGACTAGATTACACAATCGGAAGCGTTACCACAAACTCTGTGCCTCGTCCCCATTCAGAATTGACTTCGAGCGTTCCTCCGTGCTTTTCAACAATAATTTGATGAGCAATCGTTAATCCTAAACCTGTTCCTTTTCCAACAGGTTTAGTCGTGAATAGATGGTCAAAAATGCGTTGCTTGATATCTTTCGTCATCCCCATGCCATTATCTGCAATTCGGACTGCAACCTGATGTTCGTTCTTCATTTCAGTTTTAACAATAATATGGTTGGGATTTTCTTTAATCGCTTCATAGGTGTGACCCAAGTTCGCTTCTTCCACTGCGTCGATTGCATTTGCCAAAATATTCATAAATACCTGATTGAGTTGTCCTAAATAACACTCAACTTTAGGAATTTCACCATAATTTTTAATGATTTGAATTGCTGGACGATAATTCTGAGCTTTCAAACGATGTTGCAAAATCATCAAGGTACTCTCAAGTCCCTCATGGATGTCAACTGATACCTTGTAATCTACATCAGCACGGGAGAATGTTCTAAGGGATGTACTAATGTTGCGAATTCTATCGATTCCTGTATGCATAGATAAGAACATTTTTGGTAAATCTTCTAGAAGATATTCAAGATCAATCTCTTCCGCTTTTTGTTCAATTTCTATGCCAGGATTTGGAAACTTGGCTTGATAAAGACGTATATAATCAACCGCATCTTTAACAGCAAGACTCGCTTGCTCTAAATTGCCATAAATACAACCAACTGGATTATTAATCTCATGAGCAATGCCAGAAACTAACTGACCAATTGTAGACAGTTTTTCATTTTGAATTAATTGCAATTGTGTTTTTTTTAGTTCTTGTAACGTGCAGGTTAGTTCGGCTGTGCGTTTTTGAACAATTTCCTCAAGTTCTTGCTTTTGTTGTTCAAGTTCTAAGCTCAAACGGCGAATTTTTAAATGGGTTTGAATCCGAGCAAGTGCTTCTTCATGACGGAAGGGTTTTGTAATATAATCTACTGCTCCTAAATGTAATCCCTTCACTTTGTCTGTGGTATCTGTCAGCGCCGTCATGAAAATTACTGGAATGTTTTTTGTAGACGGATCGAGCTGCAATTTACGGCAGGTTTCAAACCCATCAATTCCTGGCATCTGGACATCTAGCAAAATCAAGTCTGGCGGATAGTTCTTAGCTTGCTCAATTCCACTAAAACCATCCATTTCTACCAAAACTTCATAGCCAGATGAACCCAAAGCGTTATATAATAATTCTAGATTAGTTGGATTATCATCAACTACTAAAATGATTTCGCGATCGAAATTAAATAACATTTTATAACTGCTCCTTTGTTGACTATTGGTTTATTCATGAAGATGAAATATGGGGCAATTAACCCACAGTTTCTTGAAGAAATTTGCGAATTTTGTGAATATTAAATTCTTTCACTAACAAACTTAATTTGTTGGCAAACGGCTGATAACTTTCATCTAGTTGGGCAAGTCTTTCCAGTTCTTGTTGGATGCCTTTGATTTGTCCTCGCTTGGCATATTCCAGCAGGCTCGACAGTTCAGATAGGGGTGGCACAGCGAGTTCGGTTGGGGTTGCATTTGCGAAGGGCGTTGCGATCGCACGTTCAATAGGTTTTGCATCGGCATAGATCCAGTCCAGGTGCAGATGTTTTGCCAAGAGTCGATATAGTTCCTCGACTTGCACGGGTTTAGCCAGAAAATCGTTGCCGCCTGCGGCAAGGCTTTTACGGCGATCGGCATCATACACGCTTGCCGATGACACAAGGACTGGCAAATCTTTTAACGTTTCTGACTGGCGCAGCAGCGCGAGCAAATCCCAACCATTCAGGGTAGGCATGATTAGGTCAGTAATGATTAAATCTGGTTGAACTTGATGCGCCTTCTCCAACCCTTCCCGTCCGTTGCTGGCTTCAATAACGGTGAATCCCAACGGTTGCAGCAAGTTAACCATGACCGAGCGATTTTCCCATCGATCGTCCACAATCAAAATGCTTTTGCGATCGCCCGAATAACCAGAAATTCGCCCCCTGGAAATGTTGCTTACTATTGAGTTCGTCGAGAAAGCACACTCGATCTCAAACTCAAAGGTACTACCGACCTTCGGTAAGCTCTTAACGTAGATGTCCCCTCCCATGAGTTCGACAATTTTTTTGGCGATCGCAAGTCCCAATCCAGTCCCCTCCGCTTGTCGCTTGGTATCGCCAACCTGCTCGAAGGGGAGAAAAATTTGCTCTAGTTGTTCGGGTAACATCCCAATACCCGTGTCTTCAACCGCAAAGCGAAGCTTCGCGAACGCTGGTTGCTGCGGATTTTCAGTCACCTCCACTCGGAATGTCACGCTACCGGCGTCGGTGAATTTAATCGCATTGCCCAAGAGGTTCAGCAGCACTTGTCGCAAGCGTTTCTCGTCAGTTGCGATCGCTATGGGCAAATTATCGGGTGGCTGATAAATGAACTGAATGCCTTTTTGCTCGGCGCGAATGCGGCAAATTTCCTCGACTCCTTGCAGGAAGCCAGGTAGATGTAAATCGCTCAAATGCAGTTCCATCTTACGCGCTTCGATTTTAGAGAGATCGAGTACGTCTTCGATCAGCGTTAGCAAATGAGAGCCGCAATTATAGATAATGTCGATGCCGTGTTGTTGCTGTTCGGTAAGATTGGGGGCAGCAGAAAGAACTTGAGCATACCCCAGAACACCATTAAGGGGAGTGCGTAGTTCGTGGCTCATGTTGGCAAGAAATTCACTTTTCGCTTGGTTGGCAACTTCGGCAGAATTTTTCGCCTCATTGAGTTCAGTCGTCCGTTCTTCAACTCGTTGCTCTAATTCATCATTCGCTTGCCGAAGTTTTCTTTCTGCCTTGCGGTTTTCATTCGTCACCGCAGAGATGACAAATGTGGTGATAGCAATGACACAAATAAACGATTGCAGCAGGATCAGCGATTCGTTGGGAGTGGCTTGTTTGGCGAACGAGCCGAAGCCGCGAACGGTTCCAAAAACTGCGATCGCTGACACAATTAGCACGAGTAGCGTTGATACCCGCGCTTCAAACCGAAATGCCGCCCAAATCAGGGGGGGGATTACCATGTATTCGATTGGGTATCCTCCCGAAAAGGCAATAAGGCAATATGATCGAGCGCGATTACCCAGACCAATACAAATATAAATTCGAGAATTTGTTGCTTGTCAAATTTTCTGAAACGTTCAGATTTTTGCAACCATGCTAGTAATAGAGGTGTGACAACCAAAATTCCCGTGGTGTCTGATGCCAACCAGGTTCGACACACTTCTGCAAATGCTGTCCAGGGCGCAATCCCACTGGTGCAAAGCGTGACGGCAGCCAAGAGGGAACTAATCAGGGGGGTGGGGATGGTCAGGATGATAAATTTAAAAACATCTTGCGATCGCTCTAAAAAATTGTGGCGTTTGATATAACGATTAATTAAAAAAGTCCCGCTAAATGGAGTGAGCAGGTTGACAGCGGGAATAATCAGACTGATTAAAAGATTGTTTGGGAAAAAAAGAATATGACTAACAATGAAATCACTCACAAATAAAATAGGCCAGACGCGATAGCCTAGTAGCAGCATCGCTGCCAAAAAGACACCGAGTGAAGGCCAAAATACGGAGGCACCATTTACAAAGGTCGTGGATAATCCTACGTATCCTAAATAGAGGTGAACAATCGGAATTACCAGCGCTGCTGTCAAAAAAGTGCGATCGAGTTTAACCGGGAATTTCTGCGTTATCGACATCGGCTGCATTTCCTGTCTCCGCGCACAGAGCATAAGAGCAGCAAACTTCTAGGAAGGCTGCTACCCTTATAGTTCCCAAATTGAATTTGAAGTTAACAGCGGGTGAGATTGAGTTGATGCCCGTGCGATCGCAAGTTGATTGGCGTTATGTTACTAAAGTATGTCCATCTGAATATTGACCCCTGTAAGGTCTAGGGCTAATATGTCCATAGTTCATTGTCTCAATCTCATGCTTCCACGGCAGCAATCTCTACACCACTCCACTAGCCAACTACTAGGGCTAGGGCTGCTGCTGCGCCTTGGGCGCAAATAATTTTTTACCACTTAAACCAAGTTTTTCCCTTTCAAGCCTAAACCTCCTTGCCTACGCGGGCAAGTGCGGCATTGCCATTCATTCACCAATTTTTTTGGAGATTTTTATGCGACTTCATACAGCACTTGAGATGTTACTGCGACTGTTGATGGGTTGTCAGGATTGGTCTGCGTCGCAACCTGACAACTCTTGGTTTAACTCGATTGCGATCGCCACAACATCTCACAAACACCAAAAATATAGGAACCATCGATCGTGTTGAAGCATCCCGCAACCAAATATCATTCATTTGCGCCAATTAACTTACCAGATCGCACTTGGCCCTCGAAAACCATTACCAATCCTCCCATTTGGCTCAGTACCGATTTGCGCGATGGCAACCAGGCACTAATCGAGCCGATGCACGTTGAACGCAAGTTACGTCTGTTTAAGCTTTTAGTCGAGATTGGGTTTCAAGAAATCGAAGTTGCATTTCCCTCCGCTTCACAAACTGACTTTGATTTCGTCCGCCGCCTAATCGAGCAGCAATTAATACCCGATAACGTCACAATTCAGGTTTTAACCCCTGCCCGCGAACATCTAATTCGTCGTAGCTTTGAAGCATTGCAAGGTGCAAAACGAGCGATCGTGCATCTTTACAACGCCACCTCTCCAGTCTTCCGCCGCACTGTCTTTAATCTCGATCGCGCGGGCACTATCGAGATGGCAACATCCGCAGCGCAACTGATGAACGAACTTGCCGCAGCGCAACCGGAGACTGATTGGTATTTCCAATACTCGCCGGAAACCTTTACGGCGACTGAACTGGATTTTGCTAAAGATATTTGCGATGCCGTTCTGGATGTTTGGCAACCCACACCGCAGCACATGGCAATTATCAATTTGCCTGCAACCGTTGAAGTTGCAACGCCTAATATATTCGCAGATCAAGTTGAGTGGATGCATCGTAACTTGGCGCGACGGGATAGCGTAATTTTGTGCGTCCATCCCCACAACGATCGCGGCTGTGGCGTTGCAGCAGCAGAACTGGCGCAGATGGCAGGTGCGGATCGCGTGGAAGGCTGTCTATTTGGCAATGGCGAACGCACTGGAAATGTGGATTTGGTGACGCTGGCGCTGAACCTCTACACCCAAGGTATCCATCCCGGTTTGGATTTTTCTGATATCAACATGGTGGCTAGAACGGTGGAGGATTGCACGCAATTGCCAATTCATCCCCGCCATCCGTATGTTGGGGATTTGGTATTTACTGCCTTCTCTGGCTCCCACCAAGATGCGATCAAGAAAGGCTTGGCGGTACAGAAATCGGATGCACTTTGGGAAGTTCCGTATCTACCACTCGATCCAACCGATGTAGGACGCAGCTACGAATCTGTGATTCGGGTGAATAGCCAATCGGGTAAGGGTGGCATTACCTTCTTGCTGGAACGGGATTACAGCCTTGTATTGCCTCGGAGGTTGCAAATCGAGTTTAGCCAAGTGGTGCAAAAGGCAATGGATGCTTCCGGGCAGGAAATGTCTGCAACGGATCTGTGGAAGCTATTCGAGCAAGAGTATTTGCACGCAGTATCCCCGTTTAAGTACCTCTCTCACCACTTGTCGGAAACAGACGGCGATGAACAAGCGATCGCAGTATCGCTAGAGATGAACGGGAAACGCATCGCTCTAACCGGAAAAGGCAACGGCCCTATTGATGCATTCCTAAAGGCGCTAAATCTTGGCATTCGCATCGATCGTTACGACGAACACTCACTCAGTCAGGGTAGCAATGCGTCTGCGATCGCTTATGTTGAGGTGGCTGGCGATCGCTTCCCAGGTTCTTTCTACGGCGTTGGTATCCATTCCAATATTGTCACGGCATCATTACTCGCTGTTCTGGGTGCGGTTAACCGTGCTTGGCAGCAATTTGATTCAGAAACTCAAATCCAGGTATTACAAAGCTTTGAGTCGGTTTAAGCCTGATTTTTGAGTAAGAGCGATCGCCGATCCACTTCAATATATGTCAGAAGGTGTATAGCAAAATTATGTCCTTAGCAACATGATGTAAGTGTGAGGAGTGAAAGTTATAGCGAAAAGCCCTTGGAGTCGAAACACGGAAAGACGCCCTTGGGCTTTTTAGCGTTTCTTGGCTAAAACTTGCCCCGCTCGACTACGAATTACACATCGTATTATCGAAAACTGGGTATAAAGTTCCGCCCTTATTGGGCGGCTTTTTGTATGATGCTGTAGGCGATCGCAATGATACGATGAAGGCGACTGCCTCCGGCAGGCTACGCGATCGCACTCTACTCGGATATGTATCGAACCTTCATCCCCGGCATTGCTCCACCTCCAGTACAATCTGAACCTGCGTGGTGGTTCGCCTTTGTCGGGAATCAGCTGTTGGTTCGACGGGAAGGGACACTCAGCACAATTCCCACCCTCATCAGTTTGGCAGAGATTGGCTTGGTGCCCGTGCGATCGCAATTTCTCGGCACCTTAGACGAGAAACCTTGTTACTCGGCGGAACTAGCGAAAGATGCGGTGATAGCTGATGGCATGACTTTGCAAGGACTGCGCGAATTGTACGGCACCTTAGATGAAGACTTGTATGCGCTCAGCAGTCGTGCGATTCAGATTATGGAATGGGATCGCACCCATCAGTATTGCGGACAGTGTGCGGCTCCGACAACCCAATTACCCAACGAACGTGCCAAGCGTTGTCTTAAGTGTGGATTAGTCAATTATCCTCGCCTGTCGCCTGCGGTGATTGTACTCATCTCCCGTGGTGAAGAGATATTATTGGCTCGTGCTTCTCGGTTTCCAGCCGGAATGTACGGTTTGATTGCTGGATTTGTCGAACCGGGAGAATCACTCGAAGAAACAATCGTGCGCGAAGTCCGAGAGGAAGTTGGGATAGAAGTCAAGGATATTCGCTATTTCGGTTCGCAACCTTGGCCTTTTCCCAACTCGCTGATGATTGGATTCACTGCTATCTATGCGAGTGGTGATATCGTCATCGACCCACAAGAATTGGAGGGTGCTGCCTGGTTTAGTAAAGACAACCTACCGCTGATTCCTCCTAAACTGAGCATCGCTCGAAAACTTCTCGACTGTTTTGTTTCTACTGATTAAGCAATTCGAGTCTGTAATAAAAGAAGCGATCGCACTGTTCATTCTCTACATCCAGAGCGTGCGATCGCTATTGTCAAAAATAAAACATTGAAATAAGTTTAGCAATAATTAACTTCAGGTGCTTACTTCTCCTGACTCAAACTCAACCTTGTCATATATATCTGCAAGCGTTATTTGGAATGAAAGGGAATTTAGAGATACTAATTCATTGGCATCGTCATACTCAGTAAATGTCCAGCGTTTTTGCTCAGTTTTGAAGTATTGCTCAATGTGCATGGTGTATTGGTCAATTAAGAGATATTCTTGAAAACTGGGAATGGTACGATAAGCGGTAAATTTTGCGTCTTTGTCATAGCTTCTAGTAGATGCTGACAACACTTCAGCAATCATTAACGGGTTAGTAATGGTGTCTCGCCGTCCTTCTTGTAATTGCAATTCACCCTGAACTACCATGACATCAGGATAAGTATAGATGCGTTTTCTAGGAATCCAGAGACGCTGATCGGTGACGAATACTCGATAAGGTTGACGCTTGAGCGCAAAATTCAACGCACCGCTTAGGTTAAGCGCAATTTGATTGTGATTAGGGGTTCCGCCAGTCATCAGGGCAATTTCACCATTGATATATTCATGCCGTTCTTCTGAGTTAACCTCAAACTCAAGATATTCTTCATCTGTGTAAACTTTTTTATCTTCAGCTTGCATAATCATTTGATTTCAACCCCCAAGGTTTCAATTGCCCATTCCACTCCTGTTCTAGCAACTTCTCGCAGGAGAACAATAGTAAAGTACTGCTGCAAAGTAGATCGTAGTATTGACTCATGCTTGTCTGACTCTAGAGGGCATGAAATAAGGCACAAGCCTGTTCCTGTACAGGTTGGTTTTCCTCACATCAACCCAACCTACTGTCGCGTCTAGTCTAATTTATTGGGTACAGCAATTATCGGAATTCAGTCAAAAGGCACTTTTAGGGATTGTTCTAACCCAGCAGTTGAGACTAGACGCGCTACTACGCCGACGACGGGCGATTACTTCAAGTTTGGAATCTCTTGGTCTAGCTGAACAGTGTAATAAGCAATCTCTCTAACCTTAGATAAGGAAATAGGAATTCCCAAAGTTTTGTAGCCTACGTTCTGAACTTCTTTGTCCTTAGCTTCCAAGCGATATCGCCAGATAAGGTTTCTCATTTTTCCAGGCTCAACTACTAGAATTTCCATTGAAGGAAGTAGAAATATCCAGTAGTCAGCCTGTGATCGCCATCCCCAACCAGGAATATCTTGATTGTCTACGGAAACAGTTTCAAAAAACAAATTTCCTGTTCTAGAGGAGGCTAAATCAAATTTGTATTCAACACTGGCTGTGGTTCCGTCTGGACGCATCAAGATTCTATCTATACAATTCTCTTGGTATTTCTTGACTCCAGAAACATCTAAAATATTGTAGGTAGTTCCAAGCCATTTGTCGAGGATTCCTGCGCCATGTTTACCTATTAATTCTTGGCTCTTGAAATCATATATCTTACTCTTGTTCTGAATTGTCATTTTCGTCTGCTCCTCCTTGGTCATACAACATTGGAATCGTGAGCTGAACACCACCATCGTGAATATGGATAGGAATTCCACAGTATCTCGAAATCCACTTAATCCAATTCTTCAACGTTTGTGAACGACGATTACTTGTATCAGCGCCTCGCAATATTTCTGGAAACGTTAGATTTTTAACTAGCTCATCATTTAGTACCAGTCCATCATTGAGTTGACCTCCTCTTTCCGAAACAGCAGCAAGGATTCGCCAAACGAGGGGATAATTTAACATAGCTTCAATAAGTAGCCTGAATTGCAAGTCTTGATCTGGTGCCTCAGCAATTAACCTTCCTTTTTCAGTCAGTTCTGTTAACCATTTATTGCCTTGCCGTTTATTCGTAATCAGTTTTAGTTGTTCTAGAGTGTGTTTTGCATACTGCCCGTGTCGCGAAATGTACTGCTTCTTTTTGCCTCGATGCCCTAAGTTGTAGCCTAAATCATATGAATCTGTTACTCCTTGATGAATCAAGACAAGAGCCTTAACTATCTTTTTTGGTTGATCATACTGGGGGCTTGACTCTACAACATTTTTGTCATCCCAGTCATCTGCAATTTTAAATCTCTGTTTGAACACGTCTGCTGCCTTCACTTTCACATCAATTAGCAACACTTCATTCTTTGTAAAGTCAGGTCTGTAGAATAAATTGCAAGTGACTCCAGAAATTTTATTGGTGTTGACATCATAAAAATCTGTCTTGCTGAAGTGACCATCCCTTTTCAGAATCACTAGAAACTGATTTAGCTCTCGACAGACCTCAGAAGGAAAATACTTCTCTAGATTGTTCAGCTTTTTTTGAAGCTCTGGAGTAGCGCAGATTTTGAACATCAATCATTTCTCCTCTAGTAAATTTTCTAGTTTAATAAGACCGCTCTCTATAGCAAGAAGTTTGTGAGCGACCTCTGAAATTGGGATTGGAAGATAATTCGCGAGACGAGGACTAACAAAAGCAACAGCTCTGCGCGTGTGATACGTTACATAAATGCAATCAACATCAACCTGCAAATCCTCCCAACATTCCGTCATATGTAGCCGGAAATCCGATAAAGACATTTCCCGACTCTTACTGATAGCGCCATCTTGTTCCGCTTGTTCCAAATCTTTTAAAGGCACTAAGAATGCAACTACTTGACCGTAATAAGTAGCAGCAATTCTTTTCATCCCTAGTTGAACCTGACGCTTGAATTTTGGCAGGCTCTCTCTTAGGTCTGACAGTGGGAGCTGCTTGAAAGAACTCACAGGGTTTTCCTCTCAATCGGATAGTACAAACATACTATTTTAGTGTTTAACTAAGTGTTCTATAACGCAAGATAGCGTTATATATCATGTTTGTCAAGTATGACAGATAGTAGTTATTGTATTTGTGTTACATTTTGCAGCTTAAAGCATTGTCCAGAAAGGATTTAAGCTTGTTAAAATTTTAGAATATAAAACGTTTAGGAGAGATGTGGTTGTTTGCCCTATAGTTGAGATCGCCATCTGTTGTACTCAACTGAGCCAACTATAATTGGTGAGCATGAGCAAGAGACTCTCAGGTAAGGGCATGACGAGGGTCGCTATCTTGCCAGTATTTGATGCCAATGGTGAGAAGCTTATCGTGCGATCGCATCCTCGAACAAACAGAGCGATCGCATCTTTGCTAAGTTTTCGCTGCACGTAGAAGCGCGATCGCTAGCTGGTCATAACTTTGAGTTTAGGCCGTTGCAGCAGTTTGCTCTTCAGGGAGAAATGCCAGAACAATTCGCTCTCTTGGAATACCTGCGGCGATTAAGTCTTTGGTTATTCCCTGTTCCATCCCGTCATATTCCACCCAAACCTTGCCCTCACTCAGAGTCACATAAATCAAATTTCCCCTAACTCGTCGTCCTCTATCCCAACCCACCTGCATCAGCGCATAGCGGTTTTGCGTGTCGTCAAATACCGTGTCGAGACGAATATTACCGTGAGAAGGCTTGAACTGGGCGTATCGTTGAATTACTTGCTTTACAATGTCCCGTTCTTGAGTGGTGGTATCCATTGCTTCACCTCTTGCGCCACTACATCTACAATAAGCAATTTCATCGGTAACTCACGCCTCACCAACTCACCAATCGGTTCCCTATGCGAACTGACTCTTTCAACGCTAGGCTAACGCCTCGCTTCGCTGTTTTCATGCCCAAAGGGCTGTACGACACGATCGCATTCTTGCTAAATTTTGGCTGCACATAGAAGCGCGATCACATCCTCAAACAAACTTGCGCGATCGCTTTTGGTGGAAGATTTCCTGTCTTATCTGACGCTCACCTGACGCTTGAATACTGTCTCACTTAACCAACCACTATTCGGGTATTCGTGGATTACTTCAACTTGGTACTTGCCAGGGGTAAGCTTGTTAAGATTCGCTTCATAGCGGAAATTGCCGACCATGAGGATACATCCACCAGTCTCACGTGGACGGATGGTAACGCGCACTGTTACTTTCTTACCTTTGCGTTCCGCTGCACCGCTGAGCTTCTGGCAAGGAGTTGATGCGGATAGGTCTGTACGAACTGTAATATTTCCTGCGCCACCTTTTGCACTCACCAAAGGACGTTCTAACACTTGCCCAGGCGTACCCGGTTGAACGATGAAACGAAACCAGTCTGCTTGAGAAGGCGTGTTCGTTGAGGACACATTCAAGGCATTGGACGCCAAAAGAGAAGCGAATACACTGGCGAGTAGCAGAGTCTTCATGGTCGGTTTCTATTAATAAAAGAAAAAAGATTGGAGCGTGCCATGCTTTAACCTGTATGACACTCAGCATCACTTCTCAGTTCCCTTCAACAGCGATCGCATTCATCATCCGCACTTGCGATCGCAACCTCAAACAAACTTGCGCGAACTGACTTGTCAGCGCAACGCGATCGCTCTTGGTGGAAGATTTCCTGTCTTATCTTACGCTCACCTTACGCTTGAATACTGTTCCACTTGGCCAACCATTATTCACATAATCGTGGATTACTTCAACCTGGTACTTGCCAGGGGTAAGCTTGTTAAGAGTCGCTTCATAGCGAAAATTGCCGATTGTAGCGATACATCCACCCTCAGGTTGACGGATAGTAACACGCACTGTTACTTTCTTGCCTTTGCGTTCCGCCGCACCGCTGAGCTTCTGGCAAGGATCTGATGCAGATAGGTCTGTACGAATTACAATACTACCCGCGCCACCTTTTGCACTCACCAAAGGACGTTCTAACGCTTGCCCTGACGTACGTGGTTGAGCAATGAAACGAAACCAGTCAGCTTGAGAAGGCGTGTTCGTTGAGGACACATTCAAGGGATTAGACGCCAAAAAAGAAGCGAATACACTGGCGAGTAGCAGAGTCTTCATGGTCGGTTGCTATTAATAAAAGGAAAAAAGATTGGAGCGTGCCATGCTTTAACCTTTATGACACTCAGCATCACTTCTCAGTTCCCTTCAACAGCGATCGCATTCATCACCCGCACTTGCGATCGTAACCTCAAATAAACTTGCGCGAACTGACTTGTCAGCGCAACGCGATCGCTCCATCACGGTGCCATCAATTTCATGCAACCATACCAAATAGGTTTCGAGTAGTTGAGCCGCATGAAATACAACTGGATAAAAATTCTGCGCTGGTTTGCGATTGGAGTTCTCATTACTTTAGCAATCTGGCTGCTCAACAAATATGGGATTGAGCAAGTTCGAGAACAGGTGGAGCAGTTTGGCATCTGGGCACCCGCGATCGTGTTTGGGCTGCGCTTTACCAGTATCATCGTGCCAGTGCTTCCAGGTACTGCTTACGCGATTTTAGCAGGAGGTCTGTTTGGGTTCGCTCAAGGATTGCTAGTCGTTGCGTTGGCAGATTTAGCCTCCTGTACGTTCAATTTCTATATTGCTCGTCGTTACGGACGAGGTTTAGTAGAGCGATTTGTCGGTCAGCAATTTATGGAAAAAGTCGATCGCCTCGCTCAACAACATTTAGAAGGCAACTTTTTCCTGATGACGGGTCTTTTGATGACCGGACTGTTTGATTTTGTCGCTTATGCTGCCGGAATGACTACAATGCGTTGGCAAAGCTATTTCTTAGCCCTTATCGTCAGCATTCTGATTGCCAAACCGCTTTGGGTCGCTGCTGGCGCTGGAATCTTTGAAGGCAGTCAGTTACTCTTAGGCTTTGCGATCCTCGGAGCATTTGGCATCGGCATCGTCACCGCTATTGTCCAACGCCAGTCGAAGCAATGACGATCCGCTAGGTGCTGCATGGCAGCGATCCGATAAACGCGATCGCATCCTCGAACAAACTTGCGCGAACTGACTCTTTCAGCGCGAGGCTAACGCCTCGCTTCGCTGTTTTCATGCCCAAAGGGCTGTACGCGATCGCATCCCTGCTAAATTTTGGCTGCACGTAGAAGCGCGATCGCCTGTCGTTATAGTTTGAGTTTAGGCAGTTGCGGTAATCTTGCTCCAACTATAATTGGACAAAAGGCTCTCAGGTAAAGACATGACTACAGTCGCTATCTTGCCAGTATCTGATGCCAATGGCGAGAGGCTTTATCGAGTGATTGCGCTTGGCGCACGCTCCGCGAACGCAGGTGATAAGCAATCAACAGGTAAAACCGCAGGTGAAGCGCTCGATGCGTTAACTGCTCAGTTAGAAGGTAGCGAATCGGGTACGTTACTGCTTATCCAGAGTTTTCGTCCTGACTGGTTTTTTAGTGCTGGGGAGCAACAGCGTTTATCAGAGTTGATGAGTTTGTGGCGAACAGCACGCGATCGCGGACAGGCGCTACCTCCAGAACAACAAGCAGAGTTAGATAGACTTGTTGAGGCTGAATTAAAAGCAGCCACAGCCCGAACAGCAGCTTTGGTGCAACAACTGAGTCAATGAACCCTTTCTATACTCTAGTCGCTGACCGCGCTGCTCATTGATGTGAATATTGTCATGCTCCAGAGCTAGTTTTCAACTTCCCGTTTGAAGTCGAACATATTGTCCCTCTTTACCGAGGCGGCGCTGATGCCGAATTTAATCTCGCTCTTGCTTGTCGCTGCTGCAATCTTCGGAAAGGAACTCGCATTAGTGGAATCGATCCTGAATCCGGCACGGAAGTTCGTCTGTTTAATCCAAGGCAAGACCAATGGGACGACCATTTCCAAGTAGACAGCGATTCTGGAACGCTTGTGGGAAAAACACCCATTGGAAGAGTAACAATTGCTTATTTAGAGATGAATAGCCAAGCACAAGTAACGGCGCGGCAGCTATGGATTCGTCTAAGTTTATTTCCTTAACACTACCTATATCGTCATGGGCGATAAGCCGAATGACTAGCTTATAGTAAGCTATGCAAACTGACGAGTTAGCGCAACGCGATCGCATATTAACCGTAAGATCGCTTGAGAAATGTACTCGCAACTTTCCCATAGGGAAAACACATTTAAATAGTTGTGGGGCAGCGATTATAAATAATCGCTGCCCCACACAGAGTATTCACTATTTCTTGCGTTACTTACGCAGGAAGCAATACTGTGTCAATGACGTGGATGACACCATTATCAGCAGCAACATCCGCTGTTGCAACTGTTGCATCATTCACTTTGACGCCACCATTGGAAGCATCAATTTTCACATCTGAACCCTGAACTGTAGTAGCTGACTTCAGCTTAACTACGTCAGCTGCCATCACTTTGCCGGAAACGACATGATAGGTCAGGATTTGCTTAAGCTTCGGAATATCTTGAAGCAAAGAATCTACTGTACCTGCGGGAAGTTTAGCGAAAGCTTCATCAGTAGGCGCAAACACAGTGAAGGGACCAGCGCCTTGTAGTGTATCAACCAAACCAGCAGCTTTGACGGCAGCAACTAGGGTGTTAAATGAACCAGCCTGAACGGCGGTATCAACGATATTAGCCAAGTTTTTTACCTAGTTTTTTGTCTCTTGTTAACAACTATAAAGTTTATTTTAATAAATTGTCTGTACCTTTAGGCATATCCCCAATTTGTTGAGTCGAGAGCCACACAAATACTAGATATCGTTTATACTAACAAAGTCATAGATTTGATTTAGGTTAAGTTGAGTTTATGCAAAAGTTATAGGATAAAGTTCAACTTTATTTAAGAAGATTACTGGGCGCTTTTATAACAATAATTACTGAGAGAGCCTACATTACTGCAAATGCAGTCGAGGCACCAGTCCCTCATATTTTTAATATAAATTCATGTAGTTTTATTCTACTCTTGCTAGAGTAACTTGCTCGGCTGCATTTAGCAAATGTAAAACGCTGGAAACCTGAAGCAGCGATTCAGCGAAAGCAGATTTTCGGTTCTGTATTTTCTGTTCTGTAAGAGTAAGTGTGATTGGGAAAAGCCCAGCGCCTGTCTGAAGAGATGCCGAAAGTTGCTAAGCGCGATCGCATACTTCTCTCAAATGAAGCCTAGATCGTTGCTTGCACTAAAGGACTCTCCAAGATTTCCCTACACATAGAAAAGCACCGCAAGTTACTTGCGGTGCTTTTCCTTCACTTGTCCTTATTTATCAGATGCAAGAAGCTCTGATACCGCTGCGTGTGCTAACACAACGCCCGGTTCGCGTTGGAAAGCATTGTAGTATTTCCGGGCAAATTCATTGCCTAGCTCTGACGGCGTCAGCAGCGTGCGGGCATTGGTAATCAGATTTTGGATATCATCCAGCGATACAGGTTCATCGCTAGAGAGCATTTCATCAATTTGCACAACCAGCTCAGAAAGGCGATGCAGCCACGCAAATTGTTCGTGCTCAATCACGAGTTTCAGGAGTTCTGTGTTGGATACCCGTCCGCGCACCTGTTCGTAAGTGATGCGTTCTGTGTCAAGCAACACCCGGTGGAGGTGCAGCAATTTGTTCCGCAGATCGCGCAGATATTGATGTTGATGTATTCGTTGTAGCAGTGTGTTAGAAGTCAATGGAACCCATCCTCCCGTTACGATAATCTTCAATTGCTTGAACAATTTCTGCTTGGGTATTCATTACGAATGGCCCGTAGCGGACAACTGGCTCGTTTAGCGGTACGCCAGCAATGAGCAACACGTCCAATGGCGATCGCGCATCCGATGGATTTGAAATTGCTACTTCCTCACCATCTTGTGCAAACAACACCATCTGCCCATCTCCTGCGCGTTCCTTGTCTGCACCAAACAAACCTTCTCCATCTAGCACGTATATAAAGGCATTGTATTCTTTTGGCACAGGCTGAACCACTGTTCCGCCCGGTTGGAGCGTGAAGTGCAGGTACATTATCGGAGTCTGCGTTGCGATCGCGGACTTCACTCCCAGCGCTTCTCCAGCGATCGCTTTTACCGTTACCAAGCCATCATCAGTCTGAGCCGTGGGAATTTGCCCCGCCGAGATTTCCTGATAACGAGGTTTCATCATCTTGTCCTGCCGAGGCAGATTGACCCAAAGTTGCAGTCCGTGAAGCCGTCCGCCAGTCCGAGCAAATTCTCGCTCTGGCATTTCTGAATGGACAACACCCGCTCCTGCTGTCATCCACTGCACATCACCAGCACCCAACTGTCCTGCATGACCCTGTGAATCTTTGTGTTCCAAACGCCCTTCAAGGACATAGGAAACCGTCTCAAAGCCCCGATGGGGATGATCCGGCGCTCCTTTTGCTTGACCTGGCTCAAAATCAACCGGCCCTAATTCATCAAGGAGGAGGAAGGGGTCGAAGTGGGAAAAGGCACTTTTAGGGAATGGGCGGCGCACAAGCATCCCTTCACCTTCCAGCGTTTCGACACTGTTAATGATGCCTGCAACCGTTCGCATCGTTCGTATTTGAGTCGTCATCAACTGTCTCCTTGATGCCTTCGTTTTTAGTTTTATAACAAGCAAGGCGAAGAATATGCGGATAACCCGCTCTTGTAGAGTCTGAAAGCCTATCCACGGGTCATAAACCCCGGACAGCAAGAAGCGGGTGCCCTGTTTAACTCAAGACCTATTTGTTGGGTTCTTTGTCGGAGCTAACCATGATTAATTTCATCTTTTTGACTAATCTTATATTCGATTAGTCCTATATTAGCATAAGATCATAAGTAACCAATAGAGCTTCCACTACTTCATTCTTCGGAAAACCGTCTATGTCTCTAGCACACGCAATTCTGGGTTTACTTCAGCAAGAAGAGAGGACGGGTTACGACCTGAAAACAAGCTGCTTCGATCGATGTATTGCTCACTTGTGGCCCGCAGACCAAGCACAAATCTACAGAACCCTCGATAAACTGGTTGGGCAAGGTTGGATTACCTGTACTGTAGAAATTCAGAGCGATCGCCCAAATCGCAAAGTTTACAGCGTGACGGAGGCAGGACAAGCCGAATTAATCCGATGGCTGCAATGCCCTCAGCCCTTGCCAACCGTGCGAGATCCGTTGCTCGTTCAGTTGCATTTCGCAGCCCAGTTACCGGATGAAGCTATCCTTCAACTGTTAGAGGAGCAACTAGCCGCACGCCACCAAAAGCTTGCTGAGTGTGAAAATATTGAATTGCCAACCCTTAGCGATCGCTCTGCGAGCCGCGAGCAGATTCTGCAACGGCTCGGACTAGAATTAGCGATCCGCAGAGAACAAACTTACATTGATTGGCTCAAGACTGCTATAGAAGCGATCGGGAACGCATAATGAATCAACTAGAGGTAAAAACCAACGCCTCTATCTCGTCTTCCACTTCGCTAATCAGATCCTGCAATTGCCACCAATCATAAGATTCCCTCGGTATCTGCTTTTGTTGTTCCAAAAGCTCGGAAAGCTGTGCGTTTAGCCGCTTGAATTCAGCAGTAATCCATTGAATCTTCATTTGACGGGCATCGGTCATAACTCTGAATTCCCTTTACTGTGATTCTTCTTACAGGTTTGGATCGGTTAAACGGGAAAAATTACTCTAGTAACTAGACTATCTAAACAAGTCCACCCAAAATTGCTAATTTTCTGGATTCAAGGCAGACTCTAATCCTTTCCGGATAAGGTACGAGCTTGCCTAAACTCCCTTGAAAAAGGGAGAACATATTCTTGTTTTTAAAAAGGGTGGTGAGAATCTAGATTTCTCCCCGATACGCCTTGCAAAGAGAAAAAATAGCTTCTTTTTTCTAGCGATCGCATAGGCGTATGCACTCAGTCATCCCTGTGCCATGCGATCGCGCCCTTGGCAGAATTTGGGGGGATCTGTATGTGTAGCCTCACCAAAGGAGAAGAGGATTAGCCAAAAAACAGCAAATATTAATTTCTTTTTTCCGAACTAAAACCCTTGGTCTATATGGATTTTAGAACTTATTGGGAAAACATAGACTTTCTAGCGCTTCGGGAAACACAGAATTTAAAGTGAAGATATCCATTACTGACCCAAAAGCATAGTTATCAAGAATGCACTCACTCAATTTTGGAAAAAACTCAAACATGAAAAATTTGACCAAGACAATTGCATTCACTATTTGCTCTCTCTGGCTGGTGAGTTGTGGTAACTCGCTTCCCAATGCTTCTCAGCAAAATCAACCAAATAACGCCCCAGAAACGAAGGCGGATTCTTCTAATAAAGTTGAAACAGATAGCGAAGTTAAAGCTAATTCTTCTAATAAGACTCAAACAAATACCAAAATCAGCACTAATTCTTCTAATAAAGCTCAAACGAATATCGAAGTTAAACGCGATAAAAATAAGCAAATCTCAACCAAGCAGCCAACCATTGGTACCGTCACAAGCATGGTACAAGGCGACCTCAAATGCTACGTCACCCTAGTAGATGAAAACAGAATCGAGAGGAATGTGGGCGCATCATTTGAAGTCTGCGAACAAGAAAAAACTTTCTTAAATAAGAAAGTGCGTAACTCTTATGAAATACTCTCTGTTAATGATTGTGAAAGCATCGAACCTTGCGGCAAAAGCAAAAAAGAATCCCTCATCACTAAAATGGAGATTGTCGAGGATGGAAACTCTCAAGCTCCAACTGACTCACAAACTCTCAGTAATGGTGAGTGGACAATAACGGTTGGTAATGCAAAATCTTGGTCAGGAGTCAATGGAACGGGAAATCTTAGCTACCGTGGTTGTGATGCTAATGGAAAATGCATCAATTTAACTGGAGGTAAAATCACTTGTCGGGATGGAAGTTGCACCACAGGCTGGGCGAATGGGGATTATTTTTACATTCTTGAGACACCAATCAGCAGTCCCGATCAACCTGAAGAATCTAATTCTTCAACAACCTTAACAGTAAAGAAAGGATCTACGGTCATCCTGACAGCTACAGGATTGAAAGCCGTATCTCCCTGAGAATCCCAACACAAAGTCGAGTTACCAACTATGATTTCTAGCTTGACTTTCAAGGAAAAGAACGAAAGGTAAAAGTGCTAGTATGCCAAAGATTTGCCAAAGGCGTTGGCATACTAGCACGCTTTGCAGAAGGAAGGGATTGTGGGGGCGATTCTTAAATAATCGCGCTGATGATGAGCGCTACTACAAGTGCGTAACAAAAAATAGCTGTAGCGCGATCGCCAATTCTACGCCTAATGAGGAGTGTCTTTCGGGTTTGCCAAAACCAACTAGGTTTTGTGTAGGTGACAAAGACGAGAAAAATGGCTGTAACTAAGTAAATTGGGTTCATCTCAAGCCACACTCCGTTAGCCGTGACATATAGACGCGATCGCTCTTTAAAAAAAACCATCTCAAAGACTTCAACCGTAAAATCCCAAATTCCGGAGTTCTTGTGCAATCGCCCAGAAACCGCGTTCAGCCTTCAATAGCGTGTAGTCGCAATCCTAGCATTTGAGTGGTGAGCTAACCCTTCAGATACCCGACTCCGTAAGAGTTTTCGGGTATCTCGCCTTCAGGAATCATTTAGGGGCGCTAGAGTACAAATAAATTGTTGTTAGTGGCTACTGGCAAGGACGCGAACTGACTCTTTCAGCGCTAGGCTAACGCCTCGCTTCGCTATTTTCATGCCCAAAGAGCTGTACGCGATCGCTGCCAGTCTTCTACCATCCAAAATTTGAAATCTAAAATCTAAAATGGTATAAGCAGGCTGAGTTTTAACAAAAATGTAGTTTATTGTGACAACAATTTGCTACACTCCAACTTCTGAAGTTCAAATAAACACAGATTGAGCGAATGCGGAAGGGGGTCGTGAAGTGGCTGATGATGAACGCACACTAAACGAAGAACAGATTCATCTGAGGGACTTTTCCTGGTCTTTCTGGTTCACTTTGCCTCTCTATCCTTTTGGCAGTCGGCGGACTATTCGCAAAGAAGTTGTTCAGGATACAGTCTGGACTTTTGACCAGCTTCAGGGCATCTTCTACGTTGTCGTGCCGATTCGCATGACAGTCGTTAAGCTAGATGAAGGGGGTTTGCTCGTCTATGCGCCTGTTGCGCCGACTCCTGAGTGTATCCGGCTTGTCAAAGAATTGGTAGCAGAACACGGAGATGTCAAGTACATCATCCTACCCACGATTTCTGGACTAGAACATAAAGTCTTCGTGGGTCCCTTTGCTAGATGTTTTCCACTTGCACAGGTTTTTGTGGCTCCTTCTCAGTGGAGTTTCCCCGTCAATCTCCCCCTCAGTTGGCTGGGTTTGCCTTCCAAACGCACTCAGGTACTTCCACAAGAGAGCCGCACTACTCCCTTTGCCAACCAGTTTGACTACGCAATACTGGGTCCTATCTACCTGGGACCGGGTAAGTTTGCAGAAGTTGCATTTTTTCACAAGCGATCGCGCACGCTACTTGTAACCGACTCGGTAATTTCCATACCAGAAGATCCGCCGGCAATTGTCCAATTAGACCCCTATCCTTTGCTGTTCCATGCCAAGGAGCAAGCGTCTGATATCGTTGCCAACACTCAGGCAAATCGCCGGAAGGGATGGCAGCGCATCTCCCTATTTACTTTGTATTTCCAACCAGGCGTGCTAGAAGTACCGAAATGGGGTGATGTGTTTCGCAATGCTCTCAAAGCACCGGAACGTTCCAAAAAAGCTTATTTTGGTTTGTTTCCCTTCAGATGGAAGCCAGATTGGAAACGGTCGTTCGATGCGCTGCGAGGAGATGGTCGTCTGTTTGTGGCACCAATTCTACAGACTTTAATTCTCAACCGCGCACCGAAAGAAACTATCGAATGGGCAGATAAGGTAGCAAGTTGGGACTTTCAGCGAATTATTCCCTGCCATTTTGACTCGCCAATTCAAGCAGAACCGCATCAGTTTCGACAAGCATTCTCCTTCCTAGAAAAGCAGCCTTCTCAAAGTGCAGGATTGTTCAGCAATAGCACTTATCCCTTACCAGAGCAAGATTTTCATTTACTAAAGGTACTGGATAAAGGTTTGAATAAGCTTGGCATCGTACCACCAGCAAAGGAAAAGGTATAGGAAAAAGAGCAATGCGTAAAGTTATCCTGTTCATTGCATCCAGTTTAGACGGTTATATTGCGCGGCAGTCTGGCGACATTGACTGGTTATTTACAGACCAAGATTACGGCTATTCAGAATTCTTCGCCAGTGTTGATACTCTTCTGATGGGTAGGAAAACTTACGAGCAAGTGCTGACTTTCGGTGAGTATCCTTACAAAGGTGTAAAAAGCTATGTGTTTACAAAAAATCCTCTCTTTCCAGCAGATAGCAATGCTGAAGTTATCAGGGAAGACATCACGGAATTTGTAGAGCAATTGCGTCAGGTAGATGGAAAGAATATCTGGTTAGTTGGCGGATCTCAACTGACTCATGCCTTGATGAGTCAGAACCTAGTAGATGAGCTAATTCTTTCAATACATCCAACGATATTGGGTGAAGGAATTCCATTATTTGATAATGGAATAATTTCTCAATCTTTGAATCTTACTAAATGTCAAACTTATGATTCTGGTCTTGTGCAACTGTCTTATGATGTAGTGCATTAAAGTGAGTAAATGGCAATAGCAATCGATGCGCTGTTTCAATTCTTGCTGCAATGCAAATTGGCACAGGTTTTATCAACGCTTGATTCCTTTAAATCGTTCTTGCGCTGTTTTAAACGCTTCTTGCATCACAGACTGAATTTTCTGCGGATCGGGCTTTTTACCTCCCATTAAGTCACCGAAATAGACGCAGGCACCTTCGCCCAATGACCAGGTGTAGGCAGCTGCCCAGGAAGCAGCGATCGCGCTCCCAAAACCCGGTAAGAATTTAATTAACTCCCGTCCGACTGCCCGTGCTAAGAAACCACTGGCGATCGCGCTAACCACACCCCCCGCCTGCGATGGGCTCAGAGTTTGCCCGTACAATTTTCCTAACAAACCGACCATTGAGACTTGCAAGGCAGTTAGGACAGGCATGGTGGCAAATGGCAACGGTACCGCCTCGATCGCGGCTGCCATGATGGAAAATGCCAACATATAACGGCGTCCAACATCTCGGTAGAGGTTGCCAATTTGTTCGCTAGCGCCCTTATCTAATAATTGATAAATCGCCCGCGCTTCCGCTTCTGGCAGGAGGTCTGCCAAGGTATCTCGCAGCGCCTCTAAGCCATAAAATACCGGCGTGTAACCATCTTCTTCCAGGGTGAAGTCAATCATAACGGAGAGATCGCACACTCCGGCAAACGCTTGTTGAATGGCACCGAAAGCTCGGTTAACCTCCTCATAATCGGGTGGATAAGCGGGATGATCGTTAGTACCGGGAGGATAAACCTCATGCAAGCAGGTGACAGCTAGCAGACAGGGAATATCTGGATACTGCTGACGCAGCTGAGTCGTAATCTGTCGCAGTGTGTCGGTTGCAAAATCATTAATTTTGACCGTCAGAATCAGAATTCTGGCAGAACGGCTCTCCTGTTGCAAATCGCCAACCAACTCCTGAACGATCGCCTGAGTGTCCTGATTTACATCTCCCAGCCCGACCGTATCCGTAAAAATGAGTAACGGCACGTCGCTAGAAGGATAAGCATACCGTTGCGTGTGTTGCGTGTGCGGGCGAAATCCCTGACCGACAATCTCAGCAGAAACGCCCGTCAGCCCCCGCACAATCGAACTTTTTCCAGCTTGAGGTTTCCCAATCAACAAGGCTTCCGTAGTTGGGAGTTCGGCTCGAACCGTCTCCAAAATCTCTGCAACTCGGTCTTCGCTGACACTAAACCACCCAACAGTCTTTTGTGCCACTTGTTCTACAGGTAGCAGTTGCCTCAAGCGTGCGGTTGCGTCGTTCCAAACACCCGCAATGCGGTTTTTGGGAGAATCATTGACCGACTCAGTCGTCACAGCATCCTTTGGTTCGCTAGGTTGCTGAGAATCTATTGACGACGAATCAGCATCACGTTGCTCAGTCATAGAGATTAAAACGGCGGATAGATTCAGATTACATCGTGTCTATCTTCTAGACTACAAGCAAGCTACTCGTCGCTCTCGCCGATCGGAAAACTAATATAAACCGATAGAAGCCTTCTGCGGACGCAGGCAGGTACAATCAGCATGCAGTGGGACGAGCAACGAGGGCACAGAGAAATCTGGGAGTAAAGCAGCTATGCAATTTGTATCCGATCCACCGATCTCGGTCAAAATCCGTAAGATGAACGAACGAGTGCGATGGCTTGCACCGAGTCTTGTGGAACGAGGAATCGATCAAACCCGGATGGTTTTAGACGATGGCGCTTCTGACACTCCGGAGTTCTCATTTTTAGTCGTGGGAGATAGTGGCTCCGGCTCCTATCGAGGATACAACCCCCAACGACAAATCGCAGAACTCATGCTTGCCCACCGCGAACAGAGCCGTTTTGTGTTGCACACCGGCGACGTAATCTATCTGGTTGGCTCCAGCGAATACTACCTAAAAAACTTTATTTCTCCCTACCGAGAGTTTTTGGTAGGAGGCGATCGCCCGGAACGCATTGCCTACGATCAAATGGTCTTCAATATGCCGTTCTTGCCAGTGCCAGGGAACCACGATTACTATGACCTACCCTTTATCTATGGTTTAATCGCCCAGGCTTCGCTGCCCTTACGCCGCCTGCTGCGCTCCCAGTTAGATTTGGACATTGGCTGGCACGGTTCGGGTCAAGGGAATGCCTATGCACGAGCGTTTCTTGACTACCTCAAAGCGTTCAATAGCGACAGTGAACTGGCTCGTCATCTAGATCGTCATTACACTGCCAAGACGGATACAGGTCGCTGTCTTTCTTATCAACCGGGACGCTTCACCCGCTTACCTAACCGCTATTACACGTTTCGTAGCGGTGGGATTGATTTCTTTGCACTCGATTCAAATACTTTCAATGCGCCAATCCCCCTGCCAACGACTCAAGAGGGGGACGACTACCGTAGCGAATTGGAAAATCGTCGGTCTGACCTGGAACGGCAGAAACTTCAAATCATGGAAGCCTCAGCTCTACTGAGTTCCGGGCGACCCGAAGAGGCTGAACAGCTGGATGACAATCAAGCCAAACTAGAGCAAATCGACGAACTTTTGATTGACATCAACAAGCAACTGGCAGCCGACGAAACGACAGTCACTGATTTCGAGCAGCTGGACTGGTTGAGGCAAAGGCTGATTGAATCTTGGAATACCGCCGAGGTGCGCGGGCGGGTCATTTATTTCCACCATCCCCCCTATGTTACAGAGGCGACGAAGTGGCACCAGGCGCAAACTTTAGCAGTTCGTCAGCATCTCCGCCGGGTGTTAGATGCGGTGAAGCAAGCAGTCGGAAACCAGGCGGAGGGGCGTCCGCTGGTCGATCTGATTCTGAACGGTCACGCTCACTGCCTGGAATATCTCCAAACTGGCGATACCGGATACGGTGACTCCAATATCAATTGGATCGTTTGTGGTGGCAGCGGTCACAGTCTCCGCCGTCAGCGGTCTGAGGGAGCAGAATTGACGGAGGATTTTGGGGGAATCAAGGGCGGTGACACCCGCTTGGTGGCAAAATCGCTGCTTTTTGTCGGTCGTCATGGTCAGGGGTTGCAGAAGCGACGACCTTACTCATTTTTGCGAATTGATGTCTTTGACGGTCGCCCTCCGAAGTTCAAAGTCCGACCGTTTATCGCTGAGCGATCGCGGCGAGAGTGGAGTAATAGCGAGATTGAAGCGTTTTCAATCTAAGTTTTTGTAGGATAAGCGATCGCTCTAGGGTCAGTGACCCTCGATTTTGTCTTGCGTCAGTGCCATCCGCCAGGGAACCATCCACCAGGGGATGAGCGATCGCACATCCCATACTACAGCCTGCAATTCCTTATATATATAGATGGCTTGGCAAAATGTCAGGCATAAAACTTAAGCTCAGTCAGGAGTTTGGGTAGGTTTCCTGCATCCTTGCAAAATTCCCAAAATATTTTTCCCCAACCCCTTGACACTCTTTGTAGCATTTATGTAGTATAAATATATTGAAAGAGGGGAAGAGACAAAAACCTCTAACCCAAAAAAGTCATGATGTTACTTTACATCCAACGAATCAATAAAGGCTGGCATCCGCCAGAATCCTTTGAGGTGCAGCATCAGCCTACTTCCCAAAAATCTGAAGTAGATACTGAACAAGCGGATAATACACACCTCACTCAAACCAAAACTGCTGAATCTAGGCGTAATACCCAACAGGTTTATTACCTAGAAAGGCGATTATTTCTGTAAATATTTTCCATCTTTTTCTGAACCTTGAAAACTGAATAAGAAATCACCTATTTAACGATTGATACTGTGCATTTTTAATTAAGCACAGACATCTCAAGTGGGGGGATAGCCTAGCAAGCAATGCCCCCCACAGCCCGGAGATGTAACACGTTTGTAGCAAGATTGCTGAATTGATGAGGCTGTAACTCAGTTGCGTAGAGTGCTTGTCTGTCGAACAAGATGTCGCGGGTTCAAGTCCCGTCAGCCTCGTTCAGCAAATAGAGATAAAAATTCTTAATCTCATCTCGCTACAAGGTCCCATCGTCTAAGCGGCTAGGACACAGTGCTTTCAATACTGGAATACGGGTTCAAACCCCGTTGGGACTATGGGGCGATTTAGTATCTGTTTCTTCTTGCAGATTATAAATTGCCCAAATCGTCGAGGTCGAGTAGCCAAGTGGCTTAAGGCGTCTCTCTGCAAAAGAGAAATTCGTGGGTTCAAATCCCACCTCGACCTCTCAAAGGGAGTATAGCTCAATTGGCAGAGCAGGCGGCTCTTAACCGTATGGTTGCAGGTTCGAGTCCTGCTACTCCCACTGCCCTCAAGACTGCAATCGAGGGAGTATAGCTCAGGTGGTAGAGCAGCCTTCTCATAAGAGGCTCGTCGTAGGTTCAAGTCCTACTACTCCTACTCAAGCTCAAAGCCTCATCGTTTAGCGGTTTAGGACATCGCCCCCTCAAGGCAAGTACAAGGGTACCCTTCGAGAAGGCTTCGCCTACAAATCCCTTTGGGGCTATCTGGAGAGGTGGCTGAATGGTAAAAGCGCTTTTCTGCTAAAGAAGTTTGGGGCAACCCATTGCAGGTTCGAGTCCTGTCCTCTCCGCCTTTTTCATTTGGGTCGGCTCGCCTATTAGCGTGGGCAGTGGTCTGTAAAACCGCCGCTTTTATGCATTGCAGGTGCGAATCCTGCCCGACTCATTGGACTTTAGATTCAAAGTTCAAATCGTATGTGGGGATGGTGTAATTGGCAACATCTCGGTCTCCAAAACCGATGATCTGAGTTCAAATCTCAGTCCCCTCGCCTTTCATAGTGCTGTAGGCAAATGGCTTAAGCCACTTGAATTTCAATCAAGCGAATTGCGGGTTCAAATCTCGTCAGCACTACTTAATGAGAGCGTAGTTTAACTGGATAAAACCTCGGTCTACGAAACCGATGACGTGGGGGTTCGATTCCCTCCGCTCTCGTCAACTTGGAGAGGTGGTCGAGTGGCTTAAGGCGCAGACTTGGAAAGTCTGATTAGGTTTTACCTAACGCAGGTTCAAATCCTGTCCTCTCCGTTGAAACTTCCCCCGGTAGCTCAGTTGGTAGTTAGCGCCTGTTTGAAGCACAGGAGGTCGTCAGTTCGATTCTGACCTGGGGGGCTGTCATTGCCTTGTAGCTCAGTGGAAGAGCAGTCGCCTGTTAAGCGAACGGTCGTAGGTTCAATCCCTACCAGGGCAGCCTTTCATTGCCGAGTGGACGAATAGCAAGTCGCATAACTCTGAATTATGAAGTTGTAGGTGCGAATCCTACCTCGGCATTTATTGGGGAGTCGCCTAATGGCATGGCACCGCTCTTTGAAAGCGGAAAAATGCAGGTTCAAGCCCTGCCTCCCCAGTTCTGCCCCTGAGAGGGCAGCTTTCATCACGCTCCTGTAGCCCAATTGGAAGTAGGCGGCTGTCTCAAAAACAGTCTATGTGTGAGTTCGAGTCTCACCGGGAGCATCAAAACTCGCTCCTGTAGCCCAATTGGAAGTAGGCGGCTGTCTTAAAAACAGTCTATGTGTGGGTTCAAATCCCACCAGGAGCATTAACGGGGTGTGGCGCAGCTTGGCCAGCGCGGCAGCTTTGGGAGCTGAAGGTCGCAGGTTCAAATCCTGCCACCCCGATTTACCCCTGTGATGCAACAGGTAGACATACTTTGTTGAGTGCAAAGTTTATGCTGGTTCGATCCCAGCCAGGGGTATTGGGTGTTAAAGCCCGAATACGAATAGACCAATCATTTTGCCCCTGTAGCCCAATTGGCACGAGGCGCTTCGCTTAGAACGAAGAGGTTGCTGGTTCAAGTCCAGTCAGGGGCATTGGTGCGATGCGGGTGAAGTAGCCAGGGTAGGCTTGGAGGTCTCATAAGCCTCTTATCAGCAGGTTCAACTCCTGCCCCCGCCACCAAATTGCAGGCGTGGTGCAATGGCAAGCATAGAAGTTTCGTAATCTTCTGATGCGAGTTCGACTCTCGCCGCCTGCTTCAAGCAGATGTGGCGTAACCGGAAACATAAGGGCATGGTAAGCCCTTGATGTGTGTACCCTAGCCTTCGGTAACGGCTAACGCCGAACGGGAACGCTGACGCGAACAACCCCCGCCGTCTGCTTTCTGATTGCAGGTGTGGTGTTAATGGCAACACAGCAGCCTTGTAAACTGCCTATGCGAGTTCGAGTCTCGCCATCTGCTTGGGTGTGGCTATGCTAACAGTCTATTTTTTGAGTTTAAAGAGGAGGGAAATATGACAACGATGACGGTTACAGATGCTTTAGCTCACTTCTTCTCTATATCTTGTTGAACTGAATGGCATGGCTAAAATGCAGAGGCTAATCGTCTGTTAATTTTGTGCTAACGAATTAGAGCAGAAATCATGAGGCGGATTGCGATCGCTCAAGACACGCTAGAAATTCTCGAAGCAGGCTACTACTACTCCCCTGAAGGTAACCGGGTCGATATTGGTCAAGGATTGGTATCCTGTCTTGCTCAGACAAAATACTACGAACCCGATACCCTCTCAACTATCAAACAAAACGTTCTCTCTAGCTCTCCTCAATTCTCAAATATAGAATTTGAGGTTAGGAATGAGACAACTCTGATGGGAGCAGAACGCATAACGCAATCGCAAAACTTTCAAAAAATTGCCGTTCTCAATTTTGCTTCTGCTAAAAACCCTGGAGGTGGATTTCTCAAAGGCGCTCAAGCCCAAGAAGAGAGTCTGGCGCGTAGTTCGGCACTTTATAAAAGCCTGTTAAAATGCCCCGAATACTACGATTACCATCGTTCTCAGAGATCGCTCCTATACTCCGATCGCATCATCTACTCACCCGGTTGTCCAATCTTCCGAAAAGATGATGGAACGCTTTTGGAGAAACCTTATCTGGTTGATTTCATAACAAGTCCGGCTCCTAATGCTGGTGCCATTTGGAGAAACCAACCCAAGGACGCTGAAAAAATACCCAAAGTTCTGTATAGTCGCGGTGCAAAATTGTTAAGTTTAGCTGTCTATCATGATTGCGATGCACTGGTTCTAGGTGCTTGGGGATGTGGGGTATTTAAAAATGAGCCATCGATGGTTTCCCAAATGTTTGCAGATTTCTTATTACCCAACGGTCAATTTGGGGGGAGATTCAAAAGCGTTCTATTTTCTGTACTTGACTCTTCTAAAGAAAGCAGAATATTTGGAGAATTTCAAAGTCGATTTTCATCAGAAAAATAGGATTCTCTCACAACTAGAATCAACGCCTCAAGCAGTTTCAGATTTTATAGCGTTTCTCAAATAGGTGAGATACAGTAGCAGGAGTGAGCAAACCAATTACGAATGTCTTTAAGAGAGACTTGACTAAAAGCCTCACTAATCGCTAAATCTAGAGCCTTATAGGTTCTTGCCCCTAGGGAACGAAGCGTGTTTTTGACTTTTGACCAAAAGTTTTCAATCGGGTTAAGATCAGGAGAGTAAGGTGGGAGATAAATCAATTTTGCTCCAGCTTCTCTCAGGGCTTGTTCAATTTCTTGCCCTTTGGGAATAGTACTATTATCCCAGACTATAGTTGCTCCTTTCCAGAGATTAGGAACGAGTTTTTGGAGAACAAAGGCTTCAAAAGTTAAGCCGTCGGTTGCTCCTAAAATATTGATTGATGCGACGATTCCCTTGAGCGCGATCGCTCCAATCATCGAGACATTTTTGCCTCGTTTTTGAGGGCGAGTACCATAAGCTCTTTGACCCCGAAGCGCACGGGCATATAATCTAACTAAAGCTAAGTTAACTCCGGCTTCATCCAGGAAAATCAGGTCTTCTACGGGAACATCCCGAATCTTTGACCAGAAATCTACTCTCATGTTTTGCACTCTTTGAGTATCTTTTTCCTTAGCGTGTAGAGTTTTTTTTTACTGTTAGTTTGAGTCTTTGGCTCATTCGTCCCATCGTGGCACGGCTAATAGTAATATCCGTCTTTGCCTTCAGCAGGGAACACAGTTCCTCTAGGGTGGCATCATTATTGTCTTCAATTAAATTTGCCAGCACCTCCAATTTATCTGGAGTTAATTTGAGCTTCACTCCCCCATTGAAAGGTTTTGGCGATATTTCTTGGGTTTGACGATATTGCTTGAGTAACTTGGCGATAAAACTGAGAGCGACACCGAACCGTCGAGCTAATTGACGTTGAGAAATTTCCTCCCTTTGGTAAACCTCAATGATCTTTTGCCGTAAATCAATTGAATATGCTTTCATCTCGAATTCGCCTGCTCAATGCTGGTGAGTGTATCTCATCTATTTGAGAAACGCTATAGATATGCGGATATGGTGCAATGGCTAGCACATTAGCCTTCCAAGTTTATGATACGGGTTCGAGTCCCGTTGTCCGCTCTGTTAAATATGCGGGTGTGATGTAGCGGCTAGCATCTGAGTGCGCCACACTCAGCGCATGGGTTCAAATCCCATCACTCGCTTTCGTAGTCCTGTAGCTCAATGGTGGAGCGTTTGCCTTACAAGCAAGGGGTTGCGGGTTCAAATCCTGCCAGGACTACCAATTTAGATTGCCTCCATAGCTCAGGGGAAAGAGCAGCACTCTTCTAAAGTGATTGTCCTAGGTTCAAATCCTAGTGGAGGCGCTGGTTTAACGCTTCTTAATTTAAGGAGGTGAATTAAGTTGGTTTGTTGATATTTTGCAATTACGGCGATCGCATCTTGCGTGACCCAATTTTTAGAGCCTACATACTTTAGTACGAGAGGAAAAGTAACGCTGTTCAATCACAGCGGGCGTTTGAGAACGAGGAGTGCGAAGAACCCGGCAGGTTTGCTTCAAGGTAGCCATCCTTTAAAGAGTGTGTAACAACTCATCGGCGGAGTCCCTCTAGTAACTGAGAAAACGCAAAATGCTCTGATAACTTGCACGCGAGAATGCGATCGCATTCAACAACACAAAATACGGGTCTGTAGCTCAATTGGTAGAGCGTCTACCTTGCAAGTAGAAAGATGTCAGTTCGATTCTGACCAGTATCCACCAAATTTAGGGGTCATAGCTCAATTGGTAGAGCGCTTGTTTTGCACGCAAGAGGTCAGGAGTTCGATTCTCCTTGACTCCATCATGGTGTCTGAAGCCAAAGCGGTAGCGGCGCTGGTTTGTGGAACCAGTCATAGCGGGTTCGATTCCCGTCAGATACCCTTGAATGGAAGCTGCTGCCAAGAGGACGGCAACCTGTCTCGAACACAGGAGTGCAGTGAATAACTGTAGGGGTTCGACTCCTCCAGCTTCCGTTATTCAACTCGGAAGATGCCGCCGAATGGACGGCAAGCGGCCTTGAAAACCGTGGTACGGCAGTGATGTCGTAGAGGTTCGATTCCTCCATCTTCCTTTGTCCACTGGAGGCTGAAAAGCGAAGCACCGTGCTGATAACGCGGCTATAGAAGGGGCAGTACCTTCCCAGTGGATTTCCCTCTGCCAACGGAATAGGATCTGGTGCTACGAACGCCGGACTTGATGGTTCGACTCCATCCAGAGGGGTTTCCCTTGCCTGTGGGATGCAGACCTAGCCCTCCGAAGGCTGGCGACCAAGTTCGACTCTTGGGTGAGGGGTTATTCCGGGATAACTCAAGTGGTAGACTCCGTAGCTGTTAACTACGGCGTTGTAGGTACTCTCCCTTGAAGGCTGTGCCTACGAGTCCTACTCCCGGAGCCAATTTTTACCCGTGTCCTAACAGATAAAGCATACACACTCGGCTATTAACCGACAAAACCAAATGCTTTTTCGACTTGCACGGGGTAACTTTTCCCTTACCTGCGGGATGCAGACCTGTTCCTCCTAAGAATGGTAGCCAAGTTCGACTCTTGGGTAAGGGGTTAATGCCAGATAGCTCAATGGCGGAGCATCCGACTGTTAATCGGAGGGTTGTGGGTTCGACCCCCACTCTGGCAGTTTCATTTGTGCGGGTGGTTGGCATATCGGCTGTGCAGCTGGCTTTTAACCAGCACCAGATAGGTTCAACTCCTATACCACCCATTATTTCCACTGGAGACCGAAAAGTGAGGTGCAATGCTTACAACATTGCTGTAGGAGGGGTAGTACCTCCCCGATGGACTAACTGATATAGATTTTGGTGTTGAGTTTTAGGTTCAAGACGGCTGACACAGGTTTCTCAGAGCTGCTGATTATTCATTAGCTACTCTAGTCAGAGTATCCTTTTGGAATAGCAACCAAGATGACACTCAGCATCAAGCTAGACCCTGAAGTAAAAAAGCAACGGTCGGAGATAGCTAAACAGCAAAACACCAGTCTCAATAGGCTGGTACTGAGGTACATATACTAACGATGGGAATTTGTCTGTTTCATTCCAGTCGATTCATTGGATCATGAACAACCATAGACGATGAACAACAAAACGTTTTTACAGCTTGCAATTGAAGCACTTCGTAACTATGGTTTAGAAAATGCTCAGCTAACGCGCTTAGGCGGAGCAAGTAACACTAACTTTAAAGTAGATGCTGACGATAAATCCTATGTGCTACGTCTGCACACATCTGCATGTCATGATCGAGTTGCTATATCTTCAGAACTAGCTTGGTTAAGCAGTTTGCAAAGCGACACGACCTTGGTACTCCCTAAACCTATTGTTAATTTAAACGGAGAGCTAGTCACAGGTGTACCTGCTGATAGCAAGCCAGAAACGCTGTGTACGCTCATAGGCTGGGTAGAAGGGAAAATTTCACCTATTGTGGACATTTTGACCGATGATCAGCTTTCAAAAGTAGGCTCTCTGATGGCACAACTTCACATACACTCGCAACAGTTTGAGCTACCTGAAGGCTTCAAACGCCAAACGTTTGATGAAGCCCATTTTAGTGGGCGTTTAGAGGTGTTGTATACGGCTTTAAGCAACACCGAATTAGATAAAAGTGACCTGAACAGTTTGAAGGTCAATGCCAGCCATATAATCGCTCATTTTGCTCAACTGCAACGCAAGCAAGACAGTTTTGGTGTTATTCATGCCGACTTTCATTCGGGTAACTACTTACTCTGTGACCAAAAGGTTTGCATCATTGACTTTGACCGTTGTGGTTTCGGCTTTTACCTTTATGACCTCGCTTTAGCGCTTATGGAACTTGAGGAGCAACAACGGAAAGCCTTTTTACAGGGTTACGAAACCGTCAAACCATTGCCTGCTGATTACACAAACCTCAAGCAGGTGTTCCTGTGCTTGGCTTACCTCGATAATCTCGGCTTTCTTGTTGCCAATCCTGAGGAGCTAGCGTTTGTCGTGGGAGAATTGCCGTTTGCCGTTGAAGCATTCCGTAATGCAGTCGAGACAGTGCCTTAACAACATATTGGAGCAGATTGACAAAAGATCCTGGTGCAATGCGATCGCTCATCGCCATAGCTTGAGTTAACGCAAGGAAACCCAACATATACTTCTGCTTTGCATATCCGTCAAGATGAGGTTTGCTATTAGCGTTCCTAGGATGCGATCGCTATCAGCTTGTCATGTGGGATAGAAAGATGGCAGTAATCGTATTTATGGATATGTGCTGAGGACGCTACTTCATTACATGAAGCACTGGAAGCCAAGAAGTGAGGCACTGTGCTGATAAGGCAGAGGTAGGAGGGGCAGTACCTCCCCGGTGGCTTGCTTATAATTAGAAATTGCCTGCTAGCATTTAAAGACTTTGTAACTGATGCCAACTCTGATTTTGACTCCACGCTACACTGACGATTCTCAGGCTTTATGGCGTGCAGCTAATCGTCTGGGTTGGCGAGTCGAGCGACTAATGAACTGGCGGCTACCTGATGAATTAAAACTTGTACCCGAACCAGTCTTGTATGTGGAAGCGTTGATGACAGAGATGATAGCGGAGCAACTTGGACTTCACTTACTTGACGCACCAGATGATTGGCTACCCAATTTACCTGAAGAATATCGGAAGCGTTGGGTTTATCTCAGTACCCTCGGTGAAGCACGGAGCATAGAAAAAGCAGCTTTTATCAAACCGCCAAACGACAAAAGTTTCCCTGCCCGCGTTTATCAAGGTAAGGAATTGCCAAGCGATTATCCCGATGAGATGCCAGTGCTAATAGCGGAAATTGTGGAGTGGAAAAAGGAGTTTCGTTGTTTTATTTTGAATCGCTCTCTGAAAACATTCTCAGTCTATCTCCGCGATGGAGAGTTACAGCGAGAGAATGATTTTGTACATACTGAAGAGGAAGAGTGCGAGGTTCGGGAGTTCATCGAAACTCTACTATCAGATGAACAGGTAGAGATTATTCAGGCAACAGTAATTGACGTAGGTATGATTCAAGGAAGAGGATGGGCAGTTGTTGAACAAAATGCAGCATGGGGAGCAGGTTTGTATGGTTGCGATCCCATTGAGGTTTTAGAAGTGCTGCGGTATGCTGTTGTTGCCGCATAACATATGGTCAAGCTGCGCGTCTCACGATATTTGTAAAATGAGCAGTCAGGAAATCAACTAATAAGTTAGGTACCGGAGCGAAGGAAGTTTCACTTTGAAAACCGAATGCTCTAAAGACGTTCATCGGTTCCAGTTTCCCTTCCCCATAAGCGTGTTAAACCTCTTCGTGCAGTTGAATAAATAGTTATACCGTTAAGCTATTGGTAAGGATAATACTTGAGAATCCTATACCAGAACACAGCATCAGGCTATTCCCTTATTTATGGATTGCATCGCCACTCTCCTTTTAGTGCAATCAAGTCACCTCGTAGACTAGATTGAGTTATAAAACCAGCAATCCCAGGCTTTTGAATGCCTAACAAACGCTTAGACTAGATGGACGTGGGATATCTGATGCTCTTTGAGTTGCGAGAAGCGACAACAGTTTCTCAACAAACACGCGATCGCGCCCACATGATTCGACTTTACGATGACTGTTCTTTGACACCTCGGCAGCGTTACAGTCTGGACACTTCATTTCGGAAAAGGGGTGGACACGTTAATTGTTCCATTGTGCCTGGAAAAGCATTCCTCTTTGAGCAACGTCTATAATAGACCTCCTGCATGAATGGTCAAGTAGTGTGCCAGTTCATAATCGAGATTGCACAATAAGGGAGTAGATCAGCATCAAGACACTGGGGAGTTGGTATGCCGTATACGGAGCT
>NZ_JAMPKA010000041.1:0-41223 GCF_039961855.1 Trichocoleus sp. Lan | reverse complement strand
CGTCGACACAGCAAAATAGTTCTTCTAGACTAAGCATGGGGTAATTCAGATGGATGAGAAGTTAGCACTTTCACCCTACCTGTTTTGCCCCTTCCTTATCCCGAACTCAGGTTACTTAGGATGATGCCAGCAGTAGAATCAGCAGAGGCTCTTAAGGAAAAATTAGCTAAGCTACTGATTGGCAGTAAACAATCTGTTGAAGTAGCACTGTCAAGCTAGTTAACTTAGCAGGGTTTGTTGATGGGACAAGGATTGTTATCTACAATCCTTGTCCCATCAACATTGTTTCTGAGGCGACATTATTTCCTGCTGAGGGCTAGTCCTGAGTTTTTTACTTGGCAAACAATTCTTTGCCTGCTAAGGCAGCAGCCACTCGTGTTACATTCGCACCATGATACTTGGCAGCTTCCAGCCTTTCTTCAGTAACCCATCACTGGCGATTACATCATCTTCAGTAACATCCTCAACAAACTTTACCGCCACTTCAGTACCTGGAACTGATGTCACACCAGATGCTACCGCTTCTGCCATCTTCTGGGTATTGCCGTAATCAGTTGCGTAAACGATTAAAACTTTTGTCATCTTTTACCTCACACTTGTTGAAGTTGATAGCTGTTTGTGCGCCAAATCTCAATCGCTTTGCGTTTAAGTCCCGCTACCCTAAATGCTGTTTTAAAAACGCCAACGTGCGATCGCGTGCTAATTCTGCGGCTTCTTGGCGATAAGCGGAACTATTCATGCGGCTAAACCCGTGACTCACTCCTTCATAGCGATATATTGTGACCAGAGGGTTGTCTTTCAGTCCTTGCTGAATGGTTGTTTGAGCGCTTGGGGACACATACTCATCATTTCCACCTATATGCAATATCAGCGGTTTCTGAATCTTTGTCGCCTCGGCTAAATTCTTGTCAATCTCAACACCGTAGTAACTGACGTTGGCATCCGCATCGGTGCGTGTTGCCATGAAATATGCCAGTTTGCCGCCCAAACAAAAGCCCACACTGCCGACCTTGCCTGTGCTGCTGGGATACTGCCGCAGAAAAGATAGACTGGCCTTGAGGTCTTCTACGCCGCTACCCACATCAAATGCTCGAAGTAGCTCAAAGGCTTTAGCCCAATGCTCCTCCTTGCCAGGATCGAGTTGCACATCGGGTTCCAGTCGCCAATACAGATCCGGCACCAGTACCAAATAGCCTGCCTTAGCATAATCATCGGCAGTCTGTCGCATATTCGGATTGACCCCAAGAATTTCTTGAATCAGCACAATCCCTGCACGAAGCTGAGTATCGGGTGCTGATAGATAGGCGTTAAAACTGCCGCCTGAAAAGGCTGGAATGGTTACATTTTGAGTTGTCATGATGCCTTCATTCTTCCTGATTACGATAGCCATCTGGATGCTAGAACGTTAACTGGCATCAGCCACGGCGCTGTCAACGATCCACTCCAACGATCGCGGCTGAAAATCCAGTTCGCGTTTTGCCTTGGCATTCGATACGCCTCGCATCTGAGTCTGGTAGTAAACAATATCCGCACCACCATCCCTTTTCAGAGCATCCTCAACTGATACCTGTGGCGGTGGTGGAGCATTCAGCGATCGAGCAAACGCAGGGAGCCATTCGCGCACCGCTAAAGGGCGATCGTTCGCAATCAGATAAACACCAGGATTCCCCTGCTCTGCGGCTGCAACTGTGGCGATCGCTGCATCCTCAATGTGTAACCAGGACCAAACGCCATTACCATTCCCGACGATCGGAAACTGTTGCTGTCGCACCTGTTGTGCTACATCGCCATCCGGGTTGAACCAAGTGCCGGGTCCGTAGAAGAAACCATAGCGTAAAGCAATTCCTTCGAGATTGGATGTTTCCAATAAACGGTGTTCAATTTCAGTTACGAGGCGAGCATCGGCGGCAACGGCGGGGGAGGCATCAAGCGATAACGGTGTTTCCTCATCTGCCAATCCAGTACCGGGAATTCCCCAGAAGGCGACCGACTGTCTCAGGTAGCGGCGCACCCCTGCTGCCTGTGCAGCCGCCAGCACGTTGGCACCCCCTTCTAACCGAATGCGCGTATTCAGAGGCGCTGCTGCACTCATGGATTCACGACTGTAAGTCCTGGGTAGGGCGGTGAGTTGTTCAATCACCACTTCCGGTTGAGCGCGGGCGATCGCCGCTTTAACTGAATCAGCGTCGAATACATCCGCGACCGCAGGCTCTATTCCCTCTGCCACTAATGACTGTGCCCTTTCCGGGGAGCGGGTTAGAGCTATAACATCGTGACCTCTGGCAAGTAATTGGTTGAGTAGCGGACGACCGATTGCTCCTGTTGCTCCGGCAACAAAAATCTTCATCTGTAAACCCTCTAAAACTTTGTTGACGTTGAGTATCTTTCTCGTTCAATCGTTTTCATTGCTTACTTCATAGCCTAAGAGAATCAACAAAAATCAAAGTAGTGTTTCTTTGTTTTCATTAGGCAGGGATGGGTTGAAGCCGTGACGCGAGAAATTGACGGATGTAGTTTGCGATCGCATCCCCATCTTCTTCCAGCGCAAAGTGCCCGGTGTCGCGCTCTGGAGCTTTAGCCGCAATCCGATAACCAATCGGAACACCATAATCCATTAAGTAAAGGCTATATTTCTTGAGAGCGATCGCAGCGATAAATTTCTCGACGATCTGTGCCAGATGATCGAACGTGTAATCAAACTCATCCACAGTCGGCATCGAACTGTTACTAAAACCCGGATAATCGGGAGCAACGAGATGGAAGCGATCGCTAAGCGCGGGCATCAGATTGCGGAACATATGAGATGAGATTGGGAAGCCGTGCAACAGCAGAATCGTTGGATTATCGCGAGAACCAGCTTCTCGATAAAAGATATCTAAACCATCGATCGAAACGGTGCGATATGTAATCATCGGATTACTCCTTGTAAGTTTACTGGAGTCGTTTTACGGCAATTACTTTGGCATGGGTTGCCACGTCGAGAAATTAGCAAGATGTGCCCAGTAGGAACTCAATCCAATAAACGCAAAATAAACGCAAAAATGAGGGCTGCCACAATTAACACAATGGCTCCAACAGTTCGTAAGAGCCGGTTTTCTTTGAAATAGAGAGTTGGTACAGCAAAAATTCCTCCTAAACCAACTAAGATAAACCCAGTTCCTGCTGGCACAGCGATTGGTATGAGTCCCAGGTTGATGAAGCGCAAGCCAATGAGCAGCGATACAAGTCCTGCAAAAAATCCATAAATGCCATTTTCGGACAATGGGTAATGGATAAAAAGTCATTAGTTGTTACCTGAGGACTCATAACTAAGAACGAATAACTAATGACCAAGATGTTGCCAATTGCCCTAATTTATACGCCTGATTTTGCTATACACGATCCTGGTCAAATTAGGGTCGAAGGAAATAATTTATATCACCGGGTAGCGGGGCAAGATTTGCTTGACCCAGTTTACACGTTAGACCAAATTCAGTTTCCTTACCCAGTCGTTAGTCCGGTTCCCCACCCGGAATCCAGCAGTCGCCTGACAGCAGCAATGGCAGCGCTAAGAGATTTTGGGTTAAGCCAGCAGATGACTCTTCTTGAGCCAGAATCGGCAACGGAAGAGGATTTACAGGCGGTACACACATCGGAATACATTGCTCAAGTCCGGGCAATCAGTGCGGCTGGCGGGTATTTGGCTGAGTCTACCTATGTAAGCCCCGGCTCTTACAAAACCGCCTTGATTTCCGCTGGGGCAGGAATTAGCGCCCTCAAGGGCATTTTGTCCGGGCAGATTCAAAGCGCTTTGTGCTTAAACCGTCCGCCTGGACACCACGCCGGACGCGAAAAAGCGGGTGGTTTCTGCTTATTTAATAATGCAGCGATCGCAGCCAAGTATTGCTTAAAAAAAGAGGGTGTAGAGCGTGTTTTAATCTTGGATTGGGACTTGCATCACGGAGATGGCACCCAAGATATCGTACAGGACGACCCGCGTATCATTTTTTGCTCCCTCCACCAGTTTGGTAAAGAGCTTTACCCGCAAACCGGCAATCTGGAGGATATTGGCGCACAAGGTAACATTATTAACCTGCCGCTACCCGCGAAGCTAGCAGATGATGAGTATTGGGCGTTGTTCCAAACTATCATTCCGGCTCTAATTGCCCAGGCTAAACCCGACATCGTGATTGTGTCGGCGGGGTTTGATGGACATTTGGATGATATCAATCATCTTTACCTGTACGATCCAGGTGCAGGCTTGTGCCTGAGTGCCCAACTTTACTACAACCTAACCCGTTTAGTCGCAGAAGCGATCGCCTCTGTGGGTGGGCATTACCTGCTGTTGTTAGAAGGTGGCTACGATGCCACGAATTTGGGCAACTGTCTAGTGAATACCTCTGCGGCGATGTTGGGTTTGCCGCTTGTCATTGAAGAAACCCTCCCCCAAAAAGAAACGGAGTCTTCTTTTAACTTGGAGGAATATATTGCAACACTCAACGCAGTACAGCTAGGTCGTTGGCAATTCTCTCGATAGTCACTTCTCACCCCTCACTTCTGACTTCTCGCGCCTCACTTCTCAGCCCTCAGCCCTCACTTTTCACTTCTCAGCCCTCAGCCCTCACTTTTCACTTCTCAGCCCTCAGCCCTCACTTTTTACTCCTTACTCCTCACTTCTCACTCCTCAGCCCTCAGTCCTCAGTCCTTACTCCTCAGTCCTTTTTTTCAGAAGCGCTTTTCATACTCCACCACTCCCCTGGTTTCCCCAGACAAATCGGTGCCACCTCGCAGCAGAATCTCATTATTGACTCGATAAGTGACACCAAACTCAGGAGGCTCATCAGCCGTCAAAATCTTCGATACAGAGGCAGAAAGCTTAGGAGTGACGGAAACCCCAACTTCTGCCGCCAAGCCCAACGTTGAAGTGCGGGACTTTTCATCCCTCACTACTGTGGGGAACAAGCGAAACTCGCTCAATCCCAACGCATCTCCCACCACATTTTGGAAAGGTGTCAACAGTGCCGAACCTGCCAAATTTGCGAGTCCTAGCGTGGTATCTCCCCGACCTAGCGTTTCCACAAAGCCACCACCCAAAAGGGCGACAATTTCGCTCTCGCTGCGAGGCGGATTACTGGTCAGCTCCAGATTATCTGCCAATTGACTTGCCGAACCTGTGGCTCTGGCTTGAATGCGAACCGTTCGCAATGCCCCCAAATTGGTAGCGGGAACATCGCTAATTTCGCTACTCACAATACCCGTGGCGGTTGTGTCAGCAATCCGGCTGCGGGTTACTTCGGAAACAGACGCGACCAGCCGAATATCCAGAACCGGGTCAAGTCCCTCACTGGGGGTAAACTCAGCCGTGTGTTCGTAGCCGCGTGCCAAGCGGAACTGAGTCGTAAACAGATTCACCTGACCCCTGGTTAGCCGAATCGTCCCCTTTGGCTGAGGTTCATCCAAAGTGCCATTGAGAGTAAAGCCACCAGTCGCCTGGAAACTCAGCAGCGGTGGGCGGGAGATTTCGACGCCTTTGTCTAAAGCCAGTTGTAGGTTATTAAATGCGGGAGTGAAGGGTTGCTCGTTAGAGGTTGGGGATGATGGGGTAGCGGTACCACCACCGGGTGAAGCCGTTCCGTTTGTGCCATCCCCTGCCGTCTCTCCTATCAGCACCCGACCATCGGCAAGTCGCACTTCACCACCAATTTGCGGATTGAGAGCCGAGCCAGTAATCTCCACGTTGCCGTTGACGCCGCCTGAGTATAACCCTTTCAAATTTACAGCGAGTTTTTCAAGGCTAACCGTGAGTTTATCCCCCGACTCTTGCCCCGTGCCTGAGATGGGGATGGCTCCGGAGGCGACCACTTCACCACCACTAAAGTCACCCCGGAAGTTTTCTACTTGGATGCGGTCAAAGTTAAATAAGACCCTACCGTTGACATCGGTAAGCGGTTCGGGCAAAGCTTGCGCTTTGATAGTGGCATCGTCAACAGTCGCAATCCCGTTAGCGACAAGCTGGTTTAATTTGCCCGTATTTGGATTCACCGTACCCTGAACGTTGAGTTGCACTTGTCCGGTACCATCCACCCAAGTGACAGCAGAACGCGAAAGCAGGTTTAACAGGGAAAGTCCCTCATTTTGAACGTTTAAATCCAGGCTGAGTTGGTTGTTATCGGGTGCAACGGAGGCAAAGGGCAACTGATAAAAGGGAATGCTGCCAGTGATTTGAGTCGTCGAGGGGATACTGGCGATTGGAGATGGGGTACGAGGAGTTGTTGCAGGTTGAGTATCGAGCCGAGTCTCCCCAGCTTCCGGGCTTGCCTGCTCTCCAGATTCGGCAGTGGCGATGGTGCTGCTGAAGGTCAGACGAGCATTGGTGTATCGGAAACTGCCCCGCGCCGCTTGGACGGCGGTTTGGTTCAGGGTGGCATCGGTGAGAGCCAGTTCGCCGATGGCTTGGGGATTGTTGATGCTGCCTGCTAGGGTTGCGGTTCCATTGAGATTCCCGGTGATATCGACTGGTAAATTGGCGAACTGTTGGAATGGGGCGACAGGGACATTTCTCAGGCGCAGCTGACCGCTTTGTTCGGTTCCGCCAAGGGTGCCAGTGAAGGCAAGCAGCGTTTCTTCAGATTCAATTCGTAAGGGCAGAAGGGTGAGGACGCCGTTTTGGAAGCTGCCTTTGACAATCACATTATCAGCGGTGTAGAGACGATTGGGCTGGTCGTCTCTGCCCCACTTCCAGTTATTGCCGCCAAAGTCAAAGTCGAGGTTAATGCCTTGTCTAGGGGAAGCTGCTACTTTGATTCCGCCGGAGAAATTGCCGGTGAGGTCTTTGAGTTCGGGAATGGGCGAAGCTTCCCGTTCCTCTTTCTGGGCGGCAAGGATGGCTTCTATTTCCGACAAGCGGCGCAGTTGAGCTTCCAGGGTCGCATTGGGTAGACCAACGGGTTGGGGTTTAACCTCAGCGGCGCTGGCATAGGTAGGAGGTTGTCCGCCTCTGGCGAGGTCTTGTAAATCAAAGATTTGCAGGAGGGGGAGGACGTTTTGGATTTTTCCTTGAGCTACTTTCAGCGAACCTTGCAGTTCTGGGCCGCTGGAGGTTTGAGTGACGCTACCGGCGAGGGCGTATAGACTTTCGCCTTGGCGGAACTCTCCCCCATCCAAGGTGGCGGTACCATCGGCATAGCGGAAACTGCCGATGGTCAGCAAATCGCCTTTAATGGTACCAAGCACGGGTTGAGCGATCGCTACATCATTCCCAGCAACATTAAAATTGGCGAGATTTAGGATAAAATCTCCTGAAAGTTTACCTTCGATGGGTTGGGATGCGATCGCTGGCGGTAGACTTGCTAAGGCATTCTGGGGAGCTAAGTCTTTCAACAATTTGAGCGGAACGTTTTGCACATCCACCACCAACAAATCGCCCTCGCGGTTGCCTTGTGCCAGCACCTCGTCACGCTTCACTAAAAAAGAGACGGGTTGATAGCTAGGCGACAACACCAGCGAAATCCGGTCTTGTTGATTGCCTGCCAGCTCAACGCTACTCGGCTGTCCGGGGACTAAATTGATTTGCCCGGTGAGAATGGGGTCGAACACCAAGTCATTGGCGGCAAAATCCTCGACGCGCAACTGTCCGGTTGCTCGGATAGCCGCCGGATTGACAGCACTCAGCGACCCAGAAGCATCAACGTTGCCACTCACCCGTCCTCGCAGCGCCGGAACCGGCACGGAATCGGGTAATGCTGCGGCAAGCTGTTCTAGATCAACATTGTTAGCAGAAATTAAACCCGCAAAGCGCCCGTCTTGGAGTTGGACATTTGAGGCGGTGAGGGTGCCATCCCCCACATTCAAACTTCCAGAAATCGTCCCGTTCAGGGTTGCCGGGGTGAAGGCAGCCAAACTGCCGGATAGGTTGAAGGAACTATTATTCAGCCGACCTTGAAATTGCGGGGGCATCTGGGGAAATACTTTTGCCAACTGAACCCCATTCGCCTCGCCAGAAGCTTGCCAGCGACCGTTGCCGAACTGTAGGTTGGCTGCACTGACGCTTCCCTCACCCAAGTTCAGATTTCCAGAAGCCGTGCCAGTAATCGTTTCGGGGCTGAAAGCGGCTAAACTCCCGGAGAGATTAAAAGAACCATTATTTAGCTGACCTTGGAATTGGGGCGATTGCGGAAACACCCTAGCAAGTTCGATATTGGACGCCTCACCAGAGGCTTGCCAGCGACCATTGCCAAACTGTACGTTGGCGGCACTGACGCTGCCTCCAGCTAAGTTCAGGCTTCCAGAAGCCGTGCCGCTAAGAGTTTCTGGCGTAAAAGCCGCCAGACTTCCCGATACATTAAAAGAACCATTATTCAGCTGACCTTGGAATTGCGGTGGCAGTTCGGGAAATAGCGTTGCTAACTGAACCTCAGACGCTTGTCCGCGAGCTTGCCAGCGACCGTCGCCAAACTCTACATTGGCGGCACTGACGGTTCCCCCACCCACATTCAGGCTTCCAGAAGCTGTTCCGGTAACGGTTTGCGGGCTAAACGCCCCCAGACTTCCCGATACATTAAAAGAACTATTATTCAACCGACCTTGGAATTGCGGCGGCAGTTCGGGAAACACCCTTGCTAGTTGTACCCCAGAGGCTTGTCCGCGAGCTTGCCAGCGACCGTTGTTAAATTGGATATTCGAGGCGGTAACGGTGCCCCCGCCAAGATTCAGACGTCCAGAAGCTTCTCCAGTAATCGTTTCGGCGCTGACATTTTCCAGACTACCGGAGACGTTAAAGGAAGCATTATTCAGCTGACCTCGGAATTGCGGCGGAATTTGGGGCAACACCTTTGCCAACTGGACGTCAGAAGCTTGCCCAGAAGCTTGCCAGCGACCGTTGCCAAACTCCACGTTGGTGGCACTGACGCGACCACCGCCAACCTGAAGATTTCCTTGGGCAGTCCCGCTAATCGTTTCCGGGGTGAAAGCCGCCAAACTTCCTGACAGGTTGAAGGAACCATTATTGAGTCGCCCTTGGACGGGTGATTGGGGCAACACCGTTGCTAATTGAATGGCAGACGCTTGTCCAGAAGCTTGCCAACGACCGTTGTTCAGCCGAACGTTTGAGGCATTGACGCTGCCCCCGCCAATATTCAGTTGAACCGATGCGGTGCCGCTAATGGTTTCGGGTTTAAAGGTAGCTAGACTTCCAGATAAGTTAAAAGAACCATTTGCGGTTTGATTTTGGAATTGCGGCGGCAGTTGCGGGGCTAGCTGCCTCAACTGGACAGCAGAAGCCTGCCCAGAAGCTTGCCAGCGCCCTGCATTCAGCGCAATTTTTGATGCCTTGACGGTGCCACCAGCAACCCGGACATTCGCTTGTGCGGTGCCGCGAATCGTTTCCGCTTGGAAAGAATTGACACTTCCCGCTAGATTAAACGCCCCATCTGCCTGGGCTGACTGCAACTGTGGCGGGAGTTCTGCCAAACGTGCTAGTTGAACATCATCGGCAACGCCTGCCACTTCCCAGCGACCCTCTGCCACCTGACCTTTGAGGTTGACGGTGCCTGCCCCGACCCTCAGAGTCGTGTTGCGAAAGTAGGTTTTGTCCTGAGTAACGATGACTTCTCCACTGCCTGGGTAGGTGGCTTGGGGTGCCTGAACTTGCACGACGGTCTGGAGGTTGCCGGTGGTGCCAAAAAGCTGTGCTTTGGCGGCTACGGTGCCGATTTGGATATTGCTCGGCTTGGCGTTGTAAATCTGGGCAACGGCATCCCCTGGAATGTCTTGACCGATGACATCGAATACCAATCCTCCTTTGTCGCCCATCTGAATGCGACCATTACCAGCCAGTCTGCCGCCAACGCTAGGCAAGGCACGGATGTTGGTAATGGTGAGGAGGGTATCGATCATCTGAAATTGACCGCTGATGCCGCGAAAGTTTACCTTATCTACGATTAGGGGCACTTTTTCGGTGGGCTGGAGGGTGGCGACGGTTCCTGAGAGGATCGGTTTTTCCAGCGCTCCTTTGAGCTGCACGTCAACGCGGACTTGTCCAGTTACGGGGAAGGGTGACTCTACTTTGAGAGTATTGAGGGCAGTCGCGATCGCAACCGATTTCACTTGGGCGGCAATGTTGTATCCACCCTTTTCTTCTTGGGTATCAATAACACCATTGGCAACCGCGGGAACCTGACCGTAAAGAGCGCTAACATTCTCCAGCGCGATCGCATATCCGTTGAATCGCACGAGTCCGTTGGCATTGTTAAACGGTTGCGGCACCTCTGCAACCTGCGCTTTCACATTTTTGAGGATAGCTGTTCCCAGAAATGTGGCTCGCTCTTCATTTTGGAATCGGACTTCCAAGTTGCCATCCAACAGCCCTGCATACAAGTCTATTGGCAGCTTCGCTAAACGATCGACATCGACTGCACTCAGGTTCTGCCCTTGAACTTGCAGGTTGGTTTGTCCGGTTGGGGCGCGGTATTCACCAGAAAGTTTGAGGCTGCTTTGGATGGGCGCAGGTGTTGGATTGGCCTGCTGTTTTTGAGGGACACTTTTTGTCGGTGCCCCTAATTCGACCTGAGATTGAGCGCTGACATCAAAGCGAATCCGCTGGTTGTTATCGAAAAAGCGAGCCGTACCGCCTACCTGACGAAAAGCGACTGGTACCCCCCTCCTCTCTGCTCTGGGAAGCAGAGATTCCAGTCGTCTGGAGAGGGTGTCTTGAGTGTTACTGCGCGGGAGATTTTGAGAGGGCAGCGTTGCATCTACATTTCCTCTTGCTTCCTGGCTGCCTTTTTTCCTCTCTACAATTTTGGGCGTTGGTACCAGCACAACGTCTGCATTTTGAACCCGAACGCTTTGGATATCCGTCTTAATCGGCCCACTCGGTTCTTCTGACTTCAGTTCCGTAGAAACCCAGCGCCCCTCTTTGTCTTGTTCAACGTAAATATCAGGGTTGACCAGGGTAATATCTAGCTCCAAAGTCCGCCTAAAGAGAAGCGCCAGCGGATCAAAAACCACGTCTACACCCTCTACCGAAGCGCGGTCGGGGTCAGTGGGCGTAACTGGTATCGAGGAGGCACCAAAGCGCAGATTGTTGATGGAAAAGCCTTCGACTTTCCCCAGTTGCACGGGTCGTTTCAGCGTTTGACTGAGATTTTCTTCAACAATTGGTGCTAACCGCTGATGGACAAAAATCCACGCCCACCAGACCCCGCCAATTGTGCCAAGCAACAGGATAATTCCCACGCCAAGGCCGGTGCGGCTTAAGAGTACCCATAGACGCCGATTGGAACGGGTAGCTGCTGTTTCATTACCCGAATTTGGGGAGTTCTTCATAGAAAACTAGCAACGGCGGTAACGAGGGTGTCTTTAGACATGATTACAGGCTTCTACCGATGAATACTATCGGCTTGTCCTATGTTAAGTGTCAACTCTGCTCCTTACGCCTGTTCCTTATATTTGGGAATTTTCCCACACTCGCGTACTCAGAATGAGACTTGCTTTGAAAGGGTCTGCCTGCGATCGCGTAGGTGACACTCTTAACCTACAATCAATGCATAATCCAAAAGACTTGAGTAGCGCTGATATGTTTCACCAATCCGTCAATTCCCTAAAACTCATCCCCTTTTAGAGTTTTGATTTCTGATTTTGGTTCGTAGAAGATTGGCTGCGATCGCGCTCATGCGAAGCGAGGCGTTAGCCTAGCACTGAAAAAGTCAGTTCGAGTCTATCGCAGTAGCCACTGATAACCCTTTATTTGTGGCGACCTTAAGCTGGAAATGATTTCACTAGTATTTAATCTAGGGTGGCTTTAATCATACATTTGGCTTGCAGTACAACCAGCTCCCCTGTCTCAAAAACCGAACAACGCTGCATCAAACCAGACATGGCTGGAATCATTCCCCGATCTAGCATTCCTAACATCTCTTTCGCTAGCGGCTGCCACTGCCTAAACCAAGGATTGTTGGTAATATATTCAGAAGTAAATGCTGCGCGATCCAGCAAGAAAAAATCCACATCATAGGTTTGAATAAAATTTTGAATTTCTGCCAAATTCTGAGTGTACTGAGTGTGAATTAAATCGGTAGCTCGTTGGCGAATTTGACGCTCGTATATTACATGATAAGGATTTGCATACTCCCACCCGACTAAAATAGCTCTCTGGGAAAAAGTAGGCAGGTTATCCACTTCTTCCGATAAAGAAGCAATCAGAATATTTTTAGGTTGTTTCTGAAAAAAATCATATAGTGCAGGTGCCTTACCAACGACATAGTTACTGTTTGGAAATTCCTCCAATAAGTACGGATAAAAGAGGATTGTAGTTCCTAGTAGAGTGGTGAATCCCAAAGCTATAAACTGACGCCGAATTAAAAATTTATCTTGCTGCTTTGCCCATTTAAAAACTGCATCTATCAGTGCGACTAATACGATTGCTGCACTCAAAATCATCACCAACTTGAAGCTATATCGCGTGTAACGAGCCGGAGCAAAAAGCTTGTAGAGCATGGCATGGGCAGCCACAAATATCCCGAAAGATGCTAGCGCAATCTGAGGCAAAATGATGATGTTGCTGGCAATTTGCTTAATTAGGGGAAACCTGTCGGGATAGCGCATTAAGATTGGCAAGAATAATCCCAGCAGAGATAGGGGATGTTCAAACACATTAGGCAAAAGACCACTATGTTGCCCAAATAGCCAAAACCACAAGGGATTAGTGTTATCAAAAAAAGGAATTCTTCCCGTTTGAGAAAATGCTGGTAACGATCTTAACTCCATCCCGGCGATCGCTGGGCCAACTTCAGAGGATTTCAAAGCATAGGGCAAGATCGCTAGCAGGCAAAATCCCAGCCCAGTAGCGCCGAACAGATAATCAAGCCGATTCTTAGATAGATGGAGTCGCTGTCCGTCCCAGCGCCACAGTCTCAAGATTAAGATTCCGGCTAAAATGAACAACAACGGGGGATAAAACAATCCAGCCAAAGCGATCGCGCCTAGACATAAAGATAAAGAGCGCCGCAGCAGATAGTACAAAAATGCTAGAAAAAATAAATAAATAAAAGATCGGGGAGTGCTAGAAACTAAATCATCCCTCATGGAAAGATTTTGATTGAGCAGCAGCGTGCTAATAAATCCTGCTATTGGTACCGGAAATATTTCCATGCAGACTGCAAAACAGTAGGCGGTTGTCAGCAGTGTCAAAAAGACTGGTAGTAATTTACTCAAGCCAAGTGGCTCAATCCCCAAAAATGCTATCAGTCGATAGAAAGCAGCATATCCAGAGGGGGTTATAGCTTGAAAATAGTCAGCAATAAAATCATTCGGAAACAAGCCTGAGTCTACAAATCGCTGCATCCAAAACACATACACCCGTGCATCATCTTGCACCACATATGAGCTACTGAAAGCCTGCTTGAGTCCTAAAAAACTATAAATGAGGGCAAAAGTTAAGCTTAAAGTGAACCAAAATATCATCTGAGATTTAGAAGTTTTAGCAGTCGAGGTTGTTAAAAATTTGTGCAGGTGAGTGATTACCATAGGTAAGGTGACAGACTTAAGTTGAATGGGCAAAATGAAACGGAATAGACAAACCTCGTAATCCGACGCTAAGCAGAATTAAACTTAAAGCTCTTCATCAGACTAGACACGGCTGGGATAGTTCCTTGTTTCAGGGAAGCAGGCGCGTCTCCTAGGCGGCAGATGCAGGTAAGGGAGTAGCCGCATAAAGCAGCATACGCTACGCGAGGAGCGTATACACGTACCTGCGCTCCTCGCGTAGCGCTTTTCGCTCTCATCAACAAAATGCTCCCAGTTAGCTGCCTAGAGCGTACACAGGACACGCTCCAGGTAGCTTGCATCAGTTTGATGGGGTTGTAAGGGCACATGAACCCTTAGTGTCACCAGGGGTTCATGTGCGGAACTATGGCATTCGGCTGAGTAATTGGGCTAGACTTTGGACTTGAACGCCTTTGGATTTGTCGCGCTCATCGCCATTATTTGTCAATGACGCTACATCAATTACCAACCTGCTAACAGCTAGTAGAAACAAAAATATGGGGAAAATTTTAGTTACTGGTGCCGCTGGTTTTGTTGGTTTTTACTTGTGTAAACTGCTGCTAGATAGAGGAGAAGAGGTCATTGGCATCGATAATCTCAATGATTATTATGATGTCAATTTAAAACAAGCTCGTCTGGAGCAACTGAAGGACAAAAATAATTTCCAATTTTACAAACTTGACTTGGCTGACCGTCAAGGAATTGCTGAGTTATTCGCGAATTCCCAGATTGAACAAGTACTACATATGGCTGCCCAAGCCGGTGTACGTTACTCGCTGCAAAATCCCCATGCTTATGTTGATAGCAATTTGGTGGGATTTACGAATATCTTAGAGGGGTGTCGGCATTCGCAAGTTAAACACTTGGTGTTTGCTTCTTCTAGTTCAGTTTATGGGGCAAATAAGAAAATGCCTTTTTCGGTGCATGACAATGTAGATCATCCGGTCAGCTTGTATGCAGCTAGTAAAAAGGCAAATGAACTGATGGCGCATACCTACAGTCATTTGTATGGTTTACCAACGACTGGCTTGCGCTTTTTTACAGTATATGGGCCGTGGGGTCGTCCAGATATGGCAATGTTTTTGTTTACCAAAGCCATTTTAGGAGGGCGTCCGATTGATGTTTTTAATTATGGTAAAATGCGGCGCGATTTTACATACATTGATGACATTGCAGAAGGAGTTTTACGAGTAGCTGATAAAATTCCACAACCAAATCCTGATCTAGCAGGAGCTGACTCCGATCCGGGAGTGAGTGCCGCACCTTATAAAATTTACAATATTGGCAATAATACGCCGGTTGAATTAGGGCGTTTTATCGAGGTTTTGGAAGATTGCCTCGGTACGAAGGCAGTGAAAAATATGCTGCCAATGCAACCGGGAGATGTTCCTGAAACTTATGCCGATATTAGCGATCTACAAAGAGATGTTGGGTTCAAGCCTAGTACACCCATTGAGGTTGGAATTCCGCGTTTTGTTGAGTGGTATCGCTCTTTTTATGGAGCTTAGCGGTTAGTTATCAGTCATTAGTTCTATCCATGATTTAAAAAAATGACTAGAAACTAATGACTAATTCTTAACAATTAATCGCCAAGAGCTAGCGCAATCCAAGTTTCTTTTGCAAGAGTTTCTTGGCATTCTCTACTTCTGATTCTTGATTAGAAGTGTAGTAACGATCGTAGTAATAGTACGATCCACCGGCGTTTCTTCTCACACCGTTGGCAACCATACCCAAGACGGGGGCACTAGAGATTTTTAATGCATCTATCGCTTGTAGCAGGATGGAGCGATCGGTTTTGCCCAGTCTCGCTACCATGATCACGCCATTGGTATGGACAGCCAGGAGTCTGCCATCTGCCAGACCTAGTATCGGTGGCGTGTCATAAATCACTAGATCAAAAACAGCGTTCAACTGCTCCATCAAATACTGCATTCGCTTGGAGGAAAGCAGCCTGGTTGGGTCTGGTGGGATTTGTCCAGCGGTTAGCACGTAGAGATTGTCCCAGGAGGGCAAGCGCTGGATGGCTTCTCTGGGAGTTAGACCTGTGGCAATGACGTTGCTTAATCCCTGGTGATTTTCTAAACCGAGGACGTTATGAACCTGAGGACGCCGCAAATCTGCATCTACCAGCAAAACTCGCTGTCCCATTGCCGCAGCCGCCTGTGCTAGGTGTACGGATACAGTGGATTTACCATCACCTGGAGACGCTGAGCTAACCACTAGCGAGTGGATGGGGGTATCAGAACCGAGAAAACGAATATTGGTATGGAGAGAACGGAAGGATTCTAAGAAGGGAGAAGCATTGTACCAGCTAGCTTTGCGAGTGGTGGCACGCTCTTTGGATGGGGTTTCTCCGTTTTGGTTTTTGGCTGAGGCTCCGTTTCCATTTGGCTGGGCAAAGTTGGCGATTTCTGCAATGGGTTTGAATAGTTTGAGTTCTTTGTGGTGGGGAATCAAGCCAAGAATGGGCAGTCGGGTGCTGTCTTTGAGTTCTTCGGGGGAGTGGAAGACATTGTCGAGTCGCTCTGCTAATAAGGCAGATGCCAGCCCTAACATTACCCCTGCGATCGCGCCTAATATCAGATTTCGCTTGGGCTTGGGAAAGATAGGATCTTCTGGCTTTTGGGGTTTGGCGATCAGCTGCCAGGGGAGAGCTTTCTGTGCTGCTTCAATTTGCAGGGTTTCCCGAACGGCTAGAAAGCGGTTTAAACTCTCGGTTGCGACGTTGAGTTCCCGCTGTAAATCTGTGTACTGACGGGCAATCAGGGGCAGTAGTCTAACTTGTTGATTTAAGCGCTTTTCGGCTTGGGCGATCGCATTGCCGCGAACTTCCAGAACCTGCACTTGGTTTGCCGCATCCACAAATTGCTGAATCAGCTCTAAGCGCACCGTGCTGGGGGAAGACAAATATTGCCGTTCGTTGAGACCAGATAGATTATTTCCCAGTACTGCCGCCGCTTCTTGTTGCAAGAGGGGCAGCAAATTTTGCTGCTGCTCTTTGAGTGACTGAATGGTTGGACTTTCTGCCAGAAATCGGGCTGACTCGGTGGCAAGCTTTGTTTCGACTTCCTTAAGTTTGTTGAGTAACTGTTGGTAGCGGGGTGCTTCCGAAAGAGATGCAGCAGCGATCGCTTGATTGGGGGGTAGCCCTAACTGCTTTTGTAGCGTTGCATACAGCGACCGGACTTCATTATGTTTTAGTTGGTTATCGAGTTTTTGTTCCTCAACATTTGAGGCTAGCACGGCAAGTTGTTTGGCTTGTTCTTCCGGATCGAGGATGTTGTACCGCTGCCGGAACGTTTGCAGTTGTCCCTGGAGTTTGTCCACCCGTTGTTGAAGTCCAGGAAGTTGACCGTCTACAAACTTAATTCCCTGGTTGAGGTTAGTTTGCCGCTCCTGAAGAGAGTACCTCAAATAAACTTTAGCTAACTCAAATAATACATACTTGATTTTATCGGGATCGGTATCGCGGTAACGTACTTCTAAAATTTTTGTTTTATCTATTTGGGTAATTGTTAGGTTGTTTTCAAGAATGAGTGACTCATAGTCGATATCGGGATAGCGCTTTTGGATCTGAGCGATGAATGCCGCCATCCGTTCGGAACTGAGTAAAACTTTAATTTGGGTTTCGTAATCCAGACTAGAGTCGTTTAGAGCTGGCTCGATTGCCTGTAATTGAGTAAGTTTCGTCAGCTTATTTTCAGCCGTAACGGGTTCCACCAGGAGTTGGAACTTTCCTTCATACTTGGGTGTTTGGCTGAATGTCCATAAGCCGATTCCAGTCGTGACAACGATCGCCACCCCCGCAATCACCAAAGCACGGCGACGCACCACATTCAAGAGCTGACGAACATTCAAGTCGTCCTGGCTGTTTTCTAGAAACTGAGTTTCGTCGGTTAGCGGCAATGGCTGAAGTTGCTTGCCATTCCCTTTCGGCGATGACGGTTGAGAAAATTGGCCCGCTTCCATCTAAACCCCTGCACCTTGTTGGCTTGGTTGACGCGATCGCCAGGGAGATTCCTGGTTCTAGCCTCATTTTGTACCATGAATGTGCAGGATGCTACATCCAAACGATCGAATTTTTTACTCAGCTCTTGATTGTGGCTCTCCAGACCTAGCCAGCCACGTTTTTACTCGAAGATTCTAAAGAAGTTGAATAAGCTGAAAACCCCTCCCAGCGGACTCAATACCGTCCCCAGCGTGTCTGAGAAATTAGCGAGGTTAGAGCGGTTCACCACCACCACATCGTTATTGCGTAGAATCGGATTGTTTTGATCGTTGATGCCCTGAGCAAAATTGACCGGGACGTTCCGCTTTGATATGGTGCCATTGGCGTTGAGACGAATCAGCTCTACCGAACTCCTCCGGGCACGATTGTTAAATCCTCCGGCTGCCAGCACCGCTTGATTCAAGGTCGTATTGGGTGGCAGTTCAATCGTCCCTGCTTTGGCAACTTCCCCGACCACATTGACCCGAATGGTATTGGGAGAGAAGCTAGCCGATGCGACTTGGGGTACCTCAGAGGGGTCGATATTGCTGGCAGTAGGCACCACAACGGTATCTCCCTCTTGCAAGATGACATCTTGGGTGACATCCCCGGACTGTAAAAGTTGCCAGAGGTTGATATTGAGGACTTTTTCGGGTCCCGAACGGGCGGAACGGCGGACTTGAACCTGGCGAATATCTGCTAAGGAGGTAATTCCCCCTGCGACTTGAATGGCTTGGGTCACGGTGGCAGGAGTGCTGCTAGAAGCCGCAGTCGCATTCGCCTCAGGGGGAGTATTCGCAGTGGCAATGGTGGTTGGTGACACGATATAAGGCCCTGGACGGGATACTTCTCCGACGACGACAATCTTGATCGGCCCGGTGTTCTGGGGCGCAAAGCTGGCATCCGCTAAGGTACGGGATTCATCAGCGTTGATTTGGAGGCTGGTGGGGATAAACAGCGAGTCTCCATCTCGCAAGGTGAGGTCTTGACTCAAATCACCGTTGTTGAGTAATTCCCAGAGATTGACAGCGATGACTCCCGAAGAACCGGGTGAAATACGGCGCAGTTCTACTTGGCGGATATTGGCGGCTTGAGTAATGCCCCCAGCCAATTGCAGTGCTTGCGTGACGGTGGGAAATTGATTGCCTTCGGTTAGGTTAACGGTATAGGAACCCGGACGATTGACTTCCCCAGCCACTGCGATTTTGACCGGACGGGGTGCCAGCAGAGTAATGGTCAGCAAGGGGCGTCGGATGTAGCGACCGTATCTGCTAGAAATTTCATCGGTTGCTCTTTCGAGGCTCAATCCCCGAACGGGTACGCTGCCAATGATTGGCAGGTTGAGCGTACCATCGATTAGCACCTGGTACTCTCCGCTGTATTCAGGAACCTCAAAAATATCCAGCCGGACGCGATCGCCTGCGCCTAGAGTATATGGGGCATCCGGTCCACGTCTGGTAGATGTTCCCGCTGGGGCAGCAGAAGGGCGCAATCCGGGGAGTTGCGCGATCGCTGGTGAAACCGTCATTGCTGCCACGGCTAGAAGCGCGAAGCCCGCAACGGTTCGGGCAGCCAGTTTCGGAAAACCAGCACCGCTCGTACAAAAACTACAGCTTGTTTCACGATGCCTTTTGGCGCTCAACTTAGCACTCTCCATTCCAAATCTGTTAAACCTCGTTACACAAGTCACGCCATTGACGGATGCAATCCGTAAAAAGTTGCACTATAAATTTTAATCACCAACGTAATTTTCCCAAACTCGTGTACCTTTGAGGTGGCAAGGAATATTTGGGTATGAGGAGGAAAGGTTATGACGCCAGCAACAGGTGGGAGCCGTGTCAGTACAAGTGAAAAGAAATTGTGGTACCGATTACGCATCCTACTAAGTTCCATGTTTTTGGGCAGTACGATCCTCTATGCGGCTGCCAGTCTGGCTACCACCAAGGCAAGTTCTACCAACGGGAACACTTCAGCACCAGCCAAGGGTAGCGGTTCAATGGGTGACGCACTCTTAAAAACGATGCTGGGAGCTGACGCGCTGCGTTCTAACAACCCGGCTACTCCTTCAACCACCACCCGTTCCAGCTCTTCCCTACCAGCGATTCGCAATCCAGCCGCCCCAGGAAGAAGTTTACAGCAACCCGGCTCCGTCTCGACGCCGACTCAATTGGCTCAAGCCAGCACCTTCCCGGATGTACAAGGTAGCTGGGCGCAGACTTTTATTGAAGCACTCGCACAGCGAGAAGTAATCGTAGGCTTTCCAGATGGCTCTTTCCGCCCTGACGAGCCGGTGACACGCGCTCAGTTTGCCGCCATGATCCGGAAGGCTTTTCAAAGACCCGCTACTCGCCAAGCGGTGGATTTTGTGGATGTACCTGCCAATTACTGGGGTTACACAGCAATTCAGGAAGCTTATCGGACGGGATTTCTAGAGGGATACCCCAACCAGGTTTTTCAGCCGAATCAAAACATCCCCCGCGTCCAAGTCTTGGTATCTTTGGTCAGTGGACTTAACCTGAATCCAACCGCAGATACCGCCTCGATTTTAAATGGTTTATTTCAGGATGCTGGCAGCATTCCTGCCTATGCCCGCACCAGTGTTGCCGCAGCCGCACAAAATCAACTGGTTGTCAACTATCCAGATGTGGCGCTGTTAAATCCTAATCAGTTAGCCACCCGTGCTGACGTGGCGGCGTTTATTTACCAGGCTTTAGTGAATGCGGGGCAAGCGCCGCAGATTCCAGCAACGGATGTTGCCGCTCGTTACGTGGTTGGCTACGAACCCGTGGCGACAACACCACCTCCCCTGACAGCAGAACAAGTTGCAGCCTTGCGCCAACAGTATCGGCTTCCAGCACCCCCGATAGTAGAACAGCTGCGGCGGTTAATTGGCGGAAATTCTAGCATTACAACACCCACGGCTTTCGGAGCCGATCGGGGTCAGGCTTTTATCGGAGGGGGCTTCCAAGAAAGAACCCGCAACACCAATAAGGCAGACGGGGTAATTGCAGCAGGTATTGGTCTGGGCGATGCTCGGAGAGCAGTGGGTGTAGAAGGCGTTATCTCAATTTATGACCTCTTCGGCGATGATAGCTTTGAAGATGGTGGGATTAGCTTCAAGATTCACCGTCAGTTTGCTAATGACCTAGCCGTTGCGGTTGGGGTGGAAAATATCGAGACGTTTGGAGAACCCGATCCAGGGTACAGCACCGTTTACGGTGTCGTCAGTAAAGTTTTTCCGATAGGATCTCGGACAACGGCAGGCTTCTCCCCCTCAGTTACTGCTTCTGTGGGTCTGGGTGGAGGTCGCTTTCGTTCAGTACCTGATATTGAGGCTGGCAGAGACTCGGTCAATCCGTTTGGCAGTATTGGCGTACGGGTCGCTCAACCGATATCGGTCATTGCCGAATGGAGCGGTCAAGATTTGAATGTGGGTGCTTCGATCGCTCCATTCGAGAATATACCGCTGATCATCACTCCAGCGCTTGCTGATGTAACTGGAAATGCCGGTGATGGTGCGCGTTTCATCCTAGGCGTCGGTTACGGCATCACTTTCTAAGTTTTTTGCTCGTAAAATAAAAGCCATGAACATCAAACGTCTTTCTTTAAATCTCGGTCTGGGTTTAGCTTTGGGTTCTTCTCTACTGTTTTCGGAAACAGCATTTGCCCAGACTCCAGGCAATTCAGATGTCACTGGGCCGATTATGACGACTAGCGACGTTGTCAACGGAGCCTTCATACCCGACAGAGGCGGGCGGGGAAGACTCGCCTTCAGAACAGCAGCGATCGCGTCTGCTGTCAACCAGGCAGCAGCCTCAGTCAACTCCCAGACTGCCAATAATAGCTTAGGGAACGTTTTGACAGGGACTGGAAATGTTGCTGCTAGCGCGAGCCAGCTAGAAAGCGGTCTGGTGAATGCTACTGAAGGCATTAATCCAACCCTGGCTCGTAACGTGGTTGCCAACTTGCAAGGGCTAACCGCAAATGGTAGGGTCGATGCGGTTCGGCTGGCGGCGGCAGTGGAAGCATATAATGCTCTCATCAACTCCAGTAGCGGCGTATTTTTGAGCGAGCCTCCCGATGAGCTGCTAGCGATTCAATCTGTCCTGGCTGCATTGTTGAATGCGGCTTTTGGAGCAGGTTAATGGTAATTCCAAATTTGATGTCAATTAATGAGGATCTATGGGGTTGAGCGCTGCTACTATCAGTCCCTATCAGGGAGTTTGGGATGAAATCGCTCAGCGAGCTGAAAACTTGAGCTAAGTGTAGGTGAAACAAACTCTAGCAGCACAAAAGCTGCTCCATTCTTGGAAAAAGCTGACTAGTGGCTCGACCAACCGCCAAATCTTTGGTGCAGCTGTTACAGTTGCTCTGATGACAGCGTTGGTAAAAGTAGCAGCTGCGGGTAAGGAATTGGTAGTTGCTTGGAAATTTGGCACTGGGGACGAACTCGATGCATTTTTAATTGCCTTGCTCGTTCCTTCTTTTATCATCAATGTGGTAGCTGGCTCTTTTAATGCTGCCCTCATCCCCACCTATATTCAGGTACGAGAGAAAGAAGGTGTAGAGGCAGCGCAAAAGCTTTTCTCCGGGGTAATAGTCTGGAGTTTAGGGTTGTTGTTAATTACTACCATACTGATGGTGGTTACTGCGCCTCTATATCTACCCTGGATTGCTAGGGGGTTTAGCCGCGAAAAGTTAGACCTCACGTTTCGTCTTCTGTGGGTGATCGCGCCTGTTGTGCTGCTGGATGGGCTGGTAGTTATCTGGGTTGCACTTTTGAATGCGGGTGAGCGTTTCGCTTTAGCTGCACTTTCTCCGATTATTACCCCAGTTATCAGTGTGATATTTCTGCTGGTATGTTCGTCTTGGGGAATCTTTGCCTTGGCAGGTGGTTTACTGTGCGGTGCAGTTTTGGAGATGGTAGTTATGGGAGTGGCGCTGAAGCGGCAAGGTATCTCATTGCGCCCCAGGTGGTACGGATTTGATCCTCACTTGCGTCAGGTAGCTGGTCAGTATGTACCGATGATTGCTGGAGCTTTTTTAATGAGCAGCACCAATCTAGTGGATCAATCAATGGCGGCAATGTTGTCACCGGGAAGTGTCGCCGCGTTGAATTATGGTAATAGAGTAATTGCATTTCCAATTGGGCTAATGGCTACAGGATTGGGAACTGCTGTGATTCCCTATTTTTCAAAAAAAGTTGCCTGTGAAGATTGGACAGGAGTGCGCTATACACTGAAGCGTTATATATGTTTGATTATTACGATTACTGTGCCGCTCACAGGATTTTTGTTCTTTTTTTCTGAAACTATAATCCAAGTGTTGTTTCAAAGAGGTTCATTTACACATGAAGCCACTCGCTTAGTAGCTCAAGTACAGGCTTTTTATGCTTTACAAATCCCTTTTTATCTTACTGGCATTTTGTTAGTAAGACTGCTTTCATCACTCTTGTCAAATCATATCCTTTTGGGAGGAGCAATAATTAATTTAACAACCAATGTGTTATTCAATTTTATATTTATGAGAAAAATTGGGCTTCCAGGTATCGCTTTATCAACCAGCTGCGTATATTTGATTTCTCTAGTTTTTCTAATGCGCTACTACCTATATAAAATGAAAAAAATCGAATCATTATCTAAAACTTTAATTAATGAATAGTCCTAATCGCTTTAAATCATCTCCCCTTTTTGGCTTTGATAAAAAAGAGTCTCATTATTATAAGGGGCTTCGTATGAAAACTGATACTAATCTTCACGAGCAGTTATCAAATTTTATTAATAATAAGCTGGAATTGATTGACATACACGGGAAAAAACCTTGCGTCTTAGATTGGGGATGTGGAGAAGGAGCTTTTTCTCAGCGGTTATACGATCTTGGCTACAATGTTATCGCCGTTGATGGAGACGCTGATAACTTTAAAGCTCAAGGTCCTGTATTTTACAAAATAGACTTCAATCATTCTTTAGAAGTTGAAAGTTTTATCAATAAACATGGTGGTTCATTTGATCTAATTGTGTCCATAGAAGTCATTGAACATATTAAGAATCCTTGGCAGTTTCTAAAAAATTTATATCAGCTTTGTCGTCAAGATACTCATTTAGTAATTACAACACCAAACATTAGCTCTTGGTGGGGTAGATTCTGGTTTTTAATAACAGGAGAGTTGTGGGGATTTAATCAAAACTCTTGGGCTAGTATTGGACACATAAACCCGATTGGTAACGTAGAAATGATAAATATGTTATGTGAAACAGGATTTATCTGTTTGGATGTTTGGGCTGGTGGAAATTTGCCAGTTATTTGGTTGTACAATTGGAAACGCACGGTGATTAGTTTATTGATATTGCCTATATATTTGATAATGAAAGGGCAAAAACAAGGATGGGTGCTTTGTTATTATGCAAGGCGTAAACACTGCAAGTGATATTTTTAAATAGAGTAGACCTTGAAAATTACCTTAGTAATTTCATCTCTTTCTTGTGGTGGAGCAGAGCGGGTTTTGGCTTTGCTTGCTCAAGGTTTTTTTAGGAAAGGTTATGAGGTTGCTGTACTAACACTCTCTGGAATAGAGTCAGATTTTTATAAACTGCCAGATGCAGTTCATAGATTAGCTCTCAATATTGCTGAAAACTCACCAACGCCAGCCCATGCTATATGGAACAATCTGTATCGCATATGGATATTGAGGGAAGCAATTATATCAACTCGACCTGACGTGGTTATTTCCTTCTTAGATAAAACAAATGTATTAACATTGCTAGCTCTTATTAAGACAAGCTATCCAGTGATTGCTACTGAGCATTGTGACCCAAGTATAATTAGTTGCGGAAGCTTGTGGGAGAAGTTGCGACGCTTGACCTATCCGTACACTGTTAGGCTGGTGAGCGTAAGTCAAGGAGTTGATAGTTATTTTGACTGGTTACCTAAAACAAAAAGAACCGTAATCTATAATCCACTGGCGATAGGTGAGGATGAGCAAAATTCAATAACTTTACCTAAAGGTGCTGACTTAGGTAAAAAGTTAGTTATTGCTATGGGTCGATTAACGTACATAAAGGGGTTTGATATTTTATTATCCGCCTTTAGCAAAATCGCTGATAAACATCTAGACTGGCAACTTTTGATATTAGGAAAAGGCAACCTTCGGATAGAACTCGAAAACCAGAGAGATAGTTTAGGATTAACCGAGCGGGTTTTTTTTCTAGGGTCTATGAGCAATCCCTTTCCTATATTAAAACTCTCAAAGTTATTTGTTATGTCTTCCCGAACTGAGGGGTTTGGCAATGTCTTAATCGAGGCAATGGCTTGTGGGTTGCCGGTCATTTCAACAGATTGCCCTAGTGGACCAAGAGAAATTATTCGCGATGGTGTAAATGGTATTTTAGTGCAGAATGGTGATGTGGAAGCATTAGCTGTAGCTATGGATCGATTGATGTCCGATAGGGGAGAACGCAAACGTCTCGCTGACCGTGCAGCGGATGTCACTGAGCGATTTAGTTTAGAGAAGATTATGGGAATGTGGGAGGCGTTAATCAGCGAAGTGATGGGAGAAAGATAACAATGGTAGACCAAGTTCGGCAGATAACAGTAATAGAAATAGCCTGTCCGTATGTGTTTACCGTTTTCACCCCAACTTACAACCGCGCTCATACGTTGCATCGTGTTTATGAAAGCCTTAAAGCACAGACTTATCGAGACTTTGAGTGGTTAATTATCGATGATGGCTCCACCGATCGTACCCGTGAGTTGGTAGAACAGTGGCAGAAGGAGGTTGACTTCTCTATTCGCTATATCTATCAAAGAAATGCTGGCAAGCATATTGCTTTTAATCGCGGTGTGCGAGAAGCCAAGGGAGAACTATTTCTAAATCTTGATTCAGATGATGGTTGTGTCCCAGAAGCCTTGGAGCGATTCAAGTATTATTGGGATATGATTGCAGAATCCGAAAAAGAGAAATTTTCAGCCGTAACTTGCCTGTGTAAAAGCCCGAATAATCAGGTCATTGGTAGCCGTTATCCATTTGATCCAACTGATTCAGATCCTCTTGAGATTCGTTATCGCTTCAAAGTTACAGGAGAGAAGTGGGGTTTCCAACGTACTGATATACTCCGGCAGTTTTCATTTCCTGAAGAACTCGTAAAGACTTACATTCCGGAAGGTTTGGTATGGAATAAGATTGCTAGGAAATATAAAACAAGATTTGTAAATGAGGCTTTGAGGATTTATTGGACTGACCAGCAATCAATGGTGAATTATCAACATCCAAGTAAGAATGCTGTTGGGGGTCGAATGCGTCATTTGGCTGCTCTTAATGAAGAAATAATCTGGTTTGGGTATGCACCATTCAATTTCTTTCGCTCGGCTGTTCACTATAGCCGTTTCTCTTTTTATACAGAAACTACTATTAGGGAACAGTTTCAAGCGCTTAACACAGCACTTGGTAAATTACTTTGGCTAGTAGCTTTCCCAGTAGGATATTTAGTTTACTGGCAAAACCGAAAAAAGTAATATGATTAACATCCAGCCTTTTTCAGACGCAGAATTATTAAATGCTTTTCATAGCTCCGATGTTGCCACTTCCAAACATTTATTAACTATTTACTCATTGGCTATTGGCTTAAATGCAAAAATAATAATTGATTTAGGGATAGGCTCAACCACAAGAGCTTTGCGTGCAGCAGCATTAAAAACAGGTGGAGTTGTTATAAGTTGCGATTGTGATGCTAAAAGATTCTCATCTTTATTAAAATTACAAGACAAGCATTGGCAATTGTACTTAGGCGCTAGTGAAACTTTATTAAGCTCGCTAGAACCTCCTTTTGATCTTGTTGTTCATGATGCTGCACATGATTATTTTCAAGTCAAATTAGATTTAGAACTAATTTTACCCAAGATGAAGACTTTTGGTATGATCTGCGTGCATGACACGCAGCAACCAGACCTAAATCGTAATATGCTGGCAGCAATCAGAGATGCGACAAAAGAACACAAAATTTCTATTACCCACCTGCCCTTCAATGCAGGTCTTTCTATTATTAGAGTCGAAGCCGGGAATCATCCTGCTATAACACCCAAGGGTGGTTTTTTACCAGATGGGCGGTTCGATACTCAACTAATACCATTTACTCCTTTTAGTGATGGAAAGGAAAAGGTTGATATTGATGCGGATGATTCTTCCTTACGACGATGGCTTCGTTGGAAAATACGAAAATTTATCAAGGGCTGGTGAAATAAAATGCAAAATATTTTGATAAAGCTTTCGTCTATATAAGCACAGAATTGAGATGGATAGAGAACTCAAACTATGGCTATTTTTTACCCGATGTTTGCCCAAAGTACGTGGAGCTGGAGTTATTGCTAACGTAGTTAAAAAAATTTACAACCGAAAATCAAGGAATATTGTCATTACTGATATATTTGACTTCAAAATGGAAGTAAATCCTAAAGAATGTGTTGATGGGGGCATTCTGTTTTATCCCCAGTTATATGATTATAAAGAGATTGCATTTATTAAACAAAACTTACCAGCTAATTCCTGCTTTCTAGATGTGGGCGCACATATCGGATTCTATTCGTTGCTCGCCTCTAGGCTGGTTGGGGAAAAAGGCAAGGTTGTAGCTATTGAAGCCGATCCTTATACTTATAATAAGTTATTAAAAAATATTTGGTTAAACAACACAAAAAATATTCAACCTCTCAACGTAGGTATTTCAGATCAACAAGAAATATTAAAATTAGGACTAAATCTTACCGGAAATCGGGGGGGGAACGGTTTTCTTTTTGCTAATTCAAATAGTATAGATATACAGTGTTACCCTTTACATGAGGTGTTATCACAGCAAGGAATCAAACAGATTGAAGGAGCTAAATTTGATATTGAAGGCTTTGAATTCCGAGTTTTAACTAAGTTCTTCGCAGCCGCCGCATGCGAGCTGTATCCCAAGTTTATAATTATTGAATATAATCCAGACTGGATTGAAAAAGCAGGTGGTAATGCCATTGAGTTATTACAGTCCAAAGGCTACAAAATTTATAGGCGTTCTTCCTATAACTACATAATGGTGCTATAGCTTGGAAAAGCTGACGATGAACAGTTACGCTCAGGAAGTTGAAGAGGGCGATCGCTTTGAGTTTGGTAAAAATTGGAGACGGTTTTTATCAGTTCTTAATGACGAACGCATAGCAGAAGCAGAGAAGTCTCTCAAGCAAATGCTAGCAGTAGAAAATTTACAGGGTAAAACATTTCTTGATATTGGTTCTGGCAGTGGATTATTCTCACTTGCTGCCCGTCGCCTAGGGGCAAAGGTCCATTCATTTGATTACGATACAGAGTCAGTAGCTTGCACGAAAGAACTTCAATGTCGATGCTTTCCTGATGATTCTAACTGGACTATTGAACAGGGTTCAGTGCTAGATGTAGATTATCTCAAATCTCTAGGGGAGTTTGATATTGTTTATGCTTGGGGTGTGCTTCACCACACCGGCGCAATGTGGCAAGCTCTAGAAAATGCTAGTTTGCCTGTTGCAGATGGGGGGATGCTGTTTATTGGTATTTACAACGATCAAGGTGGTAAGTCTCTACGTTGGCGCAGAGTCAAGCAACTTTACTGTTCAGGAATCGCAGGCAGGTCTCTAGTTTCTATCTTCTTTATTCCATATTTCATCCTGGGTGGGTTAGCTATCGATCTCCTGAAGGCTCGAAATCCAGTAATCCGCTATACTAAGTACAAAAAATCAAGGGGAATGTCCAGAGTTTATGATTGGTTTGATTGGTTAGGTGGCTATCCCTTTGAGGTGGCAAAGCCAGAAGATATATTTAAGTTCTATCAAAATAAAGGTTTTGTCTTAAAAAATTTAATTACTTGTGGAGGTGGCTTAGGTAACAATCAATTTGTTTTCATAAAGCAATGATTAATTATCTTCATGCTCTAATTGACCGACAAAAGTCCGTTCAAGGTAAACAAAATTAATAATTTTTTCCATGCCATCTATCCGTATTCTGTACATTGGCGGTGTGGGTCGCAGTGGCTCCACAGTACTCAGCACGCTGCTTGGGAATCATCCCTCTATTGAAAGCGTAGGGGAACTAACCAACTTACCGCGCCGAGGCTGGATTAATAACGAATACTGCGCCTGCGGTGAGCGTTGCTCTATCTGTTCGTTCTGGTCAAAGGTGCGTGCGGAATGGGTAAAAAGCATAGGATTTGACGATATTGAGAGGTATTTAGCTCTTCAGAATACCTTTGAAAGCATGAACTTTCAAAGCATGAAAAGCTTTTTGTGTTGGTTGCGTTTGTTTAGAGAGCGCATGAACGGCTCCCCTCAGTTTCAGGCTTATAGCGAATGGACTTGTGCCCTCTTTCAAACCATCTGCTCGGTGAGTAAAAAGTCTATAATCGTTGACTCCTCTAAGAACCCAGTTCGAGCCTTAGCGCTCTCTATGATGCCTGAGATCGACGTGTACTTAATTCATTTAGTACGAGATGGTCGAGGAGTAGCACATTCACTGAAAAAAGCATACAAACAGCATCAAAAAGGAGGAATAGAAGAGACGCTTCAAGCTTGGCCAGTTTGGAAGACTGCTATTTTCTGGAGTGATGTCAATCTGCAATCAGAATTGCTTCGTTCTCAATTTGACCCTGGAAAATCAATCAGAGTTTTATATGAAGATTTTGCAACTAATCCTAAGAAAACATTAGAGAGGATTGGGCATTTAATTGAATGTGATTTTGATGAAGTAGCTAATGCAGTTACGGCGGGAGAAGCTATGAAAGTCGGTCACGCTATTGCTGGGAACCGCTTGCGTATGAGAGGGACAGTGCAGTTGCAGGCGGACACAGAATGGATTGATAGGTTGCCAGTTCAGGAGCAAAATCTGTTTTGGCTACTTGCAGGATGGCTTATGCAGCAGTATGGGTATAAAACATAACTCCTCATGCAGATTGTATTTTTTATTGGTAGCCTTGAGACAGGCGGTGCCGAGTATCAGATTGTGCAACTTGCTGATGGCTTGGCCCAACGAAACCATGATGTGTGTGTTGTAACTTTCTACCCTGGTGGTCAAAACTGGGAATGGCTTCAAGCTCGAGGTCAAGTCCGAATATATCCGTTATTCACAAAGAAGTTCAGTGGAACTATCCCCGCTGGACTACAGTTAATCTGGGCTATCCCACGGTTGCGGAGCGTGTTGCGGAAACAGCAGACACCTCTATTCGTGTATAGTTTTTTGTACCTGAGTAATCTAATCGCTTGGCTTGCTGTGCGCTGGATGCCTGGTGTCACTTTAATATGGGGGATCAGGGCATCTAATCTGAAATTAAATTGGAAACGAGCGATACCTTTCAGTTTGTGTAAATGGATTTCGGCATCCGTTCCCTTGATCGTAGCTAATTCTAAGGCAGGGCTAGCCTACCACGAAGCTCAAGGCTATCGCGCTAAAACGAGTATAGTCATTCCTAATGGCATCGACATTGAGCTATTTAAGCCTGATTTAGAAGTTAGGGCAAGAGTGCGAGCAGAATGGGGGATTTCAGAGGATAGCATTTTAATCGGTTTAGTGGGACGGCTAGACCCCATAAAAGACCATCCAACCTTTCTTAGAGCAGCTGCACTCTTGTGCAAACAACGCCAAGATGTACGCTTTGTCTGCGTGGGTACTGGTCCTGAGATTTATGCTCAAAAGTTGTATCAGTTGACGGAGAAGTTAGATATTTCTGAAAAAGTTATCTGGGCAGGAGTACGTGTCGATATGCCTGCGGTTTACAATGCTTTCGATATTGCTACCTCTTCTTCTTATAGCGAAGGGTTTCCTAATGTAATTGGCGAGGCAATGGCCTGTGGTGTAACCTGTCTGGTGACAGATGTGGGAGATTCCGCTTGGATTGTGGGTGATACTGGGGTAGTAGTACCACCATTAAACCCAGAAGCATTTGCAGCCGGAGTTAAGCAGCTAATACTAGATAAGCTCCTTAATCGGAACTACATCTCAGTAATCAGAACACGGATGAGAATTATTTCTGAGTTTAATTGTGCAAGGTATATCGAAAGAACCTGTGCAATACTAAATAAAAATATTCCATAATTTTTATAATTAACCTATATAAAATAGGGAGGAAAACTAAGGTGGATTCACTGTTTGCATATCTACTATATTTAGCCACCTTGTCCCCTGTTGTTTGGGGTTCATTAAACAGCAAAAATTATTTTTTATTGATATTTGGGTTTGTTTATTCTATTTATTCTTTAGGGTTTATCATTAAAGATTTTAAATTTCAATACTTTTATGAGATATTTCATATAAATTTTAATGCAGATAATTACATTTTACTTATAATTATTAATTTAAGTATGCTAGCTATTATTATTTTAGATAGGGTTTATTTTAAGAATACAATAAAAAGTAACTATTCAATTAAAATTAATAAATTAAGAATTTTATCATATATTTTCATAAGCTTAGGTTCTTTAGCACTTCTAAACGAATTAGCTTTCTATGGTTTAAAGGATTTTATTTTATTAAATAAAGCGACTAGATTTGCTGAAATTTTAAAAAAAACACCCAATCTTTATTTTATCTCTATTAACTATCATCTTTTCTTACTAAGTGGTTTTTACGGGGTTGCTTCAACTAGTAAAAAAAAATTTAGTAGATACATCATCTATGCTTTGATGCTTATTGTGGGTATAGTTGGCTTGCTTCAAGGGTTTAGATACTATGTAGGTATCTTATTTATGTTATTCATTTTAAATTATCAAGCTAGAAATAAGTTACCGGTAGTAAAAGTAGTAGTCTTAACAATTATTGGTTTAGTATTGAGCGAATTATCAAGGGTAGTAGCTGGATACATTTTTTTCTATAATTGGGTAGGCAAATATGGATTTATTAATTATTTCTTAAGAGTTTTTGAGACTTATAACATTTTTATACCGAAAGAAATAGCTGCCATAACTACTAATACATATATTGGATTGTCAAATTTGGATAAGCTAAAACCTGATTTACTAGGTTACATTATAAAACTTTTTCCTTTAAGCGAACGATTTTATGATTTTAAAAATTTCGAGCACTTTTATGCCCAAATTGCTACAATTTCTGGATTGAGGCTAGAAACAGGTCAAGGGACTGCGTTCTCGTTTTTTTTGGAAAACCATACTTCGTATTTTTTCCCAATGTTTTTTGCAGCTCTTGTTTCATATCTATGGCGCATACACCAGTCACCTATCTTACTTGTTATTCTAATCAACCTAGCGCTAAATCTTGTAAGAAATGGTCTAATAATATCAATAGGAGAGTTGAAAACTCCCTTGTTAATATATTTTTTATTTTATTTTGCAATTCAATTAATTTTTGTAAAAAACTCTCGTAAGTATCCACTCGATATTAATCCATATGGTTAATTGGGCGGCTAAATCAACAAGACGATTATGTATCGCTTTTATCATTACTGGCCTAGGGACTGGCGGTGCTGAAATGATGCTCTATAAGCTGTTATCTCGGATAAATCGGGAAGAGTTTAATCCGGTTCTGATCTCTTTAATGGATAGAGGAACCTTGGGCGAGCGCATCGCCGCCCTAGATATCCCAGTTCACACCATTGGCATGCAACATGGAATCCCGACATTAGCCTCTATAGGGCGACTAATTCGCACAGTACGCCAAATTAAACCTCATTTGATTCAAGGCTGGATGTCTCACGGCAATCTTGCTGCACAATTAGTTAACATTTTTTTACCCGGGCAAGTTCCTGTAGCGTGGAATATTCGTCACTCTGCTTTGTCACTATCAGACACTAAAGTAAAAACTATATTAATTATTAAAATTCTTTCCTACTTATCTTACTTTCCCAAGAGAGTGATTTATGCATGTAAAGTTGGTGCCGACGAGCATTATAAAATTGGCTATTGCAACAAGAAAAACATCATTATTTCCAATGGTTTTGATACAGAACTATTTACACCATCATTAGAAGCTCGTGCCACTGTTCGCTTAGAGCTAAATCTGGCTGAAGAGAGTTTTATGATTGGTCTAGTTGGACGTTTTCATCCCATGAAAGACCACGAAAACTTTCTTAAAGCTGCTGCATTATTAGTAAAAATTAAGCCAGATGTAAAGTTTGTTCTTGCTGGTCAGGGAGTTGATTGGCAAAATCAACTTTTATGTCGGCTAATCCAGGAGCTAGGAATTTATCCCTACGTACACTTACTTGGTGAACGTCAAGATGTGCCGCGCCTCACGGCTGCTCTGGATATTGCTTCTTGTTCTTCTTATTGTGAAGGTTTTCCGAATGTCATTGGCGAGGCTATGTCTTGTGGTGTACCCTGCGTAGTTACGGATGTAGGGGATGCAGCCTGGATTGTGGGAGAAACAGGTTGCGTAGTGCCACCCAGCAATCCAGAAGCTTTAAGTAGAGGGTGGTTACAGTTAATGGAAATAGGAGCTAAAGGAAGATATGAACTAGGGAGAAAAGCACGGGAACGTATTAAAGAGAAGTTTTCCCTAGAGAGTATAGTCAAACAATATGAAGAAACGTACAAACAGGTAATTTATGGATAAAAATATTGATTTTAAAGTAGTTGAAGGATTTGGTGATGAGTGGAGTAAATTTGACCAATCCGGACTTTCAGATCAAGAAAATCTAAAAATATTTAACTCATACTTTGATATTTTAGATTGGGATAAATTGCCAAAAGATGCTGTTGGCTTTGACCTTGGGTGTGGTAGCGGTCGTTGGGCCAAGCTAGTTGCACCGCGAGTTGGCAAATTGCACTGTATAGATCCAAGCCTTGCTGCATTAAATGTGGCTAAAAAAAATTTATGCCAACATCATAATTGCCAGTTTCATCTAGTAAGTGTTGACGAAATTCCCTTAGTTGATGGATTCGCTGATTTTGGATATGCTCTAGGGGTGTTGCACCATGTTCCCGATACGGAAGCAGGAATTAAGTCTTGTGTACTAAAGTTAAAAACAGGTGCCCCCTTTCTGCTTTATTTGTACTACTCATTTGATAATCGACCTGGGTGGTTCAGAATAATATGGAAAATTAGTGAATCTGGGCGTTTTATAATTTCTCGCTCACCTTACTTCATAAGATACCTGTTAAGTCAAGTTATAGCCTTTATTATTTATCTGCCGCTGGCGAGATTCTCGCTAATTCTGGAAAATTTTGGTGTGAATGTTAGTTCTATACCTCTGTCTTTTTACAGAAATAAAAGTTTTTATGTGATGCGGAATGATGCGTTAGATCGGTTTGGCACAAAACTAGAGAAAAGATTTTCTAAAAATGAGATATATCAAATGATGGAGAATGCGGGGCTGGAAGAGATTGTATTTAGCGATCGCCCTCCTTACTGGTGTGCAGTGGGCTACAAAAAATAGATGTGCGGTATTACAGGTTTTTGGGACACATCCTGCCAAAAAAGCGCATTGCAGATGCAGGCGATCGCGCAGAAAATGTCAAATACCCTACTCCATCGAGGGCCAGATGACGGCGGAGTATGGGTGGATGCTGCATCTGGGATTGGTTTTGGGCATCGGCGACTGGCGATTGTAGACCTTTCCCCAGAAGGACATCAGCCGATGGTGTCTGCAAATGGGCGCTATGTAATTGTATTCAATGGCGAGATTTATAACTTTTTAGAATTGCGGCGAGAATTGGAACGGCTAGGACATCGGTTTCGCGGTCGTTCCGACACAGAGGTGATGCTGGCTGCTTTCAGCGAGTGGGACGTGGAACCAGCAGTCAAACGTTTTAACGGGATGTTTGCCTTTGCGTTGTGGGATTGGCAAGAGCGAGTTTTACATTTAGGGCGAGACAAACTAGGCGAAAAACCCCTCTATTACGGCTGGATAAATGGAACTTTTTTATTTGCATCTGAATTAAAAGCTATCAAGGCTTATCCTAATTTCGAGGCTGAAATTAACCGGGATGCCTTAGCCTTGTTTATGCGGCATAACTACATCCCAGCACCCTATTCCGTCTATAAAGGTATTTACAAGCTACCCCCTGGCACTCTTCTAAGTTGGAATGGGGGTGCGACTCGTTCTCCTACCGTACCCTATTGGTCTGCCAAGGAAGTTGCTGAATCGGGTATTGCTAACCCTTTCACAGGTTCAAAGTCGGAAGCAGTAGAACAGTTGGAAGCTTTGTTACAGCAAGCAGTACATCTGCGAATGGTGGCAGATGTGCCCTTGGGTGCTTTCCTGTCAGGGGGCATCGATTCTTCGACTGTAGTTGCCTTGATGCAGCAGGTTTCCAGCCAACAAGTGAAAACATTTACCATCGGTTTTGATGAAGACGCTTTCAATGAAGCAGCTTATGCCAAGGCTGTCGCCAAGCATCTAGGTACAGACCATACAGAACTGTATGTGACACCAGAGGAAGCACTAGCAGTTATCCCCAAGCTACCGATGCTGTACGATGAACCCTTCTCCGACTCATCCCAGATTCCTACCTTCTTAGTGTCTCAACTTGCCAGACAGCAAGTTACCGTTGCCCTTTCCGGAGATGGCGGCGATGAACTATTTGCTGGCTACAACCGCTACTTCTGGGGTGCCAAAATTTGGCAGCAGATTGGCTGGATACCACCAAGTTTGCGGCAGGTTGCAGCGAGTGCATTAACCCGCTTATCCCCTCAAGCTTGGGATCGGGGCTTTACACATTTTGATAGCCTACTACCGGCTCGACTCCAGCAACGCCATCCAGGAGACAAACTGCATAAGCTGGCTGAGATTTTGGCAGTGTCTCATCCCGATGCCATGTACAAAGGTCTAGTTTCTCACTGGAAAAACCCCGAAGCTGTAGTCATAGGTAGCTGCGAACCACCGACAATCTTAAGCGATGCCTATGGTTCGGACTCTGCCCTCCGTCAACACTGGACGCGCCTACCATCCTTTATTCAGCGAATGATGTACCTCGACACTGTCACCTATCTACCGGACGATATCCTTACCAAGGTAGACAGAGCGAGTATGGGTGTGGGTTTAGAAGCCCGCGTACCGCTGTTAGACCATCGGCTGGTCGAATTTGCTTGGCGCGTGCCGCTGTCTATGAAAATTCAGAATAAGCAAGGTAAATGGCTGTTGCGCCAAGTTTTGTGTAAGTATGTGCCAAGTAACCTGATCGAGCGTCCCAAAATGGGCTTCGGCGTTCCAATTAAACGTTGGTTGCGCGGTTCTTTACGAGACTGGGCAGAGGAACTACTTTCTGAACAGCGACTGCGGGATGAGGGTTTTTTCAATCCGCAACCGATTCGTCAGAAATGGAAGGAGCATCTTGCGGGCGATCGCAACTGGCAATACTATCTTTGGGATGTCCTGATGTTCCAAGCTTGGTTAGATGCCTGACACTCTTTATCTGAATTCCTTATCAAAACTTGATAAATGTTAAGTCAGTAATTGATCCAGTTACTCTGCCCCTAAAAATAAACTATTGGAGGATATAAATGTCTAATCTAGTTAGACCACTCCGCAAAATTCTGTTATTGGAAATCAATGAAGTTCCGTGGCAGCTTATCGATAGATTCAAAACTGATCCACGCTTTCCTCACATCAGAAAGTTTTTTGACAACGCTAAAACTTACACTACGTTAGCAGTTGATAGCGGTGAACTCTCACCTTGGGTTACTTGGCCTTCATTTTATCGGGGTATGAGTAATCAAGAGCATGGAATCAAAAATTTAGGGCAAAATCCCGGTACTTTCAAAGGTAAGCCACTCTGGGAGGAATTTCGCGAACTTGGTCTAAGTATTGGTATCTGTGGCTCTTTACAAAGTTGGCCTCCTAGCGATCCAGGTGAGGGTGGATTCTACATTCCCGATACTTTTGCTCACGACGAAAGGTGTATTCCCAGATATATTGAGTCTTTCCAAAAATTCAACCTGGGGCAAGTTGCCAAAAACGGTCTTGTTGTCAAAAAAGATAGACTGATTTCTAAAGATTTATCAGGTTTATTAGCTTCTCTACCTAAACTTGGTATTTCCAGGAGTACCATCATACAAATCGCCAAGCAGCTTTGTATGGAATGGATTGACCCACCACGTGTTGCACGTCGATCAACTTTCCAGACTATCCTTTTATGGGATATATTCAAATCTCTCTATAACGCCCATAACCCACCCGCATTTTCTACATTTTTTACGAATCATGTGGCTAGTGTAATGCACCGCTACTGGCACCATATTTTTCCTGAAGAATTTGGCGATCGCTACTTCACTCAACCCAAGATCCATGCGGCTACCATGATTTTCGCTCTTGAAATACTTGACAAAATGTTGGCTGATGCCATGCAATTGTGCAAAGTAAATCCAGAAATAACTTTAGTCTTTGCCACCAGTATGGGGCAAGCCGCAATTCATCGGGATGAATATCAAGGGTTTTCATCGGCAATTTCAGATATCCCCAAATTTATGGGTGTATTCGGCTTACAAAAAACAGATTACAAGCAACTTCTGGCAATGGTGCCGCAGATTGCTGTAGAAATTCCCGACCCAGAAGTAAGATACCATCTCATTCAAAAGTTGAATAACTGTTACTCTATGAGTGGGAAGCCACTATTCAAGGTTGAAGAAATCACTAGTAGCCTTAGTATTACTATTAGAACGCCTCCTGCTATAGACATTAAATTAAAGAAATTTATTTATAAGAATAAAAATGGAGAAAGTATTGATTTTAGTTGGGAATCAGCAGGCATTACAATACATCAAGTCGAGGCGGGCACAGCCTACCATATACCAGAAGGTATAATGGCGGTATTCGGTTGTGGAATTGTACCACAGGACTCACGACAAAGAATTAAGGCTTCATCGTGTAAATCTCTACTACTTAAACTTGCCTTTGAAACTACTGAGGTAAAAAGTGCGTATACCCTCTTATGAAGCAGGAGCATTGCTTGAAAGCTACAACAAATGATTGATTATAATCTATAGGTATCAAGCTGAATACGCCAAGTAAGGTGTATAGCAAAGGTGCTGTAGTTTGGTATTAGAACGCCTAGTAAATTAAAATATTTCAAAACGTGGAATAGAAATTAGTTGGTAATACTAGGGTGGGATAAATGGTGTAGGAATGAAACATTTTCTAAAAAATTTCTGAGTCGCTAATATAAATTGTTAGCTTTGTAGTTATGGAATTTGCTAAGTGCGTGCCACTGACAATTAAAATTAAAAAAAGTTAGGGTACATAACTTTTGCCGCAAGTTTTATGTAAGTATATGCCTCGGAACTTGATTGAGGAAACCAAAATGGGCTTTGGTATCTCGATTAAATGCTGGTTGCCAGAGTTCTGTGTGCCACTGGTGAGAAGCATTGCTTTGAGAACAGCGATCGCAGCATTGGGGTTGTTTCAATCCTCAACCCATTGGTCAGAAACAGAAGAAGCATCTATCGGGGATCGCAAGCTGGCAATATTATCTATGGGCTGTCCTAATGTTCCAGGCATGGTTAGATGACTAAAGGCAGACCGATCCGGTTCTAAACATCAAAGAGAAGCAAGTATCATGAGCGATCGCAAAGCGTTTAGGCAAACAAATCGCATTGCCGTCATCGGTCTTGGTTATGTTGGTTTACCTGTTGCCTTGGCGTTTGCCAAAAAGTTCCCCGGCACAATTGGCTTTGATAGTAATGTTGAGAAAGTCAATATCCTCATGCAGGGCATCGATCCTGCGCGTCAAGTCAGCAATGATGACTTAAAAACCTCCAATCTCCAGATATCCACCGCGATCGCCAACCTCGCCGAAGCAAATTTTTTTGTAGTCGCCGTACCAACGCCAATCGATCGCAACCACCGACCGGACTTAACCTGCCTGATCCAAGCTTCTGAAACAATTGGCAAAGTGCTACAACCAGGAGCAGTAATCGTATACGAATCCACTGTGTATCCGGGAGTAACAGAAGATATTTGTGGGCCGGTCTTAGCAAAGGTATCAGGCTTACAGCAAGGTATAGATTTTAAGCTAGGTTACTCACCAGAGCGGATCAATCCTGGCGATCGCGTTCACACCCTAGAAAACCTGGTCAAAGTCGTAGCTGGGGAGGATGCCGAAACCCTGGAACGGGTTGCCAATGTCTACGGCAGCATCATTGACGCAGGCGTTTACCGCGCCCCTTCCATCAAAATAGCCGAGGCAGCCAAAGTCATCGAGAACACTCAACGAGACTTGAACATTGCCTTGATGAACGAGTTAGCCTTAATTTGCGATCGCCTAGGCATCCGTACCTGGGATGTTTTGGCAACAGCCAAAACCAAATGGAATTTTTTGCCCTTCACACCTGGACTCGTCGGGGGTCATTGCATTGGGGTCGATCCTTATTACCTGACGACTAAAGCAGAAGAGCTGGGGTATCATCCTCAAGTCATCCTAGCCGGTCGCCGTATCAACGACAGCATGGGTACATACCTAGGACAGCGCCTAGTCAAGCTTTTAGTTCAGGCTAATCTGCCCATCAAAGGGTCGCGAATTGGGATTCTAGGGCTAACGTTTAAGGAAAATGTGCCAGACCTTCGCAATAGCCGAGTGCCAGATATTGTGGCAGAGCTGCAACAATTTGGTGTAGAGCCACTCGTACATGACCCCTTGGTCGATCCCGATGAAGCACAGCGCTACTACAACATTGACCTTGTCCCTTGGCAAGCCTTATCCGATCTGGAGGGACTGATCCTTGCAGTCAGTCATCAAGTCTACCTAGACATGCCCAGCGCTCAACTACTCACTTGTCTGCGCTCAGGTGGAGTATTAATGGATGTCAAATCGGTTCTTGACCCTGCTACATTACCATCCACTATCCATTATTGGAGTCTTTAGAGTATATCTGTAAGGCGCTAATTATCTTGTAGTGGCGAAGCATTCAACTGGGAATGAATCGATAGAACCCTGTTTTTCCCTAAGATTGTTAGCTCTCAAGAGAGCCACTACCAAGACCAGATATAAGCTGGGCGAATTGACTTATAGACAACCTTATTAGTATTGGTTTCACTATCAAGTTTATATATTTCCATACCTGCATATAAACTAATTGATAAAACTAGGGTGAGATTAAGTTGTGTGGAAAACAAAAATCGCCTGAAAATTTTGCTAGTTGCTAATACGGGCTGGTATCTTTATAACTTCCGTCTGCCTCTAGCTAGATTTTTGCGTCTTCAGGGAATCGAAGTCGTTTTAGTTTCCCCTTGGGATGCCTACGTCGAAAGGCTGGAAGCAGAAGGGTTTCGTTGGATTCAACTGCGGCTGAGTCGGCGGAGTATCAACCCTCTAGTAGAACTCTTAACCATTGCTCACTTAACATACATTTACCTTCGTGAGAAGCCCTCCGCTGTCCATCACTTTACAATTAAATGCGTTCTGTACGGAACGATTGGTGCAAAGCTCAGTAGAACGAGAGCAGTTGTGAATGCTGTAACCGGCTTGGGCTACATCTTTATTAGCACCGAGTGGAAGGCTCGTATTTTACAACCTATTATCCGGTTTCTGTATCGGCAGATATTGACTGCTCGTAGAGTGAGGGTTGTGTTCCAGAATATGGATGATCTGCAAGCTTTTGCAGACCGAAAGTTGATCGTTCCGGACCGGACGGTACTAATCAGAAGCTCTGGTGTTGACTTGAAGCGCTTTTCACCACGTCCTAGTCACCCTGATGCTCCACCTGCTCCGGTTGTGTTGTTCGCCGCTAGGCTGCTAGTTGATAAGGGTCTGATTGAATACGTTGAAGCTGCTCGCATCCTCAAAACAAAAGGAGTCTGCGCGACCTTTCAAATAGCAGGTGTCCCAGACACCGGAAATCCATCTTCAATTTCTGAGACGACCTTGGAGCAGTGGCGCAGGGAAGGAGCGGTTGACCTTCTAGGGTATGTAGAGAAGATGGAAAACCCGATCGCCTTATCAACCGTTGTTGTGCTTCCTTCCTACCGAGAAGGTGTGCCTCGGATTTTACTAGAAGCAGCTGCGATGGGGAAACCACTGGTAGCAACGGATGTCCCTGGCTGTCGAGAGGTGGTTATTCCTGGCGAAAATGGCTTTCTGGTTCCAGTTAAAAATGCTCGGCTGCTGGCTAATGCCATTGAGGTACTCCTGAAAGATCCAGATCTGTGCAAAGCAATGGGGGACGCCGGGAGAGAGAAGGTGTTACGTGAATTTGATGACCAGGATGTGGTAAGAAGGACGGTAAAAGTCTACGAAGTAATAGGAGTAAGACTATCAAGCGACATGGCAGCAACTGAGCAATAGCGATTAATTTCTAATTCTTGGAGTTGGTTGAGCAGTGGTTGGTAACGGTAGCCTCACTCACCCGCAGCAAAGGTAAACTGATGAAGATGTTTCATCCCCAGCGCAAAAGATACCATTTTTGTGTTTAGCTAGTTCTGCCTTTATCTTGCTATTAATCGAGATTATTCCTGTGGGAATAGGGATTACTTTCTATCTAAGCACCCTTGCCCCAAGCTATAAACGCTAGGTGGAGAACCAAACTAGGAAAAGTTTATTGCTCAAGTTGTCCAAATTATCTGTTACTGCAAATTTGGGTTTTCCAGGCACGCCGCCTAACCAAACTCGTGAAATTTTTCGTGCAGATGAAATTCCGGAGTGGTGGGTACATCTCGACCGGCGTGCCTCACGGGGTGACAACCCCGTCAAAATATGCGTAAAATCAAGGACATAGCCCTCAGACCTCTCTGAAAAAATGGCAGCTTGTTACGTCTTATTACCATTAATTCATGAACAAT
>NZ_JAMPKA010000040.1:5000-50539 GCF_039961855.1 Trichocoleus sp. Lan | reverse complement strand
ATCATTTGGTGTCGTTAAGTTCCTATTTGAATTAGTAACTCACCGTCAAACCTTTGACTTTCCAAAGCTTTTTTCCTATGGCGGTTTCTCACAACTCATTTAGGACTGCTATATATAGCCATGAGGGGGATTATGGTCAGACAATTGACATGATTTACAACTGGTTTTGGTTTTAATAAACCCATTTTTTATAAACCTAACCTTTAATAATTAAGCGATTATCAACTTGTCTGTTATTATTTTTAATGGATTTGAAAAGCCAACAATCCATCTGATTAAGAAAAACTATTATTAAAAATTCTTTAAGCGAGGGGAAACTGAGACAAATCCAGACCAAAATATAGTAGAAGTATCTCGTTGCAAGGGGGTTAAAATTTTGCTCTGCTGATAGTGGCAAAAAAGCGTTATAGTGCTTCTCGATTGAGTCAACTACACTCAATGTCTAACTTCCAACAGAGTTCCCGGAATCGAGCAAGGGGCTAACTTCTAAGCCTCTCTCTGATTCCAAACAAAGAGCAAAAGTGTACTGTATACAAATGAGAACTGCTATATTATTTTTCTTTTATCTAAAGTGACACAAAAGAACTACTCACTGTACTTATAGTCTCATAATACCCGCAGAATATTTGTTTTCCGACATCTGGAGAGCGAGAAATAATCACAAGGAAATGACGCATGAACGCCTTTGAGTTCGAGATTACCATTCAGAGCAAGTCAGGTGTTAGTAGCTGGCCTATTGTTGTCAGGTGTAAGCAACCGGACGGACTAACTATCCATTCAAAAGAAACCCTACAGCTAAGTCAGGATAACTTTCACCAACTCACCCAACAGCAAGAAAACGAGAAAGAATACGGTACCTTACTAGGCAAAGCCCTGTTTCAAGGGGAGGTGCGCGAAACATTTATTCGTGCTTTATCCAAAAGCAGCCAGGACTCCCCCTTGCGAATTCTGCTCTCGATTGAAGCGGCTGAAAATGACGAACTCAAAATATTGCATTGGGAAAGGCTGTGCGCCCCGATTGATACTGACGGAAGTTGGCATCTTTTAGCCCGCGATCAGCGCGTTCCCTTTTCCATTTATATTCCTACTATTATCGATCGCCGCTTTCCCCCGATTGGACGGCGTGACTTACATGCCCTTGTACTAGTAGCAAGTCCCTCGAATATCGGCAAGTTTCAATTAGCACCTTTTGATGTGGAAGCTGTTTTATCCGGAGTCAAGGAAGCGCTTGGTGAAATTCCTCACGATATTTTGGCAAATAATGTTGCAGGTGCTATCGGACCCCCGACGCTACAAGAACTTTCCACGCAACTAATCAATGCCAAAAAACCATACACATTACTGCACTTTGTCGCCCACGGCAAGCTACTTGATAACGGAGAAACTGTTCTGTATTGGGCAAAAGCCGACAATCAAGTTCTGCCAATTACTGGAGAAGAATTACTCTCAGAGCTAAAGAATATTGGCAATCATCAAAGGAGTTTACCGCACTTTGCCTTCCTCTGTACTTGCGAGAGTGCCGATCCTAGAGCAGAAGCAGGATTAGGTGGATTAGGTCAAAGATTGGTGAGAAATTTGGGAATGCCTGCTGTAGTAGCGATGACTCGCAAGGTGAGCGTAGAGACAGGCTTGGCTCTAGGACAGAACTTTTACCGACGACTGAGAGAGTCCGGAGAAGTAGACATAGCGCTACAACAGGCAACAGCCGGACTGGGAAAGCGCCACGACATTACGGTTCCGGCTTTATTTAGCCGTTTGGGTGGGCGTCCCTTATTTAGCGATCGCCTCGACAATCGGGATTTAACAGACGAGGAAATCGAGTATGGGATTGCGAAGCTAAGCAAATTCCTCGCAGAACGCGCTCCTAATGCCTCCGTACTCAAGCAGCGGTTTAAAACGCAGGTAGAGACGCTCAAAGATACCCAAGGAGCCGAGTCACGCACCGCCCGTGAAGAGCGCCAGCAGGCAATATTAGAGATCGATAACTTGTGCGATCAAGTTCTGGAAATTAGCTTTGATGCTCTCTCCGCTTTGGGTAAGGAACCACCACCCTATCAGGCTGAGTGTCCTTTTCCGGGTCTATCTTCCTTTGCTGAGGAACAATTCCACAAGTTCTTTTTTGGGCGCGATGAGCTGATTAGAGACTTACAAAAAGAACTGGCGAAGGATAATTTCTTAGCGGTTATCGGTGCTTCGGGCAGCGGCAAGTCATCCGTAGTGCTAGCAGGACTGATTCCGAAGCTGAAAGAGCAGGAGCCAAGCCTACAGTCGGTTCGTATCACGCCAAGCAACGAGCCGCTGAAACAATTAGAAATCCTGTTAAAGGTATCCCAACAGCCTTCGGTACTGGTGGTAGACCAATTTGAGGAACTGTTCACCCTTTGCGAGGATAAAGCCAATCGCCAAGAATTTATCGACAAGTTGTTACACCTTGCCGAGCGGCGGAAGGTTGTAATTACGATGCGGGCGGACTTTTTAGGAGAGTGTACCTTCTACCCCGAACTGAGAAAGCGGATTGAAACCCGACAAAAATTGGTTGGACCGATGGAACCTGCGGAACTGATTACAGCGATGAAGATGCAGGCAGATAGGGGAGGGTTGCGCTTTGAAGCTGGTTTGAGCCACTCGATTCTCAATGATGTGCAAGGAGAGCCTGGGGCAATGCCACTGCTGCAATATGCGTTGCAGGAACTGTGGAAGCGGCGGCGGGGGCGCTGGTTGTGCGATGAGGAGTACCAATCTATCGGTAGAGTTCACCAGGCGATCGCGAAAACTGCCGATGATTTTTACAATAGCCTACCAGCCAAGGAACAAGAGCAAGTCCAGAATATTTTCTTGCGCTTAACTCGCTTGGATAAGAATGCCGTACAGGAAGAGAAGCGACGGGACACCCGCCAGCGAGTGGAGTTAGAGGATCTGGTGCCAAGCGGGAGCAATCTGGCCCAGACAAAGAAGTTGGTACAGCAGCTAGCTGGTGAGGGGGTACGGCTAGTCGTTACCAGTCGGAACAAAAGTACCGGGAAGGAAGAAGTAGAAGTCGCCCACGAAGCTTTAATCCGCTATTGGCCTACGTTGCAGGAGTGGTTAAGCCAGAATCGGAGCGACTTGCAACTGAGAGAGAGCATCAATCAGGCGACGGAGGATTGGTATAACCATAAAGAGCAACCAGACCAAGAAAGTTATCTGATTCATCAGGGCGGACGATTAGAAGACGCCCAAATGCTCTTGCAGCACCCAAAATTTGTGCATCTGAATCAAGAAGAGGCGGCATATGTCAACGCTTGTTTGGAATTGCGCGATCGCATTCGCAAGCAAGAAAGACAACGCAGACATCGCTTGCTTTTCGCTGCGGTCAGCTCAGCTTTTGTCCTTGCAGGATTTGCAATTTTTGCTGGATATCAGTGGCGACAAGCAGAAATCGAGCGAATTCAGGCGTTAAGTGCTTCCTCAGAAGCTAAGTTGGAAGTGGATCAATTAGAGGCATTGATAGGAAGTTTACAAGCTGGAAAAGAAGCTAAGCATCTGTGGATATCAAAAGCAACCTTAATAAACGAAGTCAGGGGCAGGCTGCAAAAAGTAACTTCTGAAGTCAGAGAACTCAATCGCTTAGAAGAGTATGAACGCTCAGTTACAGATGTCAGTTTTAGCCCAGACGGTCAGATCCTGGCGAGTACTGGAGTTGATGGTACAGTTCGTTTGTCAGATTTACATGGTAAAGAACTAATCAAATTTTTAGGGACTAAAGAGCGGATTAGAAATGTCAACTTTAGTCCCGATGGTCGGCTACTGGCAACGGGTGCTGAAGATGGAACGGCAAAATTGTGGGATTTGCAGGGGAGAGTATTAAGAGAATTTCCTAGACAGGAAAAGGGGGTATTTAACATCACTTTCAGTCCTAACGGTCAGATTGTCGCCACTGGTTCTGGGGATGGCATCGTTCACTTGTGGAATTTGCAGGGAAAATTAATCAAAGAATTTCCTGCCCACAATATCGGTAGTAATAAAAAAGTCTGGGGTATCAGTTTCAGTCCTGATGGTAAGACTCTCGCTACTGGTTCTGGAGACCGCACCGCCAAGTTGTGGGATTTGAACGGAAAACTATTAAGCGAATTTAAAGGGCATAAAGATACGGTGTTTAGTGTTAGTTTTAGTCCCAATGGTCAAAAACTTGCTACCGCCTCTAAGGACAGCACTGTCAAGTTGTGGGATTTGAAAGGAAAAGAGTTGAGAGAATTGTCAGGACATAAAGACTGGGTGTTTAGCGTCACTTTTAGTCCAGATGGTCAGAATCTTGCCAGTGGTTCAAAGGACGGTGTTGTTCGCTTCTGGGATTTGAATGGAAAACTCTTGAAGGAATTTAAAGGGCATAACGACTCAGTTAGGAGTGTTATTTTCAGCCCAAATGGCAAGCTTTTGGCAACTGCGGGATACGACAACACTGTCCGCTTGTGGAATTTGCAATATCGCCCGCAGCTAACTGATTTTAAAGGGCACAAAGGGGCAGTGTGGAGTATCAGTTTTAGCCCGGATGGCGAGAGCCTAGCGACGGCTGGAGCTGATGGCACTGTCCGCCTGTGGGATTATTTATCAGGTGAGCAATTGGGGGAATTCAAAGGTCATAAAGGTGTAGTTTGGAAGGTGAGTTTTAGCCCAAATGGCAAACTTTTGGCTACATCAGGACAGGATGGCACCGCTCGCTTATGGAGTTTATTTGGTAAGCAACGGAGAGAATTCAAAGGTCATAAAGGTGAAGTCTTAGGTCTGAACTTTAGCCCGGATAATAAACTTTTAGCCACATCAGGAGAGGATGGCACTGCCCGCTTGTGGGATTTGTCTGGTCAGCAATTAAGAGAATTAAAAGGTCATAAAGGAAATGTACTGAGTGTCAGTTTTAGCCCGGATGGGAGACTTTTAGCGACTTCAGGAGCGGATGGTATAGTCCGCTTGTGGGATTTGTCTGGTCAGCAGTTAAGGGAATTCCCAGCGCATCGAGACTGGATCAACAGCGTCATTTGGAGCAATGATGGTCAGAAACTGGTTACAGCTAGTAGCGATCGCACTGTCCGCTTGTGGGATTTGGAAGGTCATAAATTAAAGGAATTGAAAGGTCATATAGGTGCGGTGCTTAAACTCCGTTGGAGTAACGATGGTAAGCTGCTAGCAACTGCCGGAGCTGATTCAACTGCTCGTCTATGGGATGTATCCGGTCAAGAGGTAGCCGTATTCAAAGGTCATAAAGGTGAAGTCAAGAGCGTCGGTTTTAGTCTTGATGGCAAGCTTCTAGCTACGGGTGGTGAAGATGGAACGGTTAAGTTGTGGCGGGTGGAAGGATTAGATGAGCTGATGGTGAGGGGTTGCGCTTGGGTACGAGATTATATTAACAATCCGAATACGGAACTCGATCCGAAAGAACGTCACGTTTGTGACGGTATCGGCACTGCTAGTAATTTACCAAAATCCAACTGAGACTATGAGCTGTTACTTGAAAGTTTGAAAGCTGCGCGGGAATTTTACGGCACAACTTTTTTCATTTTCATAGTTGCGATATTGGTGCTCGCTGCGATCGCGTTATTAGTTCAATCCCTTCAACACATCCAAAAGGTTGCTAGCTAGTGACATTGCTGTTTGCATTTCGGTGCTATTAGCTGGAGCTTTTTGTACAGTATTGATAAATTGCTCTAGTGATTCAAGTAGTTGATGAAGCTGCTCTGGAGCAGGCTCATTAACTACTTGCTCTTGATTTTCCTGCGCCTCTCCCGACTTATTGGAAGGCAAATGCACAGTTTCAATAGTGGGGCACTCGGCACTCGCATCCTTACTGCTATTAACCACCAGCCGCACTGCTGGATCGCCACTAATCGCATAGTTGCGGGCGTTGTTGTTAGCCGTCCACATACCAGCTAAACTCTGATTATTGGGAGCCGTGCCAAACTTGATCTCTTCTAATTCAACATTCAGGTCAGAAGAAATTTCGGTATCCCGTCTTCATGGCATCTTTGGTTACTCCCCATACTCCTGATATATCAGCTTTTACTGTATAAACAGTCTCTGAATAACAACAGAATATTTGCGGTTCAACATCTACTGAAGAGCAAAAAATAATGGGAGGAGATAACGCATGAACGCCTTTGAGTTCGAGATTACCATCCAGAGCAAGTCAGGCGATAATAGCTGGCCCATTGTTTTAAGATGCAAGCAACTGGATGGGCTAACCACCCATTCCAGCGGAATTCTCCAGCTCAGCCAGGATGACTTTTACAAGCTGACACAACAGCAAGAAAACGAGAAGGCATACGGCATCATACTGGGCAAAGCCCTTTTTATAGGAAATGTGCGTGATACCTTTGTCCGTGCCCTGTCTATGAGTAGTCAGGACTGCCTCTTAAGAATTTTGCTTTCTATTGAAGCTGCTGACAACGACGAAGTTAGAATATTGCATTGGGAAAGGCTGTGCGCCCCTATTGATACTGACGACAGTTGGCAGCTTTTAGCCCGTGACCAGCGCGTACCCTTTTCACGCTACATCCCCACTCCTATCGATCGCCGCTTTCCCCGGATTGGGCGGCGGGATTTGCGGGCGCTGGTGCTGGTAGCAAGTCCCGCCAATATCGGCAAGTTTCAATTAGCACCTTTTGATGTGGAAGCTGTTGTATCGGGGGTGAAAGAAGCGCTGGGGACAATTCCTTATGAGATTTTGGCAAATAATGTTGCCGGTGCTATCGGCCCACCAACGCTACAAGAACTATCTAAGCAACTGACTAACGCCAAGAAGCCATACACCTTGTTGCACTTTGTCTGCCACGGTAAGCTGATTGATCGGGGAGAAACTGTTCTGTATTGGGCGCAAGCCGACAATCAAGTTCTGCCAGTGACTGGGACAGAATTGCTGGACGAGCTGAGCAACATAGGTGGTCGGACGGGCTTGCCTCACTTTGCCTTCCTCTGCACTTGCGAGAGTGCCGACCCAAGAGCAGAAGGGGCATTAGGCGGATTAGCTCAGCGATTGGTACGAGATTTGGGAATGCCTGCCGTCATAGCGATGACCCGCAAGGTGAGCGTAGAGACAGGCTTGGCTCTAGGACAGAGCTTTTATCGACGACTCAGAGAGTCTGGAGAGATAGACACGGCGCTACAACAGGCAACAGCCGGACTAGGAAACCGCCACGACATTACTGTGCCAGCCCTGTTCAGCCGCTTGGGTGGGCGTCCCTTATTTAGCGATCGCAGCGAAAATGGCGAGCTAACCGACGAGGAAATCGAGGATGGCATCGGGAAGCTGCGGGAACTGCTCGCAGAGCGAGCACCTCATGCATCTGTGCTTCAGCAGAGGTTTAAAACGCAGGCAGAAAAACTGAGCAATACACGGGGAGCAGATTCACCGGTTGCCCGTGACGAGCGTCATCAGGCTTTAGAGGAACTCGACAACATCTGTGACCAAGTCCTCGATCTCAGTTTCGATGCTTTGGCAGTAGGTAAGCAACCACCAGAATACAAGGCTGAGTGTCCCTTCCCTGGATTGTCTTCCTTCGGCGAGAAAAAATACCACAAGTTCTTCTTTGGGCGCGATGAGCTGATTCAAGAGTTACAAAAGGAACTGGAGAAGGATAACTTTTTAGCCGTTATCGGTCCTTCAGGCAGTGGCAAGTCATCGGTAGTGCTAGCTGGGCTGATTCCTAAGCTTAAGGAGCAGAACCCCAGCCTACAGTGGGCTTACCTAACACCGGGTAGGGAGCCAGTCAAACAATTAGATAGACGATTAGAAAGGCTATCGAAAGTATCAGAACAGCATTCAGTACTGGTAGTAGACCAATTTGAGGAAGTTTTTACCCTTTGTGAAGATAAAGACGATCGCCAAGAATTCATCACCAGATTGTTAACCCTTGCCTCCCGGCGGAAAGTTGTCATGACGATGCGGGCAGACTTTTTAGGAGAGTGCACCTTCTACCCAGAGTTGAGCAAACGGATTGAAACCCGACAAAAATTGGTTGGACGGATGCAACCCCCTGAACTGATTACAGCGATGAAGATGCAGGCAGACAAAGCGGGACTGCGCTTTGAAGCGGGCTTGAGCAACTCAATTCTCGATGATGTTCAAGAAGAACCAGGAGCGATGCCACTGCTGCAACATGCTTTGCAGGAGCTATGGAAGCGGCGACATGGACGGTGGTTATGCGACGAGGAGTACCAAGCCATCGGTAGAGTCCAGCAGGCAATAGCTAAAACTGCCGATGATTTCTACAATAGCTTGCCAGCTTCTGAGCAGGAGCAAGTCCGGAATATCTTCTTGCGCTTAACCCGTATGGATGCGAGTGCCGTCCAGGGAGAGAAGCGACGGGACACCCGACGGCGAGTGGAGTTAGAGGATCTGGTGTCAGCAGGTAGCGACCTAGCAGTGACCAAGAAGTTGGTGCAGCAGTTAGCTGGTGAAGAGGCGCGACTCGTAGTCACCAGTCGAAATGAAGCGACAGATAAAGAAGAGGTAGAAGTTGCCCATGAAGCATTAATCCGCTACTGGCCGAGGTTGCAAAAGTGGTTGGACGAGGACAGAACCAACCTACAACTGCGGGAGATCATCACTCAGGCAGCACAGGAGTGGAAAAACCATAAAGAAAACAGAAACGATTATCTAATACAGGGAAGACGATTAGAGGAAGCCGAGGCACTATTGAAACAACCCAAATTTTTGAGCCAACTTGAGGCTGAATATGTGAAGGCTTGCGTAGACTTGCGCCAATCACGACGTAATTGGAGGATAGTCCGATGGATAGCTATCCTATTAGCTCTACTAGGCGTGGCAACAGTTAGCATTGGCATAATCATAAAATCTAGTTTGAAGCAGAAAAAAAATGTTGTGTTTGCATATCCCGGACAAACAATTGATGGACGTACACAATATGTATACCAATATCCTGAACGTGGAGAGGGGACTATTAACCAAATTCTCCTAGGCATCAATAATGACAAACGTGCTCAAGCTTGTATCAATGCTGGATCTGTAGTCTCCAAAGGAGATGAATTCTTTAAACTAACAGCGCCGAAAGAGCCAGGAGTTTATTACGTTCGATTCCGGTATGCCCAGGAGTTCGGATGTAATGAAAGGGCAAAAGACTGGTGGACGATGGGCGGTGTTCCTGATGAGAAGACTAATGTTGGGATTATTATAGTGCTTGGTAATCCCCTTAACTTTGCCATCTATCCTCAAATCTTTTATAGCTATTCTAAGAATGTGCCCGATCTAGTCAGCGATGGGGATTTGAGTAGCGGTAAATACATTATATTAGGTGACTTCAAGCTCTCCGGCGATGACGGAAAGACGGGAGCATCCCAAAGGTTTATAGCAGGTTGCGATTATAAACAACCCGTTTTTCACAAGCATCTAAGCCCTAATCAAAGATTAGAAAAAGGTGAGTGTGTGGCTTCAGAAAATAGTTTTTATTACCTTAAAATGCAAGACGATGGAAACCTTGTCCTGATTAAATCAAATGGAACACCTCTGTGGGCAGCTGGAACCAACCCGAACGGTAGTTACACTGTAATGCAGGACGATGGAAATTTAGTTGTCTATGACTTGAATAACAAGCCACTTTGGGCTTCTCATACGAATGGTTCTCCTGACCCTCAACTCTCGGTTCAGAATGATGGAAATGTAGTAATATATCAAAATTCAAGAGGAAAACCCCAGCTTATATGGGAAACTAAAACAGCAGGCAGATAATACTGCGAATGTAATACCAGCGCGCCGGTGTTATGTATCATATCTTCGTTAGCACTGTTTAGGGATCGCTGCTTGTAGTAGGCGCTAAAGTGCGTCAGGGTCAGCATCTAAGTACTTTCGTGCTCACTACGAATCCCCAACGCCGATTGCTCGCTGCTTTCTCCCTATTGGGCGGCGTGACTTGCGGGCATTGGTGCTAGTAGCGAGTCCCTCTAATCTGGGGAAGTATCAATTAGAACCTTACTATCTGAAGAAGCCCAGAATTAATCTCAGTGAGAGCGATCGCCATCTTTGTGATGGTATTAGCACTGCTAGTAGTTCACCCAAAAAGTAGGGAGCGTCAAACCAAAACGAGGACGCAAGTCCTCGTTTTAGTTTGACACTCCCTAACAACTTGAAAGCTGCGTGGGAAAAGTCCCGGCAGCCGTTTACTTAGGTGCGATCGCTATTAACTCAATCCCCTCAACACATTCAATAGATTGGTGGCTATTGACGTTGCTGTTTGCAAGCTTTCGGTATTATTAGCTGGAGCTTTTTGTACGGTATTGACAAATTGCTCTAGTGATGTAATTAACTGCGTCTGAGCCTGCTTCAGGGCAGCTTCATCAACAACTTGCTCTGGAGTTTCCTGAGCCGCCCCCTGTCCCGATTGGTTAGAAGGCAAAGGTACAGGTAGTTGAATAGTGGGGCGCTCAGCAGTGGCATCTTTAGTATTACTGACCACTAGCCGCACTGCTGGATCGCCGATAATCGCATAGTTGCGGGCGTCGTTGTTAGCCGTCCACATACCAGCTAAAGTCTGATTGTTGGGAGTCGCGCCAAACTTAATATCTTCTAACTCAATGTTAAGGTCAGAGGAAATTTCGGCATAGCGCTCGTCAAAATACTCCACTGCCGATCCAACTGGATGACCTTCTAGCAGGCGCTTCACACTACTTTGAAAGACTGCTATCTGCCTGCGAGTATCGCTAGAACCCCGAATATCTGACCAAGAGAAAGAACAGCCCCAAGCTCGATCTATATGACCAATTACAGCTAGGGCACCTCCCTTGGGATGGCTCAGGAGTTTCTGCGGCAAGCGGGCAAGAAACGGATATGGCGCAATATCGGGTCGTTCAGAAAGAAATTGGGAGTGACCGTCGAATTCATCCTTTTGGGGACAGCCAGCACCATAACAGGCAAAGTGAAAAGCAATCATTCCTAAAAGCCGCGCTTGTTCGCCAATATCGTCCCCAGAAAAGTAAAAATCTTCCGGGATCGGCTTTCGCCCCCATTCGCGACCAGGCCAGTCTTGGCACAGTAGTGCCCCTTGGTGGGGTATCTGTCGCGGATCGCCATTGGGAAAACCCATGCCGTGACTTGCGGTGAAAAGCAAACTAGGCGTTTCGCTGCCTCCTAGCAGTTGCCCCAGACGAGCCTTAGTTGCTTCTTCTTTAAGAATCGTTTTCACATTCCAGTTGGAATGTTCCTCGACAACCCATTCAGATAACGGCTGAATCAGGTCTTGAGTGCTGAGATTAGTAGCAGCATCTCCTGGGTTGCATACGCCGAAAAAGGCAGCGCTTGGGGATAAGGATAGGTTGCCAGTTTCCGCTTCTACTACACTGCGAGCGTACTGCGCGTACTCCTGTGGCGTATCAAAATAAATGCGACCTACAGCATACTGAACGCTAAGCTGGGACTGAAAGCGATAGGGAATTGTTACTGGATCTCCGACAATCATCAGGTAGTAAGGCATTTTATCCGGATCGGCTGGACCTGGCCCCACTCCCTGACGTGACAGAAACTTATTTTTTGACTCGTACTGATTTTTTGCTTTGTCGTAACGATAACCTCTAGCACCGCTGTATTCCTGGTAGTAATGCTCGTGCTTTTGAGTTGCTTGTTTTTTACGATGATCTAGTAGCTCGCTAAGTGCCTCTCGGATTGCCGGATCGGCATCGTAAGCGAAGATTACTCCCCAACCTGTTTCAGCGAGGTTTTTTGGGTCTACTCCCTCTATTGGAGCAAAATCAGGCTCTTCTTTTTGTCGCTTTTTGAACTGGATATCTTCTAAACTTTCTGGATCGAACTCTTCGCCTTGGGCGATCTTAGCTACTTGCTCGGCAGTCAAAGGAGGCAGCAAATAATCGCCACTGGCTCCATTAATTCCATTGAAGAATAGCAGGTCTTCGGACATCTCTTTGGTTCCTGATAATTTTGAGCGACTAACACCGCAAGGCTGTTGGATTGACCTTTTTTCCCACTCTTGTGTCGCAAGCACAGACGCATCTGTCTTCCCGCTTGCCTATATAGGCAAGCAGGGTTGGGGAGGTTAGGCGATCGTCCGAACAGTCTTAACGGCTTAACTAAGACTGGCGGTTAACTGCCAGAAACTGCCGACCACAGCACATGGGCTACTTCCGGTTTGGCAAAGTCGTTATGGGCACCAACAAACTTGTCTGTCACGTCATTAATAAACTTGCTGCTTTCCAGGTTGTAGACTTTACCCGGTTTAAACTGATAAGAGGCATCAGAACCGAGCATATTTATGTCTTCTACTGGAAAGCCGTTTCCGCAGAGACCAAAGCAGCCAATTCCGCCATATTTAGGCAAACCACCGGCGGCAAAGTCCACACGACTAAAGACAATCTTTCCAGCTAGGGGGTACATCTTGCCGACTGCATAGTCGAAGTGAGATTGGGTCGTAACAATTGGACCAGCGACTTTACCTTGAACGATGAGTGGATTAAAGTAACCAGGGCGATTGCGTTCGTAGGAAATTTTTGAACAGTAAGACCAGAGAGACATCGCTCCTTGAACCAAGACCAAAGAATTAACTGGCCGGACTAATTTGCCCTGACCTTTTGGACCGGCAAGGGTGGCAGAGACAAGAACGCATCCGAAACTATGACCCATCAGATGGAATCGCACAGTTTCAGGAGTGTTCTGTTGAAGTGCTTTTAACAAGTTGAACCCAGCGCTTTCACCGATTTTGCGAGCGCGGTCTTTCATCGTCCAAAAAGATAGTAGCCGCAGGGGAGTTAGAAACTTATCCCAGTCAAAGCTGCTGCCAGCACTGAAGCTGACGGGTTCTTGGTGACTTGCTTGATAGATGCCTTCCGGATCGAAACCTTCCCAATCCGAACCTGGTGCCCCACCCCCACCTTCGCTACCCAAACCAGCCTCTTGGTTCAACACTTGGTAGGCGTTTACTACCTCTGGCGGTAAGGTATCGGGTTCGCTGTCTTCCAGCCCCTTCCTAAAAATTGTTTGCAGTGCTTGCCGCGCTTCCTCAGTGTTAGCAATGCGTTCAGCATATTCATCAACGGCGCTATCGACAGGATCTGCATCGTTCACGCCAAAAGACACCGAAGCACTTGTCAAATCTTCATTGCCCCAAGGCTTGCTGGGCCAATGCACTCCGATCATTAAGGGACGAAACGGTCGCGCCTGTGTGATTTTTTCGAGATCGGCTGTTTGTTTAGCCATCGCGCCAATCCATTTGTTGTACTGATCTCGCGCTCCGGGAATGTCACCCATCCAGCCGTGGCTCATGATGAATACATCTGTGATTGGTTCGCTAGCAAGTGCTTCCAAGATTTTTTGGCTCATCAACTCGCCATGTTCATCGCGTTCTTTGCCAGATGCATCAAAAGCGATCAGGTAATACTTTAAGGAAGTTCCGGGTACTGTTTCGATTGGCATTTATAAATTCCTCTGCTTAAAGATTTCTCTCCAAAGTTAGGTGCCAAAACCAAAAAACGAACACTACTTGTAAAAAAACTTTGCAGAGTCTTGCTCAGGCAGTCCCTACTTCAGTTAGGATCGATTCAATGGGAAAGTGGTTGTTCAACTTGACTGGTAGTATAAATTGCCGCGCTCCTCGTCCGCTCAGGACAGCCGACTCAACCAGGATGTCGTATCGCCTACCCATGTCGTTAAGTAACTCTGGCTTGGGTGCCAAGTAATACTATTTCACTTTATTAGGACTTACGTACCAGTAACAGAAAAATGAACCGCCTAAGAGTTGTGAAGCGCTCTCTTCGCTTTAGACGCTCTCGTACACGTTGGCGTAGCCTGCGAGCAAGCGCATAGGAATAAGAGTTTGAGAGGTTTTTGCGTCACTCCTGTTTATGTCTAACACATATCCATCTATCGCAATCCTATTTGAGTTTGGAGATGCCAACCCTTGAGATCCCCGACTTCTTTCTCGAAGTGGGGGGTCTCGCCTTTAAGAATCATTTAGAACTGCTATATTACCCCTTTTTAATCGGATTGGGGGAATCGTAAATGTGGCATCAAAACAGTGAATTGGTATTACTCAACAATTCAATTTCTTGACGGTTACTGCTGAAGGTTACTGGCTGAAGAAGCTCTACAGGGTTTGCCAGCCGAATCCACAAAGTAGCAATTTCCCGCCCCGAAATTACTACTTAAAGGAGCCTGAGAATTTTCAGGGGCTTGAATGCATAATTTACCGAGATCCACAGTTCTCCCATCTTCAGTTTGTAGATAGCAAACCGGAATATCTATATTTGAAGCTGGCACGACTGGATAGGGAGAATCTGCCTGTAAAGGGAGGCTAAAAGCTATACCAGGAAACAATGAAATGAGAGCAGTAGATACGGTAGCTGTTAAACGAAAGCATCTGAACATTGGGTTTTCTTAACTTTTAATGGTTGAGTTGATGGGTGAAATATTAGATTAAAAACGGCTAAAAAACTTTGGTCAATGTAAAATTGGAAATCACTCATTACTGTTGCCAATATTTCATAATTCAATTTAGATCGCCATACCTACTTAGCGGGATAAATGTCAATTTTTTAGAGAACGGGTTCGGCAAGTGATGCAATAGGAGCGATCGCTAACACGCCACGCTTTATAGCCGCACCAACCCGGTTTGCATCAAAGCTTGGGTGGTGATGCCTACACCCAAAAGGGCAATGACTAATGCACTCACCGCAGGCAAAATCCTCACAATCCGCATCTGAATCGGTAGCCGATCGAAGAAGCGCTTGCTGTAAACAAGTAGCAATCCCAACCCAGTTAGCACCCCTGCGAGTCCTAAACTAAATGTCAACACCAGCATCAGTCCAAAGCCGATCCGTCCCAGTGCGATCGCGCTTAGCAGCAAAACCAAGGCTGAAGGACACGGCACCAAACCGCCTGAAATACCTAGGGCAAGCAGGTTACGCCAGGTAACGGGCGATCCATCCGCGCCAGGGGGTAAGTGTGAGTGGTCGTGGTGGGAATGCTCGCCGTGGTGATGAGGTTCGTGAGGGTGGTCGTGGTGATGAGGTTCGTGGTGATGAGAATGGTCGTGGTGATGAGGTTTGTGGTGATGAGAATCGTGGCTGTGATGACTGTGGGAATGGCTCTGGGAAGCTGAAAAGCTAGGATGCTGATGTGCAGTCGCTGATTTGTCGCTTTGATGACTCCGCAGGCGGTTGATGAACAAATTGAGACCAATCGCCACCACCATCAAACCGGAGAGGACACTGAGCCAGGGATATAACTGATCGGGCAGGATGTACTGTGAGGCGAACAGCGCGATCGCACCCAAGGCAAACACGCCGGTAGTATGGGCGATTGTCGTCGCTAACCCTAAAAATAGGGCGTGTTTGGGGGTAGCATGGGAACCCACCAAGTACGCTCCCACAATCGTCTTGCCGTGACCGGGAGAGAGGGCGTGCATTGCACCCCACGCAAATGAGCCAGCGATCGCAATCAGCAAGCTTCCCCCACTCAGCCACGCCAAACCAGGCGGCATTAATGAAAATGTCTGGTTTGTGGGGCTGAAGATAAAGTTTTGCACCTGTCCGGAATGCAGAATCGTTGCAAGGCAAGTGGCGGTTGGCACTCCAGGCAGAAATAGATTGTAGTGAATTTGGAGTCCTTGAACCGGCTGAGACCAGTTGTAGGTCAGCTGTAAGCTGCTGTGGGTGCCCGTAGTAACTTTCAAGTTTGGCGGTAGGGCGCTGGTTTCGGATGCGTTAATGGTGAGGGTAGCTTTTTGCTTCTGGTTATCGCTGAGGCGGATGCGATCGCTTAAGAATGTCTGCAACTGAGTTTGATGAGTGCGGACTTCATCGGGTGACAGCTGACTATCCTGGTTGTCATCTGCAAATGCCATCAACCCTGTGGGAAAGGTGAGTGTCATTTGAGTTTCAGTCTCGCCCACCATAATCTCCGCTACTGACAAATCAGCCCAGTGAGAGTAACTGGGGGTAGCAGCAGCGAACCAAAGTAATATCGCTCCCAAAAACGACAGCAGGCTCAGCGTGCCGTATCGATGCCACTTTGCGTTCATTGATTCACCTCGATTGCAGAATTTGAGTTAAGTCTTTGCGATCGCTGTGTCTGTTCGTCAAAAGTCGGGTCGATTTCTTCAGCTTTTTGGAAATAAGCGATCGCTTGGGAATTATTCCCCAATGCCTGCTCGATTGTGCCTGCGCGAGCAAAAATTCCCGCATCACGAGTGCCTCGCCCTAGCGCTTCGGCAACGACCTGCTGAGCTTCCCGCCAGCGTTCCGAACGGCAAAGCGCCCAAGCTAGAGTATCCAGTGTCTCTGCATCGCGGCGGATAGCGACTTCTGCCTGCATTAGGGAAAGCGCTTCCGCGAAGTCCTCGGAACGCCCCCGTTCCAGTAACAGGCGTGCCAGTTCGCGCCTATGTCCAAAAGAAGTGATATTTTGATGCTGGCGGATTAACGCTTCGGCTTTGTCCCATAACTCCTGAGCGCCTGACTGGTCGCCCTGCAAATGCTTCACCCGTGCCATGCCCTGCAAGGCAACGTGATCGAACACATTCTGGTAGGTTGGGGAAACAAAGACCTGGGAGTAATGACGCTCCGCGGCTCGATACTGTCCGAGTCGAGTCTCTAATTCTGCCAGATTGACTAATGCCAAGGGATATCGCGGCAGGATGCGTAAAACTTCCTGGTAAAGTTCTTTGGCAAGTTGATGGTTGCCCCGCTGGAAGTAAAACCGACCCAGCAACGTCCGCGTCCAAGCCGAACTGCCTGTCTCGCCCGGTTCTTCAGCAGCTAGAGCTTGCTGGAAATCTTGAATAGCTGCTGCATCTTGACCTTGTGCAACTTTTACCAAAGCCCTAAGTGTCAAGGAGCCTAACGTGGGAATTTTATCTACTAAAGCATTCGCGACGCGGTTGGCTTCATCCACCTTGCCCATTGCCAAGTTTGATGTAACCAGCAGCGAGAGTGCATCTTCATTTCCAGACTCGGTTTGCAGTACCTGTTTTGCCAAGCGAATCGCTTCTGTGAAGTCATGTTTCGCTTCCGCAATCCGAGCCAGCACCAAAATGGCACCTTGATTATCAAAGGATAAATTAGCGAGCGATCGCTTTGCCGACTGCTCTGCCATGAGATACCAATTAGCATCCCCCGTCGCCCGAGCCATCTTCAGATAGGCTTTGGCTAAGGCGGTTCGATCTAATCCGTCCCCTGGATTTCGCCGAATCCGTTCCTGATAGAAAGCAATTTCCCCTCCCAAAGCGGCGGTGATATTGTCTGAGGGTGATTGGGAAAAGGGATAACGATAAGGAGCGTCGAGTTCAGCACTGGGATTCCACAAACGCCACCCTCCCAAAACTCCGGCAATCGGTAGCGCCACCAAGAGCGGTATCCACCAACGCTTCAGCACAAGACGCCCACTCAACCCACCTTTCAAGTTTTCGGATTTGTAATACTCAGCACGTTTCATGCTTCTGTCTCTAAGCTCGGTTAACCTCTCCCCCAACCCATCCCTTAGTAGGGGACGGGTTTTCAGTGATTCCCCCTCCCCCGTAAAAAAGATTGATTGGGCTTCCCTCTCCTCTTGGGAGAGGGTTAGGGAGAGGTGAGAAGGAGGTTAGATTTTCATCACTGATAATGTACGCAGTTCATCACTCCTGACCTAGTTGGGTAAAGCCAAATAGGGGAATGCGGGTTGTAACGGCTTGTGTCCTTGTGCTGGATTACCAGGTGCGCCGTCGTAGGACACGTTATCACTCGTAACCTTCCCCTCGGTGACGACGCTTAAGGTGATGTCGATGACATCATCTTTTATCAAGCGACCCCGAATCGGACTACCTTTGGCATTCAGGGCGTTGGCGTATCCGCTGGGTCCCCTGGTGTCGATTCGCATCACGTCTGGTAGAAAGGCACCCAACAAGGCGTTCGCTCGTTGCTCGGTATTCCCAAAAGCTAACAGCGTCTTTTTCGCTTCCCCGACGATTGGCCCAGCGATATTCGCAGCCGGTTGTTGACCCGCCAGAGCAGCAGCTTCAAAACCAGGACTAACGGTGTTTAGGGCGTTCAGGAAGTCGTTTGTGACGACTAGACCCTCGTTGATCGCCGGTCGAGCTAGTCGCTCAAACTGAGTAAATTTGCCGTTTGCTCCGGGCACTGAAATGGTTTCCCAGACATCAAAAGTCGTTGCGGAGGTTGAGCCTTGTAAGAATTTAATCGGTACCCGGACTGCGATCGCGTTGACGTTGTATCCTTTGGTAAAATCAACAGCCTGTTCGGGCGGACGGAACCCAGAAACTGCGGGACCGATGCCAAGAAAAGCAGCGCGAACCCGAAAATATTGCTCAACGTCGAAGAAGAATGGATCTTCCCGGAGTCCCGCAAATACGGCTAAGTTAGCGCCACCGCCGGATACCTGATTAACGATTGGCGGCGCACTGGGGTTGGGATTCAGCGGGGTGGTGCGGAGGTTCTTGGTTTGGAGAACAATTGCACCGTCCCGGATAGCGGTCATCGTGATGGTTTGTTGGCGATTCGCATCCGGTGGGCTAAAGGTGAATTGTAGAACTACATCTTCCTTACCCGTGGGAGTGGCATCATTATTCCCCACCCGCGACACTTTGAACTCGTACTTCGCTCTGGTACTGAAGTAATACTGCTGACGCGCTAGCGATCGCGGGTTCGTATTCATAATCAAGACCAGATCGTTTTGAGACGCATTCGGGTTCTGATCTTTTTCCCGGAATACAAACAGGTCAGTTAAATTAAGGTTGCGTCCCTTGGCATCTACCTCACCATCATCATGGTCAGAAGCTTTGAGATAGAGAGGTGTCATCCCAGCGATCAAAGCTAATCCTAAAACAAGTACGCCCAAACCGATTGGGTTTCTTAAACCAAAGCGACGCGAAGGTTTTTTGGGGGAAGTCGCAATTTTGTTGAGAGGAGCCGCAGTTTCTTTCACAGGAACACAAGTTTTTTGCTTCATTTCAGTTTTTCCTAAAGATGTATCCATTCAGTCACTTAATTGGCGCGGAATGGGGAGGTTTATCTTCTTTTGAATTGCTAGGCTTCAAAGAAGTACGGCTCAGAGCTGGTTATGGATTCTTCCGAAAGTTAAAAATCAATCTTTAACTTGTTTTGGCAATTCTATTACCACTAAATTTTCGCTCTTTCCCTAACCTCTGCATTGAGGAAATCGCAATTATCAAAAATACAGTGATAAAACAAATCCCTGTTGGTTTATTGGCGTCCCACCAACAAAGGCACGATTGCACCTTTCCTCAATAACCAACCAGAAAATGCTGGGAACTCAGCTAGTGATTTTTTGTTTTTTTCTATTGTTTTTCACATGAGAAACTGCGCCTAAAGTACCCAAAGCTAAAATGCCTAATGTTCCAGAGGGTTCGGGAATGCTTGCCGTGCTACTTTCAGAGCTAGTTGTAACTCCGGTTAGTGCGATCGCGTATCTTCCAGTAGTAGCGCTCTTACCTGTAAAGCCGCTCAAGGAAAGGTTTCCACCCGAACCCATCGGTTCTAGAGTTCCATCCGCTCCAGCCGAGAAAATTTTCCCAGATGCACTTACAGGATCGTAACCAGAGCTAGCAATCGCTAAATAGTAAATACCAGATTGAGCGGGAGAAAACCCACCTGAGGATAAAACTGATTGTGAATTTAAGCCGGGGATATCGTCATTTCCATAAATGCCCTTACCAGCCGCATCAAACAAGAATAACTGCGGATCTTCAAGCAGCTCGGTCGGGGTACCTAAAACATTATCAACTGGGAGTCCTACCAGCGTATCTAGGTTAATTGTTGTCGCCGAGAATGTCTGTCCTCCGGTCAGAAAAATTTGGAATAAGTCAGCATCATTATCAGAAAGTGTCCCAGTAATAAACTCTAGTATTTGCGACCCTGATGGGATAATTTTTGCTGTATTTAGAGTCTTCCCAGCATCACTTTTCTCTGTGAATGTGGCAGCTTGGGCATAAGCTGATGATAACCCTGTAACCAGTACCGATATGGCGGTTATCTGCGCTAGTTTTTTCATTGGCGGCTTCTACCTCAGTGGAATCGGAAGGATTCCCTTTTTGATTTCTTGACTAAAAAAGATACGGCGATGGATTGGTTATGGATTGTTTTACAGCTCAATATATGTCTCAAGATAGAGAATGAAACTAGAAGCGCGAGTCAAAGAAAAGCAAAATCCAGCAGGCATTTCTTGCTCTTGGTTCTGAAAAACGCCTTAGATATTTCTGTTGAGCCTGTAACTTGACTCATCTGTAAATTTGCTTTAAAAATCTATCTCGTGATAGATACAAACAAATAATTGGGTAGCAAGATTAGTGAAAAATGGGGAACACATTTGCCCAATTGAAAAGAAAGCGATCGCAAGTGCAACACTCACATCACCCGCCGTTGCATAACACCGATGAGCGATCGCCCCTGCTATCAGAGAGTCGTGGGATGTCAGATGGATAATTGTTACAGTGGTTAAAATCTGGTGTAACTATCGTCGCGTACTCTCATTTTGTCCCGTAAAAAATCCCGCAATCAAATCCAAAGCAGCCAAAAGGCGCATCCCCTCAAGCGTCTGATTGACTATGGACGCAACTATCGTGCCCAAATTTGGCAGGCGACTGTTTGCTCAATTCTCAATAAAATTTTTGACTTAGCCCCACCCGCCTTGATCGGTGCAGCGGTGGATGTGGTGGTGAAGCAACAAGACTCGCTAATTGCACAATTTGGCGTCAAAGATGTTTTTTGGCAACTCCTGATCCTAAGCTTCCTCAGCTTCATTATCTGGGGACTGGAATCTATCTTTGAGTACGCCTATGCCCTGCTTTGGCGCAATCTAGCCCAGAATATTGAACACGACTTGCGCCTCGATGCCTACAGCCATATCCAAGAGCTGGAACTGGCTTATTTTGAAGAGCGCAGCACTGGCGGTTTGATGTCTATCCTGAATGACGATATCAATCAGCTGGAACGCTTTTTGGATCGAGGAGCGAATGAAATCCTCCAAGTAGCGACGACGGTTGTAATTATTGGCGGTGCCTTCTTTATTCTGGCTCCCAGTGTGGCTTGGATGGCGATGCTGCCGATGCCGTTTATTCTGTGGGGTTCGATTGTCTTTCAACATCGCCTTGCTCCCCGCTATGCCGAGATTCGAGAAAAAGTCAGTCTGCTCAACAGCCGCCTCTCGAATAATTTGAGCGGGATGACGACGATTAAAAGCTTTGTCACGGAAGACTATGAAGCGAACAGGATGGCAGTCGAAAGTGAAGCTTATCGACAAAGTAACCGGAGAGCGATCGCCCTCTCGTCAGCTTTTGTCCCCTTGATTCGCATCATTATTTTAATCGGGTTCACGGCAACGCTGTTAATCGGCGGGATGGACGCAGCTGCTGGCAGATTGTCTGTGGGTACTTACAGTGTATTGGTATTCCTAACCCAGCGGTTGCTCTGGCCTTTGACGAGATTGGGAGAAACGCTCGATCAATATCAACGGGCAATGGCTTCTACAAATCGGGTGATGAATCTGCTGGATACACCGATTGCGATTCATTCGGGACACATTTCCTTACCCGTCGCTTCAGTGCGGGGTGAAATGGAATTAAAAGATGTCACTTTTGCCTACAATGGGCGAAATCCAGTCATTCAAAATCTCTCTTTACATATTCCCGCAGGTAAAACAATCGCCATTGTCGGTTCTACTGGATCGGGGAAGAGTACCTTAGTGAAACTGTTACTGAGGTTGTACGAAATTCAGTCGGGAACGGTGACATTGGATGGGATTGAATTACGCGATTTGAAATTAAGAGATTTGCGTTCCTGTATTGGTTTAGTCAGTCAGGATGTCTTCTTATTTCACGGCACGGTGAAAGAAAATATCGCCTACGGCAGTCCTGATGCAACTGAAGCTGAGGTAATCGAAGCGGCTAAAATTGCCGAGGCTCAAGACTTTATCTTGCAACTTCCCCAAGGTTACGACACGATTGTAGGTGAGCGGGGACAAAAGTTGTCAGGTGGGCAAAGACAGCGGATAGCGATCGCGCGTGCCGTTTTGAAAGATCCGCCGATTCTGATTCTGGATGAAGCCACCTCCGCCGTAGACAATGAGACAGAAGCAGCCATTCAGCGATCGCTCGAACGAATTACCGTCAATCGCACCACGATAGCGATCGCTCATCGCCTCTCCACCGTCCGCAATGCTGATTGTATCTATGTGATGGAACAAGGCTTCTTAGTAGAGCAAGGACGACACGAACAACTATTAGAAGACCAAGGAATTTATGCCAGCCTTTGGAAAGTGCAGACAGGCATCAAAAACGGCAAAAATTAGCAATTAGATTTAAAATAAATGGCACTAAATTAAGCTGTCTGCTGGGTTTCACTATCGTTCAACCCAACGCTCTACAGCGGTTGCTAAACATCCAAAACTCGGATGAGCCGCCGGTGCTAATTAAACCTAGCACCGAGACTTTTTAGGTTTCTGCGCTGCTGCTCCGTTAACCCAATTCCTTTTCCAAAATTGCAATCTTCTACCACCGCACCTGACCATATTGTCTCATTAAGAGTTGCACCCCTCAAATCCGCATTTCTCAAATCTGCTCCAGTGAAATTGGCAAATAAAAGGTCGGCTTCTAATAAACTGCTTCCCCTCAAATTTGCCCCCGATAAATCACCCCGGATAAAGTTAACGCCATCTAACTTCAAGTTAGATAAATCCGCTCCCCTAAGATTCGGGAACTTCACGCGACTTGTATCTCTAAAAAAATGCATTACGCAAGCTACATTTGCTTCTGTTAATGGCATTTTAGTTAAAAAATCAGCATAACGCGCTATCCCCAAGTCTTTGAGACTCTGCAAACGTTTTTGGGGATTTTGTGCCAGAAATTGAGTGCAAATAAAAAGAAGGTCTTGCGTTGGGGAGTTCAGCATGGCTTCAGATAAAGGAATCTTAAAATTAAACATCTCTGACTTTAGGCAGACAGTTCCACTAACTTTAGGATGATTCCAGAAAAGAAATTTTCCTTCTCACGGTATAAGATGCAGCGGATTCCTCGTGCAAAAATTAGAAATATGAACACACTTGAACGTCTCGAAAATCTCAACCACATCCGCAGACTTAGCCGCCTGATGGATAATGCAATCCGAATCCCAGGCATCGGCTTTCGTATTGGTTTAGACCCAATTATTGGTCTGATTCCAGGTGCCGGAGATATCATCAGCACCGGGTTTTCGGCTTACATCATCTATTTAGCCGCCCGCTTCGGCTTACCGCGTGAAATCCTACAAAAGATGATATTTAATATTGCCTTAGAAGCCACAGTCGGCTCGGTGCCTTTGGTGGGAGACTTGTTCGATGCATACTACAAGTCAAATATCCGTAACTTGGCGCTTTTAGAGCAACATCTTCAGGTGGCTGAACCCGAACTGAATGAAGTTACCCCTCTTCAGACTGTAACGAGCATAAATTGATAGTAACGAAGCCGGAAGGAAGCGCTTCCTTCCGGCTAAAAAGCCATTTAGACTATCGTTCAATCTTGACAGAAAGAATTTTGTCTCCCTGACGAATCGCATTGACTACATTCATGTCTTCAGTTTTACCAAAAACTGTGTGTTGTCCGTCTAAATGAGGTTGAGGAGCGTGACAGATAAAGAATTGACTTCCACCCGTATTGCGCCCTGCATGAGCCATTGATAGACTTCCTGCCTGATGCTTATTGGGGTTAATTTCACAGTTGATTTTGTAACCTGGACCACCTGTTCCCGTTCCCTGCGGACAGCCGCCCTGAATCATAAAGTTAGGGATGACTCGGTGGAAATTAAGACCGTCGTAAAACCCTTTTTCAGATAAGTCAACAAAATTTTTCACCGTGTTCGGTGCATCTTTGTCAAACAGCTCCAAATTGATTGTGCCTTTGTCGGTTTCCATAATCGCGCGAGTCATAGTTTCTCCTTTTCTAATCCCTTCGGATGATTGATTGATGTGGCTAGGAATATGCCACAAACAAACTATATTAGAACAAAAACACTCTATCTTTACTTTATCTAATTTTAAAACTGTAATCCTTTGACGCTGCTACAGATTTACTGTTCTGACGCATCTAGCTCGAAGCATATAGCACAAGTGGTACGCTCTATGCGAGTGTCACCTAGCCATCAAAAGCTTTTGTATAATAAGTTTATTTATCACCTGCTTAGGTAGCTTAGGGTCATGGTAGGCACTGGAACCAAGCTCACACTACAAGACTTTCTGGCTTTGCCAGAAGGGGATGTAATCTATGAATTTATAGATGGTCAGGTAGTGCCTAAAGTGTCTCCAAAATACTTTCATTCAACTGTACAGTTTGCTTTGATGGTTCTGATTCGTGCCTGGTGCAAAGGGCGTGGACGAGTTGTTCAAGAGTGGGCGGTGCTGTTGAAACGGAATGGTCAGGATTGGGCACCTGTACCTGATGTAACGTACATCTCTTCTGAACGGCTACCCGCTAGTTGGAAGCGTAACGAAGCCTGTCCTGTGGCTCCTGAACTGGCAATTGAGATAATGTCTCCAGACCAAACTATAAAAGAATTTGAAGACAAGGCTAAGGACTACTTTGATACTGGGGTGTTACGAGTTTGGATTGTAGATCCTGAAGCCATAAGTATTAGAGTTTTTTCTCCAGATAAAACAAGTCAACTCTACACTGATAGCGCACCAATTATAGATTCATTATTTCCTGGATTGGAAATCACACCAAAACAAGTTTTTGAAGAAGCAGAAGTACTTTAATTTTAAGTAGCGATCGCTAAACTAAGAAATATTGCTTATTTCGGGCTTTGCCACCAGTCTTTTAAATAGCGCTGAAGCTGCCTCAATACTTTGGTTATCCTCTAAAAATCTGAAAGCAGAAGCAGCTAAATAAGACGGATTTTGCTCAAAAGCAATCCAACGCCGTCGCAAAGCCTCAGCCGCCGCGCCAGTCGTATTCGATCCAGCAAAAATATCGAGGACTGTATCTCCTGGATCGGTGAGGAAGTTAATAAAAAACCTCGGCAGTTTTTGCGGAAACCGCGCCGGATGTGCAGCAATTCCAACGGCTTTGCAAAGTTGAATGTATCGAGAATTGCTTTCACTATTAGGAATTTGCAACAAGTTAGAGGGAATGGCACCGCCGTTATTAGTAGCAAAACCCGATCCAATATCGTGACCTGAAGGACGTGCTTTGGGTTTATAGTATTTTTCAGGATTCTCGTGTAGCTTTTTCATTCGTTCCGAATAAGGAACAAGTACGTTACTCACATTCGCTTTAGGATAGTCAGTTTTTGACAACCACCAGACAGTATTGACAGAATCCTTCGCGCGGATCTTACGTTTATTCACCCATTCAATCGGCGAAGGTAACTTAGAAGGGTTGTGCCAAAAAAACTCCTCAGCTAAGCGAAAATCTAGCTGATCGCAGAGTTTAATTAAAATCCGGTAATTGTAGAGCGATCGCACTGGACGTTTACTTTGATAAGCACCACCCAGATCGATGACAAAACTTCCCTGCGGTGATAATACGCGATGCACTTTTCGACAGAAGGCAAATAGCCAATCGATATAGGCTTCTTGCTCAACATTTCCATAACTTTTTTCGCGTAGCAAAGCAAATGGAGGAGAGGTCATTACTAGATCGATTGAGTCAGATTCAAGGCAGTCTAGCAATTCAAGCGAATCACCAATATAGGCAGCGCCGTAATTTGTAGCGTACAAAGGTTTCTTTAGATTCATCGCTGCCATTTTTCACGAATACTTTCAAAACAAATTGTATAATTAAATCAATTATCAGCAAATACAAGCTCTTTATAGCTTGTATTACGTTATAAATAACATAGGCGTAAAGTAAGAGGTCACAATATGAACAGAGATAATCCAAAAAAGGGAAATAATCAGGAGAAAAATATTGCCTCTCCTTCACCTAGCGAACCAAAACAGGTTCCTCACACGATTGATATAGATGGGAAGCGTCCAATCGCGCCAGATAATATTCAGATTGAAGACACTCTTGACGTAGATGGACACCGACCGATTACCTCTAGTAATCTTCAGTTTGAGGACACCCTTGACGTAGATGGACACCGACCGATTGATCCAAGCGATATTCAGGTTCGTGAAACCGTGGACATTGATGGAAAGCGCCCAATTACTTCAAATGATTTTCAAGTTCAGGGCACTGTTGACGTAGATGGGCACCGTCCAATTGGCTCTAGCAATCTTCGGATTGATGAGACAATGCATATAGCTGGAAACCGCCCAGTTGCTTCAAATAATCCGGACGATCTTGATATTACAAACGATTACATGGATTAGCCTTTATAGGCTTCTTTTTACCCTTTTCATCTACCGTGCTGCATTAAAAGCCATCTGCCAGAAATCCTGCTCTAATTCAGCCACCTTTAAAAAGGCTTCTTCGGCTTGATGCTGAACGGTTTCTGACGCAGTTTGCAGCACTTCATCTGCTTGCTGTTCCAAGAGTTTTACATATTCCGTAAAACCTGGATTTCCCCAGCGGTCGGCAAACTCAGCATAGGGATCTGGCATGACTCCTGGTAATTGCCAACCTTGATTGTAAGCAAGCTCAATTGCCCATAGTGCTGTCGCTTGAACTGGGTGTGGCATTGCCGAAAGACTGTGCATATAATCACAGTATTTTGTGCAAGTTGGTTGTTTTTGGGTATTGAGATTCAATTGTCGTTGAGAGGCTTTTGCTTTGAACCAGTTGAGTTCCTCTTTCAGTGCGACTAATCCACTCAGAATGACATCAAAATGAGCGGGCGGCGCAACTGCCAAAATTTGTGCCACCATCCGTGTGAACTCTACTACAAAAAGATAATCTTGTACCAGCCAGGTGTTAAATTGCTGCGGCTGAATGGTTCCTAATTTGCACTGCACTAGGAAAGGATGCACCGTTGCTTGGTGCCAAACTTGAGTATGTTTTTGAAGAAGTTGTTGACAGCTTAAGGTCATCTCTATTTTAGATTGTGGATTCGCAGTTTATTGAGATATTGAGTATTAATACTTAATTTTAGTAGGTTTTAGCGATCGCCTTTTTGTTTAATTTCTTAACTTTAGACCGAGCTAATTTTCAGACTTTAGAGAGAGTTATTCTCCACGGTTTTTTATCCACATTGAGTATAGAGCGTTAACGATACAACGTTACAAAACTATAAGCAAAAGTGTACTTACAACGCAACCTCTCATAGAGGTAATCTTTCGACTTTGAAGGCGTAAATACCATGTTTCAAAGTGTAAAAATGATGCTAAATTTGTCCAGCACACAATTTTGTCTTGCCAAAGTTCCAGTGGCTCCGAGTGGGATTCAAGCCGCGAATACCCCCATAAAAGAGGCAACACTTGTTTTTTCAAGCCCACAGTTTTTTGTTGCCTTGATTGCCGGAGTATTAATGGCCTTTGCTTTCCAATTTTTGTTAACTAATTTTTCTATTGCTGCTGGGATTTCATCCGCAGAGAATCCCTTAGATGCGGATGATGATGATACAGAGACTTGGGGCGAAAAAGTTCGTAGCATTGAATCTAAGGTAGGAATTTGGACATTATTGACGGTCAATATTGCCATATTCATTGCTTGTTTTCTGGCGGTGAAGCTGACTCTGATTAGCAGCGTCATTTTAGGTGCAATCACTGGCGTCGTGATTTGGTCAGCTTATTTTTTGCTGCTCCTTTGGGTGAGTTCTACGGCGGTGGGTTCCTTAGTTGGTTCGGTCGTGAACACTGCGGGTTCAGGGATGCAAGGGGTGATGGCTACAGCCAGCACTGCGCTTGGTGGGAGTGCGATAAATAGGCAGATTGTTTCTACTGCTGAAGCATCCGCCGCCGCCGTTCGCCGGGAATTGAGTTCGTCTCTCGATCCGGATAGCTTGCGAGAAACAATTAAGGATTACTTTACAGATTTGCAACTGCCAAAGCTAGACATCAATAAGGTTCGCAGCGACTTAGAAAAGTTACTTAGCGATGTTGATGTGAAATCTATTGCGGGGAATGACGTTTTACGCAATGTCAATCGCCAGACTTTTGTGGATTTAGTGAGTAGCCGCAGTGATTTCTCTAAGCAGGATGTTAATCGGATTGCGGAGCAATTGGAAGTTGTTTGGCAGAAGGTATTAGGTCAACAACAGGGAACAGAAAAACCAACGGAAACAGATCCGCAGGTTGAATTACTCAACTTTCTGAAACAAGCCGCTCCAGAGGAGTTGAAATCTAATGAGCTTTCTGCCAAGCTTTCTCAACTTGTTGGAGTTGGACAAGGCAAATCAGAGCGCAGTCATGGCAATGGCTTGATGGAACACTCCATGCAGTTGGGTGTAACTGCGTTACTGGGAGAAGTCATGAAGCGGACGGATCTCTCCGATTTAGATGTGGAAAAAATTTCCAGCCAGTTGCAACATTTGAAAGAGCAAGCAACTGAACAAGCTAAAACGGTTGGGACAAAAGTTGCCGATAAGGTGCCTGCGCCATCTTTTAGCACGATTAAGGCGGATGTAGAAAACTACTTGCTAAATTCCAAACCTTGGCACTTGAACCGAGCAACGATTAAGCAGGAATTTAGAGAAGTTATTTACGATTCGGATGCAGCTCCTGGAAAAGTTCGGCAGCAGATAGAGCAATTGAATCGGGACTATTTTGTGAGGGTGTTGGAAGCACGGGGTACTTTCACCTCCGAGCAAGTCGCGGATATTGCCGAGCAGATGGATAGTATTCGGCAGGAAGTTTTTGAAACCGTCCAGGGTGCGGAATCTCAAGAACAGTCGCAAGACCTTCGCGATCGCGTCGAACATTATCTGCACTCGACGGGGAAGGAAGAACTAAACCCAGAAGGCATTGAGCGCGATTTCAAAGCACTTCTAGAAGATCCGGATGCTGGAATTGATGCTTTAAGCGATCGCCTCTCGCAATTTGACCGCGATACTTTAGTGCAACTCCTCTCTCAACGGGAAGACTTGAGTCAAGAGGAAGCCGATCAACTCATCGGTCAGTTGGAAAGTACGCGCGATCGCGTCTTGTCTCAAGCTCAAGAATTGCAAGATCGCGCTAAATCTGAAGCCGAAGGACTGTGGCAAAGGGTAGAATCCTATCTGCGCGATACTCACAAAGAAGAACTGAATCCTGAAGACATCAAGCGAGAGTTGCAAACGCTTCTCAATGACCCTCAGGCAGGACTTGCCGCACTCCGGACGCGACTTTCTCACTTTGACCGCGATACGCTGGTGCAATTGCTCAAGGGACGCGGCGATCTGGGCGAAGAACAGATCGATGGCACAATCCATCAGATCGAATCGGTGCGAGAGACTATTCTGCACGCACCGCAACAATTAGCCGGTCAAGCGAAGGATCGCTACGACCAAGTGACGAACCAGATTGCTGAGTATCTGCGAAACACCAACCTGGAAGAACTCGATCCGCAAGGCATCCAGCAGGATTTGGCAAAACTCCTGAATGACCCGAAAGAGGGAAGTTTGGCCCTGAGAGAACGGCTGTCTCACGTCGATCGGGAAACCTTGGTGAAGCTGCTGAGTCAACGAGAAGACTTAAGCGAAGAGCAAGTCAATCGGGCAATCGATCGGGTGCAAGAGGCGATTCACAGCATTGTCAAAGCCCCGCGCCGCTTGGCAACCCGTGCCAGAGACACGGTTCGGAATTTCCAAACCGATTTGGAAGATTACCTGCGGAACACTGACAAAGAAGAACTCAACCCGGAAGGCATCAAACGCGAGTTGCAATTAATGCTCAACGATCCACAAGCCGGGTGGAAGAATATTCGCGATCGCTTCTCTCATTTCGACCGTTCTACCTTTGTTGCACTCCTATCGCAACGGGAGGATATTTCCGAGGAAGAAGCCAACCGGATTGTCGATCAAATCGAATCGGTGCGCCATCAATTTGTCGAACAAGCGCAGAATGCCCAGCATAAAGTGCAATCGGTGCTTGACGGAGTTTTTGGCAAAATTCGCAATTACTTCAACTCCCTGGAGCGTCCAGAACTCAATTACGAGGGTATTAAGCGCGACTTCCGGAAACTCTTTGACGATCCGCAAGCTGGATTTGACGCGATGCGCGATCGCCTCTCGCAATTTGACCGGGACACGTTGGTGGCGCTGTTGAGTTCCCGTGAGGATATTTCTGAAGCGGATGCCAACCGACTCATCGACCAGATTGAAGGGGTGCGCGAGAGTACGATACACCGCGCTGAACGCTTCCAGCAGGAAACGAAACGACGCATCAAAGACCTCAAGCACAAAGCGAAGCAGCAAGCTGAGGAAACCCGAAAATCCGCTGCAACCGCTGCTTGGTGGCTCTTTGGAACCGCGCTAACTTCCGTAGCAACCGCAGCGATCGCTGGAGTCATCGCTGTATCCGGTTTCGCTTTCTTTAGCTAAAGCTTTAACGATTTCCAAGCAAATTAAGCCTCCTTTTCAGGAGGCTTTTTCTTATATTTTGCATCCGGCTCAATACTTTCTCTGGAAAAGCTTGAGATTTCCCAAGTCATCGCCGCCGGTTTGTTCGATTGATCAAACCGAGAGCGGCTGCCAAGAGAGCTGAGCCGATAATTGACCAGATAATCGGGAAGGATTTCCCTCCAATATTGAGGGCAAATATCACCGGAAGATTAAACTCTTTGGCTACCCACAATCCAATGTATGCACCGATAATCCCGACAATTATCGAGAGTAGACAGCCCCCTGCCGAGTAACCCACTAACGCTTGCCCAGTGCCGCCGCAGAATGCAGCAATGACCAACAATACCAGAAACTCGATCGGCGTCATTGTTCCTCCAGTACCGGAGTGATGGAACTGCTAATAGGTTCGCACAACTGGGTGCTTTTTCAGGAAAGTTGTGAATTCAGAGCGATCGCTCTCTAAAATCTCATTCATGGCTTGCTCCGACTCCAGCCAACCGGCAACTTCCAGATTTAAACTCAAGGGGAGCGCTTTTGTACCATAGATTTATTAGCCCATCCACTTGGATAACTTATAGTCATGGTAGGCACCGGAACCAAACTCACATTACAGGAATTTCTAGCTTTACCTGAAGGAGATGTAACCTATGAGTTTGTAGATGGTCAGGCAGTGCCTAAAGTGTCTCCTAAGCTTTTTCATTCTGTACTACAGTCAGCTTTGTGGGTTCTCATTGGTGCCTGGTGTAAAGGACGAGGACGAGTTGTTCAAGAATGGGCAGTGCTGTTGAAACGTCATGGTCAAGACTGGGCACCTATACCCGATTTGACTTACATTTCTTACCAACTCCTACCCGCCAGTTGGAAGCGGAACGAAGCTTGTCCTGTGCCTCCCGAACTGGTGATTGAGATTATCTCTCCAGACCAAACCCTGAAAGGATTTGAAAATAAAGCGAAAGACTACTTTGACGCTGGTATTTTAAGAGTCTGGGTTGTAGATCCTGAAGCGATGAATATCCGGGTATTTTTCCCAGATGGATCGAGTCAAGTCTACACAGATACGATGCCCATTGTGGATACCCTGCTTCTAGGTTTGGAACTAACACCCAGACAGATTTTTGAACAAGCAGAACTGATTTAATGGTTCCACTGTTACAGATGCGATCGCTCTCATGATGAATCACTACTTTGCCACAGTTGCCCGTGGTCTAGAACCTATTGCTGCTGCTGAACTGGAACGTTTAGGGGCAAAGGAAGTCCGTCCTGATTTCACTGGAGTGCATTTTGTTGGCGATAAAGCAATGCTATACCGGGTGAATCTCTGGGCAAGGACAATTTTTCGAGTCCTAGTCCCCATCCATGAATTTGCCTGCTATGACGCCCAGATGCTCTACCGGGAGGTGCAAAAAATCTCCTGGCTTGACTATCTACATCCCAACAACACCCTAGCTGTGGACTGTACAGGAGGCAATCAAAAACTTAACCACACCCACTTCACGGCTTTACAAGTTAAAAACGCCATCGTAGACCAACAGCGTGACAAATCAGGTCACAGGTCTAGCGTTGATACCGAAAATCCAGATGTGCGGATTAATGTCCACATCCATCAAGACCGTTGTATTTTAAGTTTAGACAGTTCGGGTACCAGTCTCCACCGCCGGGGATATCGACCCGCAATGGGGCTGGCTCCGCTTAAGGAGACTCTAGCGGCTGCTATCCTCGACATGGCAGAGTGGGATGCGAATCTTCCCTTTTTAGACCCGCTCTGTGGCTCTGGAACTCTCCCCTTAGAAGCGGCTTTAAAAGCTTTGAATATTGCCCCCGGATTATTTCGGGAAAAGTTTGGCTTTTTCAGCTGGCTGGATTTTGACGAACATCTGTGGGACCAGATATGGGCGGAAGCCGAAAACAGCGAAATCTCAGACTTAAAAGCACCAATTTGGGGGAGCGACAAAGACCCTGATATCCTAAGCCAAGCTCACACGAATGCCCAACGGTGCGGCATTGCAGATAAGCTAACGTTTACGCAAACCGAATTATCCCAATTGGAAGCACCCGCAGACAGCGGCGTTCTCATCTGTAATCCGCCCTACGGAGAACGTCTGGGAGATGAGAGAGAATTGGGCGAACTCTACAAAATGCTCGGTGATGTTTTCAAACAACGCTTCAAAGGTTGGACTGCCTTTGTTTTGACCGGAAACAAAGAGTTATCGAAAAGAGTAGGACTCAAAACATCTCGTCGCATTCCTGTTTATAACGGTTCTTTAGCGTGTACCTTGCTCAAGTACGAATTGTATTAGAAATTAAAGCCAGCGGAGCATCGAAAGCATTCATCTTTCTCCCCGATTCTGTTAAGACTCAATCTCAGCGAGTTCCATCCAGCGTTCAGTCGCAGCATCAATAGCCTGAGTTAAAGTTTCCACCTTTTGATAGAGTTCCCCAACTTGGGCGACTTTACCAGGAGCCGCATTATAAAGCGCTTTCTCTGCCTCAGCTTTTTCGGTTTCCAATTGAGCAATCTTGCTTTCAAGTTTCTCAAACTCGCGCTTTTCCCAAGTTGAAAGCCTACGCCGTTTGTTGTTATTGTTACTAGAGGGTTGTGGCTCTGCTGGACGTACTTGGGGCTGCACTGACTTTGAGCTATCCTTAGCATTGGCAGCTTCGCGCAATGCTGCTTCTTCTTCGGCTTTCTTGTAGTCCAAGTAAACTGAGTAATTGCCTGGATATTGGCGCAGATTGCCACCCTCTTCAAAGGAAAATATTTTGTCTACGGCGCGGTCGAGGAAGTAGCGATCGTGGGAGACACAAATCATACAGCCGGGGAAATCTTCTAGATAGTCTTCTAAGACCGCTAAGGTTTGAACATCTAAGTCATTGGTTGGTTCATCAAGGATGAGAACATTAGGCGCACTCATCAAAACGCGCAATAGAAATAGGCGACGTTTTTCTCCACCAGAAAGTTTATGAATCGGGGCATATTGTTGATTGCCAGGGAATAGAAAACGCTCCAACATTTGGGAAGCCGTAATCTGAGTGCCATCGGCAATTTTGAGATATTCTCCAACTTCTTTAATGTAGTCAATCACTCGCAAATTTTCATTCAATGCAGCGAGTAATTCTTCAGAGTGTTGGTTAAAATAGCCAATGTGAATGGTAGAGCCAATGTCAACGCTTCCAGAATCCGGTTGAACGCGCCCGGTGATAATATCCATCAAAGTCGATTTGCCTGCACCATTGCCCCCGATGATGCCGATACGATCTTCGGGACTAAATGCATAGGTGAAATCTTTGATTAAGGTGCGCCCATCGTAGGCTTTAGAAATATTAGTTAAATCAATAACTTTTTTGCCAATCCGACGACTCAGAGTGGAAATATCGACTTTGCCCTGAGTTTGTTTAAACTCAGTTGCTTGCATCTCGTGGACGCGATCGATCCGAGCCTTCTGCTTGGTACTCCGGGCTTTTGGTCCTCGCTTCAACCATTCCAACTCTCGGCGAAGGACTCCCTGATGTTTGCGCTGACTGCTGACAGCAGACTCTTCAGCGAGGGCTTTTTTCTCTAGATAGTAGGAATAGTTACCTGCGTAGGTGTAGAGGTCGCCTCGGTCGATTTCAAGAATTCGGTTGGTGACGCGATCGAGAAAATAGCGATCGTGAGTGATGAGTAGAATTGCTCCTCGATAGCGGTTCAAATAACTTTGTAACCACTCAACAGATAGAGCATCTAGATGGTTGGTTGGTTCATCCATCAACAACACTTCGGGTTCCGAAAGCAAAGCGGTTGCCAAAGCAATTCGCTTGCGATAGCCGCCGGATAGAGTAGCAATTTTGGCGTTAAAATCTTCAATTCCTAGCTTGGTGAGGATGATTTTGGCATTTGTCTCCAGTTCCCAAGCACCAGTAGCATCCATGCGTTGCATGACCGTAGAGAAGCGGGACATGAGCTGGCTATCTTCTCGATTGTGAGCCAGTTTATCTGACAGTTCTTCATATTCGCGGACAAGGGACATTTGCTCCCCGCTATCAGCAAAAACTTGCTCTAGAACGGTGAGATTTTCATCTAAGTCGGGTTGCTGAGGTAAGTAAACAATCCGTACTCCTGAGTTGACTAAAAGTTGACCGCCATCAATCGGTTCTAGTCCGGCTATCATCTTCAACAGCGTTGATTTTCCAGAGCCGTTGGTGCCGATTAGTCCGACTTTATCTGTGGGATCTAGGCTAAAGTTGGCATCTTTTAAAATTTCTTTGATACCAAAGTCTTTTTTAACTGATTGCAGTGTAAATATGCTCATCTTATTCTCAACTTTGTTTGGAGGGAGTAGGTGTTGCCCGTGAGTTGCCTAAATAGAGGGCGAAGCATTTGGGAGCGGAATTTCTTGGAGTGTGTTTGGGTTTATCCCCCGAATGCTTCGCCCCTACAAAACCATCTATGTAGGGGCGAAGCATGAGCATAACTGAGCGTAACGATGTGTTAGCTGGCAACCCTTAATTTTATTCGCTCATGGTTCGCCTTCTTAATTCTGAAGAGGCGAATCTACCCCCTAAAACTATTGAGGGGCAGTTGCATCCTGAAGATTACCCAGGTTGAACAGGAATGGGATACTGCTATTAGAGTCACCACCCGTGACGAGAACTTTTGGCATTTGGGAACCTCCTTGTCTCCACGCTTCGATCGCTTCTTTCTGAAGAACTAGCCCGCCCCCTTGTTGCTTTAAGGTTTCAGCTAGGAGTCGTTGAGCCTCAGCTCTACCTTTAGCACGATTGATGTCTGCTTGGGCTTCTTGTTCAGCTTCTTGCGCCACATAAACTGCTCGTTGCGCCCGCTGTTCGGCAATTTGTTTCTCTTCAACTGCCCTCGCAAACTCAGGGGAGAAAGTTAGGTCAACTACACTAGTATCTAGCACGATAATTCCGTACTTATCTAACCGTTGACCCAAGGCAGTATCAAAGTCTTGTTTCAGTTCCTCTCTTTTAGTAATTGCTTCTTCAACGGTTCTCCTAGCCGCTGCTACTTTAAAGGATTCCTGAGTCTGCGGTGCAATAATTTTTGACACGATATTCTCTAAGGTTCCTTGTTTCCTTCTCACCTCAACGACTTGGATAGGGTCGAGGCGAAAGTTGATGGCAAATCTAGCAGAGAGATCCTGTAGATCCTTGGTAGAACTCTGTGCCGGAACTTCAAATTTTTGCACGGTCAAATCATAGATGTCTACAACTGAGATCAGTGGGGGTTTGAGGTGGATGCCTTCTAGCACGGCTCCATCTCTCGCTTTCCCTAAGATGCTGATGACTCCTGCCTGACCTGGGTTAATAATTACAAAAGAATTGAGACTAATAAAGAGGACTAAGGCAGTGATAATCCCTAGGATTGATAATTGTAAATTCTGCGCGTACTGATTTTTCAAGAGCCGATCTCCTTTTGTTTTGGTGTGACTCAGGGGTTATGGTCTGCTACCTCTACTTCTGTATCACCCTTCTCCACGGTAAACTAAAACTCATGTTTACCCGTTTTCTACCATCCGCAGCCCAAGCGCTGACAGAATCCACCTCGATAGCCCTAGCAGAGAGTATCGAGCAGACTGCGATCGCAACTCCTCTCTCGCAACAGGCGATCGCTACCACCTACGTTCATCAGGGTAGCGGCGGAACGCCCATCCTGTTGCTGCATGGCTTCGATAGCTCTATATTCGAGTTCCGTCGCCTCCTACCACTGCTGGCAACCCAGAATGAAGCGTGGGTTGTGGATTTGTTGGGTTTCGGCTTTACCGAACGACCGGCTGGACTCCCGTTTAGCCCAACAGCCATTAAAACCCATCTCTACTACTTCTGGAAAACGCTGATTAACCAGCCAATCGTTCTCGTGGGAACTTCAATGGGGGGTGCAGCGGCAATTGATTTTACCCTCACCTACCCGGAAGCGGTGCAAAAGTTGGTGTTGATTGATAGCGCTGGTTTCGCTAGTCCCCCCAACATCGGCAGGTTGTTGTTTCCTCCCATCAGTAACCTGGCGACTTCATTTTTGCGAAATCAGAAAGTGCGCGATCGCATTTCACGCAGTGCTTATCACGATCAAAGCTTTGCCTCCCTCGATGCCTTACGGTGTGCGGCGTTGCACCTGGATCTCCCCAATTGGCATGATGCCCTGATTGCCTTCACCAAAAGCGGGGGGTACAACTTTTTGAGCGATAAAATTGCCCAAATCGACAAGCCGACACTGATTCTGTGGGGAGAGTTTGACAGGATTTTAGGGACGGCTGACGCAGAGAAATTTAAAAGAGCGATCGCGCTTTCTCAACTCATCTGGATCGAAAATTGCGGTCACGTTCCTCACTTGGAACAGTCCCAAATTACCGCCCAGCATATTCTAGAATTTTGCTAAATTTTTAGCTTTTCCTTCTTCTTTCCCTTTGACTTAATCGCCCTCGATTCAATCGTAAACTCTGGAATCTCTTGGAGTTGGTCTTCACACAAGCTGTACTGCTCGCAAACCAAACTCAGGCGAAACCCTGAACTGGTGACTTGATTCACTGAATGAGTTAAATCGCCCTGAAAATCTAGCAACGTGTTGGCTTGCGGGCGGACTTGTCCTACATTGCGCTTCTGGCAGCGTAACACTAACTCTCCTCCCATCAAATCCCGTGGCACTTGAACATACAGGACACTCACCCTGGCTGGCGGTTCGATACTCTTGCAGTAAGAGCGCAGACTACGGTCAATGTGAGGATCGACGCGGGAACCCTCCTTCAGCATCAGGGGATTGAGATAGAAAGCATTACACGTTGAGTGCAAAGCCACGTTGAGATAAGGTTTGAAAAAGGGAAAACTTCGTTCAACTTCGCTCAAGCCCGAACGCTGGAATACAACCGAAAATCCCTTAGTGCAGATAAAGTCGCGGTTCAAGTTGTTAACCGCAAAATAGGGACAAGCGAGAATCTGCCCCTGCAATTCGCTGAGGTAGTCAGGCTCAAAAACTTGGTGTTGTAGACGGTAGTAGCTCAAGAAACTCTCAGAAAATGAAATGTCCTTTTGTTAGTTGTATCGCTTGTTGCACCTTGTTGTGTACATTCCACCGCCCCATCCCGACTATTTCAAAATTAAGTAAATTATTTTTACAGAAATGAGCAAATCAGCCATTTAGGAATTAATAGGTTTACTCTACTTTGTATCCATCATTGTTTCAGGGAAATGGTGCGACCATGATGCTGAACACATACAAAGTAGAAGAGTGGGATGCCAAGCTGTTTCTGAACCGCTGCGCTAAAGCACATCACCGTCAAGACACTCTCCTCTACCTTGCTGTTAGCAATGATTGTTCCCACCTGGAAAACTTAGCCACCGAATTTCAAAATAATCTTCATGGCTGGGTTGACAGCGACAAGCCGATTTTATTAGGCGCGAACGACCTGAGTATCATTGTCAACTGCTGCCAACAAAGTCCCATCGGTAAATTGCTGCCTGGTGCCCTCTACGTTCATGTGTCAGCACTTTCTCAACTCGACCCTCTGCTGAGGCTCTACGAGGGCTATGCCAGACGAACGGTGGGACATATTGATGGCGCTACCCTAATTAAATTCAACATCGAGCAGCCTAAAATCTCTTACTTGTTTTATCCTGACTTTGATACCGACCCTCATCCCGCCTTGCAAGCTAGCATTCAGATTGATGTTCGGGACGGGAGTTCAACTTACCGAGACTACAGTACTAGCGACAATCCCCCTGTCCTCCACCGCAAAGAAACCTTTGTCACCCCCGATTATCCCCACTACGAAAAATTCGCCAACCTCACTCGGCAAGAAGAGAAATTGCGGCTTTTAGACAAAACCCGTGGCATTGGAACGCTTCGGGGTTGGTTAGAATGCTTACAAGATTATGGTGTCGAAATCCAGGGTCATCAAGTTATTCGGCGGCAAGTTGTAGAGAACTTACATCCAACCTCTCTACATTCGACACTGCCTAAAATAGAGCGTCACAAAGCTGCAATTGCTCGTAAAAATCTTTCTCGCCCCGTGCGTCTCGCTTTAGAAGCTGGCTTATTTAGTGAAGATAGCACTTTCTTTGACTATGGTTGCGGCTACGGAAGCGATATTCAGCACATAGCGGAAAAGGGCTACACCAGCGCTGGATGGGACCCTTATTACTCTCCGGATACCCCCCGCACCACCGCTGATATTGTTAATCTCGGTTATATCATCAATGTTATTGAACGCACAGATGAGCGTCGAGAAGCATTATTAAACGCCTGGGAGTTAACAGAAAAAGTCCTAATTGTTGCTGCACTGGTTTTAATTGATGACCGAGGAACGGGTCAACTTGCCTACGGCGATGGGGTGATTACTCGCCGCAATACTTTTCAGAAATACTACGAACAGGAAGAACTGAAAATTTATATTGACCAGGTTCTTAATGTTAATGCGGTGCCAGTTGCATTAGGCATTTACTTTGTTTTCCGAGATGAAAGGCTTGCCGAAGCTTACCGCGCCTCTCGCTTTCGTTCTCGCGCCACAACTCCCAAAGTTCGTGCCAACATCAAGCGATTTGAAGATTATCAGGAAATGCTGGCACCCCTAATGGCTTTTGTCACCGAACGCGGTCGTCTGCCAGTCAAAAATGAAAAACCAGAATTAGAAAATTTGAGGACTGAATTTGGTGGTTTTCGCCGTGCCTTTCAGGTCATTTTACAAGCAACTGACCAAAAAGAGTGGGATGCGATCGCTCAAAAACGCCGCTTAGACCTTTTAGTTTATCTCGCACTAGGCAAGTTCAATCATCTCAAGCTCAAACAAATATCACCAGAAGTCCGTAACGATATCAAATGTTTATTTGGTAGCTACGACGAAGCCTGGGAATTAGCTGAGGAAATGCTATTTAGTCTAGGCGATCCCGGTGTGATTGCCCACTGCTGTCAACAAAGCTTGGTTGGCTGTACCACTGGTTTTAAGCACACGCCTCTCTATCCTAGTTCCTTCATGGTTCATGTTTCAGCTTTTTCCGAACTCGAACCGTTGCTGCGCCTCTACGAAGGCTGCGCTAGTCGTACAATTGGACGCATGGATGAAGCCACGCTAATTAAATTTCACACCTATAAACCAAAAGTTTCATATTTGTTCTATCCCAATTTCGATACTGATCCTCATCCGGTCCTGCACACCAGTATGCAAATCGATCTGAGAGATTTGAGCGTCAGCTACCGGGATTACGAAGATGATGTTAATCCACCAATCCTACATCGAAAAGAAACTGTTATTACCCCCGATTATCCGAATTATGAGAAGTTTTCCCGACTCACTCAACAGGAAGAAGACTGGGGGCTTTTAAATGATGAGCGGACTATTAAAACGCTTAGAGATTGGCAACGATGCTTAAAGGCAAACTGCCTAGAAATAGAAGATTATTGTCTTTGCTGGCGTAAAGACGCCGATCCGATTCGGGTGCAGGAATTAACAGCAGTTCGTGAAAAAAGGAAAAATACAAAAGTAACATCTTTTTAAACGCAAAGAGCGCAAAGGTTAACCCTGATGTACTCAAAGATTTTTGTTTTCTTTCCTTGGAGTAACTTTGCGCTTTCCTTGGCAAAACTTTGTAGTTAAAAAAAATTCATTAATTTCAATTCAAACTAGCTTCACAATTCTTTTGCTAACTGAATCCAATGTTCAATTCCCTTTTGTGTTGGTTGCCCCGATGCTGTGAAGGTTCTGATGTCTCTCTTGTGTTGAAAACCATAACTGATATGAATTGGTTTATCTACTCCATAAAAGTATAGAGAATCAAATGGTAATTTTTGACTTAATATCCAATCGATAACGCGATCGCTATCTGAACCAACGATCAAAAAATCGCAGGCAGCGCCTAGTCGTTTACAGTAATATTTACCATTCTTGTTCATTTCATGCGCCATGTGCTGGTCTAGTTCCGGTGCAACTCGACCATTTTTATGACCTGTCGCCGAATCTTTTTTATCTAGGTATCTTTTTAAGTCCTTGGAACAAAAGCCATAAGTTAGGTGAAAATCATTAACGCCGAAATAGTCAATTATTGGATCTAAGATAAGTTGATTTAGCTTTTGTAGTGCAGGCAGCGTTTCTTCTGGATTTTGGGGAAATGGATAAATTTTGGATGCGTACTTTTGATAAGTCTGGGTACAGGTGCAAAAATCCTCTAAAGTAAGGTATTTTCCTAGGGAAACTTCTTTCATCGTTGAGGAACTATAGTGCATCAAGAGTACAATAAGCTGGTACGCGATCGCATTCCCGAAATCATTCACCAAGCAGGGCGAGAGTGTGAAGTAGAGGTAATGACAGAAGCAGCGTATCACCAAGCATTGCGAGATAAACTCATCGAAGAAGCGCAAGAAGCTGCTGAAGCTACTGCTCAAGACTTAGTGAAAGAACTCGCTGACCTATACGAAGTCATCGATGCCTTGCGTGCAGCTTGTCAAATAGAGCGTTCCTCAATTTTGGCAGAACAAGAAAAACGACGTTCAGAGCGAGGTGGCTTTGACCAGCGCTTTCGATTATTGTGGACTCAGTAGCCGCGAAGTCGATACGGTAGAGGTATGGATAACCCGCTACACCTGCTAGACATCGCCGAGTCTTATCTAAGAAAATCGGTTGCACCATTAGCCACACAGATAGATGGCAGCCCAGAAGCACTACGAGAGGCGCTTAAAGGACTTGGCGAACGTTTTTTACTGGCGTTGCGAGTTCCCCAAGAGTGGGGTGGTTCCGAAGTCAGTGAACAGACTTTTCGGACTTTTCAAGAGCTAATTGCAAGATATTCCGGTGCTTTGGCATTCTTGCAGACTCAACATCAAAGTGCCGCTGGGATGCTTGTCGCCAGCAAAAATTGTTCTCTTAAATGCCAGTATCTTCCCCGTATGAGCAACGGGCAGATTTTAGTCGGTGTCGGCTTCTCTCAATTGCGGCGGCAGGGCGACCCAACTGTGAAAGCCTTTCCGGTAGAAGGGGGATATCATCTAGAGGGACAAGTGCCTTGGGTTACGGGCTGGGGCTTGTTTCAAGAGTTTATTGTCGCCGCAACACTCCCCGATGGGGGCGCAGTCTTTGGCATTGTGCCCTTTGTTACCAAGTATCAGGAGATGGGGGGTGCAATTACATTTACCCAGCCAATGCAACTGGCAGCAATGACCTCAACCAATACCGTCACTGCAAATCTTACCAGTTGGTTTTTGCCTCAAGAGCGTGTTGTCTCTATCAAGCCTGCGGGTTGGATTCACGAAAACGATTTGAAGAATGTCCTTCACCAAGGCTTTTTTGCTTTGGGATGCGCTAGAGCTGGACTTGATATTCTGGAAGCTGCTGCTCTAACCAAGCCTAACGCCTTTATTTCCAAAGCTTTTAAGTCACTCGACCGGGAACTCACCGCCTGTAGCACTGCCATCAGACATCCCTCTAAACCCTTTGCAGATCGTCTGCAAATCCGAGCTTGGGCAATTGATTTAGCTGTGCGGTGTGCCCATGCTGCCGTTACCGTTTCCCGTGGTGCCGCCAACTACAGCCACCACGCAGCACAGCGAGTTTACCGCGAGGCACTGGTGTTTACTGTTTCCGGTCAAACCACGGCTGTCATGGAGGCGACGCTCAACAGGTTGGTGCGTTCAGAATCCGCACTTTCTCTCAGCACTGAGGAGACTCAGCCTGGGACCGACAAACAGCAACTTGAAACTTATTCCTCATCCGATTAATCTATGAATCGCCAAGAAGTTGAAGCTAGAACGATTCTGATTGCTTTGACAGGTTCCAGGGGCTACGGTTTAGCGACTGAAACCTCAGACTATGACTATCGCGGTATTTTTGTGGCAACTAAGCCTTATTACCTGGGATTTTCTCAAATTGAACAAAAGGATAGAGGTTGGACAGAAGAGCCTGGAGAATTTTCTTATCTGACTAAAGATACTTGTATTTATGAGCTGAAAAAATTTTTAGAACTGTCTGCCGATAACAACCCAAATATTTTAGAGCTTCTCTGGTTCAAAGATTATGTTCTTTTAACTGAAGTCGGTAATACCTTGAGACGCTATAAACAGATGTTTCTGTCAAAAAAGGTGAAGCACACTTATGCGGGATACGGTTATGCCCAAATAAAAAAATTAGAGTCTCACCGCCGCTGGTTACTCGAACCACCAACCAGAAAACCTGAGCCAGAAGACTTTGGATTAGAACCTGCCCAAGCGCTGACGGTGGGCGAAATTCATGCGTTTCTAGAATATCTCTACTTGTTAATTAGAGGCCGAATTCAGTTTTTGGAAGAAGGGCAGGAACTTTATAATTTGCTAACTGCCAAAATTGATTTTAAGGGGGTATTGAAGCAATACGCTTTACCAGAAGAACCGCTGGAGTACACCCGGAAACTTACCGGCAGCTCGGAAGAATTTATTAAACTGCTGCAAAAAAGCCAGCAGTATCAAAACGCCCGCCGAGAATACGATAACTACCAACAATGGAAAAAAAATCGCAATCCAGCACGGGCAGCGATGGAAGCTAAAGTGGGGTATGACTCTAAATTTGCGATGCAGGCTATCCGCTTATTAAGAACAGGTATCGAAATTTTAGAGACACAAACCTTAATAGTCGATCGCCGGGAAACCGGCGATGCACGGGAATTGCTAGCCATTAAAAACGGCGAGTATCGCTATGAAGAAGTCATGGCGATCGCTAACAATTTGTACAAAGGACTCGATGAAGCCTACGCTAAATCTACCCTGCCTAGAAGTGTAGATAGAGAAGCAATTAATCGACTTTGTATTGATTTAGTGGCAATGCAAGGGTGGTAAGGCTAATAGCGGACAACGTTTTGTCTTTTGCAAATTTGGCTTTTACTTTGTACCTTGTACCTTTTTTTGCCACTGGTCAATTGCCTTCTGGGCAGTCGTATAGGTAGGTGTGTCTTTCGGGACTAAAGCCGCTGTCTGAATGGCTTCTTTAAGCCTTCCATCAGAGGCGCGAGTCTGCGCTGTCTGATAAATCGTTTTGCTCCACTGGGCAATTAACTGTTGTGCCTCGGTATATCCAGGCTGATCGGGGGGTACTTTGCGAACAGCGGCGATCGCGCGAGTGTAAGACGAAGCTTGTCCGGGTTGAATTAATCCTTGAGCAGATTGGAGAAGGATTTTGTTGGTTCGCTGTTGCTGTGCTTTTTCACGCCAGCTGGCGATTGCTCCTTGAGCTTCCTTATAAAGGGACTGATTATCCTCTGGAACCAGTCGTGCCGCCGCGATCGCCTTATCAAACTGCCCTTGTTTTGCCCGCCCGTTAGCTAAATCCAGAATCACACCGCTCCAGCGTGCAATGTCTTGCTGTGCCTGTTCGTAGAGAGGTTCGCCTGGTTTTATTTTCTGGGCTTCTGCGATCGCCTGACTAAACTGAGAAGCTTGATTTGGGACGATCAAAGTTCTTGCTCTATCCAACACCGCTTGATTCGCCCCCGCTTGGGTCTCGGTGCCCCCCACTGCATTCTGGGATTTGGAACCTGAAGAAGCTGACTGTAACGATACAGCAGCCGGTGTGGTGCTGCCAGGAGCGGCATCCGTTGAAGTATTTATTGCCTGCTGACCAATAAATGCGGCTCGGTTACGGAGAAATACCCCCCCGATCAATGCCACTATCAGTGCGATACCACCGCACCACAAAAGTAGATTCAACCACCAGGGTGTGTCATCTACAAGGGTAGTAGATGACACACTTGTCTGGGGGACGATAGCACCTTGACCAATCCCTGAGCGGATGCCGGAAGGGTTATAGTTTGTCTCCGATCCTTTAGAAGTCTGCTTCTGGGTCAAGGCGGCTGCACCAGCTACGTTATTATGCCCCACCATACCCGGAGTAGCCTCCTGACGATCCATTCCGACGTTGTGCATACCAGAAGTGGAAGCTACTGGAGGTGTATCTGAAGCTAAGGTCGCATTCCAGTTCATCACTCCGTTCGGGAGGAGCGTTGGGAGTTTGTAGTTACTTGCCGAAGAGGGTATTGCACTCAAGGGTATCTGAACGGGTCGCCAGTGGTGTTCGCTCAACTCAGGCAGGTGCGATCGCAGATAACGCTCCAGACTCTCCAAATTCTTGCCTTGGTTATATCGCAGTCCTTCTAGCAGTACTGCTGTAAATAATCCATGACCCAGTGAGGACGCTTCGTAAGAAAATTGATCAACTTGGCAGGACAGGACTGTGGCAATACCCATTGTTTGGGCTAATTCCAAAGTTTGCGCCCCTACCTTTGCACCTGCTTGACCGCCCTGACTGCGGTTTATATCTAGCAGCACCAAAATATTTTTAGCCGCCGACTCTTTGAGAGTGGTAAAGAGCGATCTTACAGATATACCAGTTTCCGCTATTTCATCTGGGTCTCCTTGACTGGGCATTAGGTAATCCTCCCCGTCGAAGGTTACTCCATACCCACTGAAAAAGAACCAGAGCGAATCATCGACGTTTACTGGCGCATGGCACCACTCATCAAACCAATCCAGCAGGTTTTCCTTAGTAGGGTAAGTTGACTGATCGCTAATCGGCGGTGAGGTGTCCGTTAACAGCAGACACTCGTCTGCTGACCATCCAGCTTCGTCAACCAGAAACTGCCACAGCGTCTGTGCATCCGCTTGGGCATAGCTTAGAGGCTGGAAAAACTGATATTGATTGATGCCAATTGCGATCGCCCAGTGATTTGCCATGACCCATGCCCCAGATATCTATTAGAGAGGGTAGCCCAAAAATAGCATTTACTAACAAGCAAACTACAGGAAACGGCTTCTTTTGGCAATTGCACAGTGGAAACAAAGCAGTTTGCATTAGCTCAATCCTATAATAAAGGGTCGCTCTTGAAGAGCGACCCTTTATTATAGTCAATCTAACTAAAAATCAACCTGGCACTGAGCTATTTTCCCAGGCAGTCACCCACCGAGTATCTTCGCCGCAGTTGCGTTTCACCTCCGAGTTCGGGATGGAGTCGGTGTGGTTCCACAACGCTAGTAGCACCAGGAAAGAATGTGAGGATGAACCCTCAATACTGCATAGTAACGTTAGTTTAGTTTTAGGAGTTGAGGTCAAGCCCTCGGTCTATTAGGACGCTTCGGCTGCATACATTGCTGCACTTCCACCTGGCGCCTATTTACAGGTGTTCTTCCTGTGACCTTACTGGATTAT
>NZ_JAMPKA010000040.1:0-2500 GCF_039961855.1 Trichocoleus sp. Lan | reverse complement strand
TACCCCACCAAGCATGCTTGATGGTTTAGGCTCTTCCCGTTTCGCTCACCACTACTCAGGGAATCTCTTTTGATTTCTTTTCCTCCAGCTACTAAGATGTTTCAGTTCACTGGGTTGGCTCTTTACTGCCTATGGATTCAGCAGTTAGTTCTTTGGGGTTGCCCCATTCGGATATCTCCGGCTCATTGCTTGCTTCCAGCTCCCCGGAGCGTTTCGTCGGTCGCCACGTCCTTCATCGCCTCTGTGTGCCGAGGGATCCACCATAAGCTCTTTGTAGCTTGACCACATTCTCTTGTTTGGATGATACGGACGCCTTCTTCGATTGGACGTCTCGTTTTTTCCTGCTTTTTAACGTTACTATGCAGTTTTCAAGGTTCTTTGGCTGGAATTAGAGTCCAGCAGTCTCTCTGAGGCTTTTCGAGTTTCAGAGTCGATGCTGACTTCTTTTTCCGGTTTTCGGTTTTGACTTGCTCGGCTTATAGATATGCCCCTCAACCGGGCTTCCCAACTCAAGCTTTACCCTCTTACTTGTCAAGCAATCAGCTTGACTTTAGGTGGGCCATCCTGGACTCGAACCAGGGACCTCACCCTTATCAGGGGTGCGCTCTAACCACCTGAGCTAATAGCCCATGAACCGGAACCGTAATAGTTTGAAAGCTTTTGATGACACAACCTCGACGACCTGGGATGACCTTCTGTGACCGACTTCATCGGTGTTCAGAGGTTCGGTCTCCCTTAAAAGGAGGTGATCCAGCCACACCTTCCGGTACGGCTACCTTGTTACGACTTCACCCCAGTCATCAGCCCTGCCTTCGGCGTCCCCCTCCTTTGCAGGTTAGGGTAACGACTTCGGGCGTGGCCAACTCCCATGGTGTGACGGGCGGTGTGTACAAGGCCCGGGAACGGATTCACCGCCGTATGCTGACCGGCGATTACTAGCGATTCCGCCTTCACGCAGGCGAGTTGCAGCCTGCGATCTGAACTGAGCCACGGTTTATGGGATTTGCTTGTCATTGCTAACTTGCTGCCCTTTGTCCGTAGCATTGTAGTACGTGTGTAGCCCAGGACGTAAGGGGCATGCTGACTTGACGTCATCCCCACCTTCCTCCGGTTTGTCACCGGCAGTCTCCCTAAAGTGCCCAACTTAATGATGGCAACTAAGGACGAGGGTTGCGCTCGTTGCGGGACTTAACCCAACATCTCACGACACGAGCTGACGACAGCCATGCACCACCTGTGTTCCGGTTCCCGAAGGCACCCTTCTGTTTCCAGAAGGTTCCGGACATGTCAAGTCCTGGTAAGGTTCTTCGCGTTGCATCGAATTAAACCACATACTCCACCGCTTGTGCGGGCCCCCGTCAATTCCTTTGAGTTTCACACTTGCGTGCGTACTCCCCAGGCGGGATACTTAACGCGTTAGCTACGGCGCGGCCCGGGTCGATACAGGCCACACCTAGTATCCATCGTTTACGGCTAGGACTACTGGGGTATCTAATCCCATTCGCTCCCCTAGCTTTCGTCCCTCAGTGTCAGTTGCAGTCCAGCAGAGCGCTTTCGCCACCGGTGTTCTTCCCAATCTCTACGCATTTCACCGCTACACTGGGAATTCCCTCTACCCCTACTGCACTCTAGCCGTTCAGTTTCCACCGCCTTTCCAGGGTTAAGCCCCGGTCTTTAACGGCAGACTTGAACAGCCACCTACGGACGCTTTACGCCCAATTATTCCGGATAACGCTTGCATCCTCCGTATTACCGCGGCTGCTGGCACGGAGTTAGCCGATGCTGATTCCTCAGGTACCGTCATTTTGTTCTTCCCTGAGAAAAGGGGTTTACAATCCAAGAACCTTCCTCCCCCACGCGGTCTTGCTCCGTCAGGCTTTCGCCCATTGCGGAAAATTCCCCACTGCTGCCTCCCGTAGGAGTCTGGGCCGTGTCTCAGTCCCAGTGTGGCTGATCGTCCTCTCAGACCAGCTACCGATCGTCGCCTTGGTAAGCTTTTACCTTACCAACTAGCTAATCGGACGCGAGCTCATCTTCAGGCTATAAATATTTCACCTCTCGGCACATCCGGTCTTAGCAGTCGTTTCCAACTGTTATCCCCGTCCTGAAGGCAGATTCTCACGCGTTACTCACCCGTCCGCCACTAGAATCCGAAGATTCCCGTTCGACTTGCATGTGTTAAGCAGACCGCCAGCGTTCATCCTGAGCCAGGATCAAACTCTCCATTGTGTTAAGTGAGTTTGTTTTTTTGGCTATTGGAAACTATAAGTTTCCTACCGACTTCGTCTGGGTGATTGAAGTTTCTTCCAATTCACCTGATTTTTTTGACGAGGTACTTGTGTTTACTTGGCTTTCAAACTATTATTTTTTCTAGGTTCGGTGCGCTTCGGTGTCGCTTCACTTTCGCTTGCTCTCCCGACCGCTTTATTAATGTAGCAACCACGAACCGCTTCTGTCAACTGTTTTGAAAAACTTTTTTGGAAAACTCTCAAAATCCCCA